>JBCCOI010000252.1:0-10029 GCA_039025515.1 Planctomycetota bacterium
CGTCCCTCTCTGGATGATCCGAGTCAAGTTGGTCCCCTGGTGAGCGTCACGTATCTGCTATCGGGCCTTGCGCTCGTTTCCGCTCCGGTCATCGCGATTCTGGGCCCGGCAATGCAGTTAGCGTCAGCAGGCGTATCGCTTGTTCCACGCCTGGTTTATGCGGCGACTACGTTTCTGATCATCGCAGGGACCGTGTTTGTTTTCCGGTGGGACCCTCTCTGCGTGATGTCCTGGTTCATGGATTGATAGTTTTTCAGAAAAGATCTTCATCTACGCCCGATTGACGAAGCTTCTTTCTTAGGCGGCTCAACCTGACACGCGTGACGTCTGCATTGAGGCCAAGCTGCGATGCCGCGTCGACCGTGCTGTATCCCAACAACCGAAGCTCAATCATCGATCTGTCGGAGTCATCCAGATCTCTCAACGTTCGCTCCAGCGTTTCCCGTCGACTTGCTTGGAGGCTCGGCTCATCGAACTGTGTTCCACGATCGATCAATAAGTCGGCCAAGATCGCGGAACCATCGTGTCCGCCGCTCAGTCGTTGCTGTCGACGAAGCCGACGCCAATGCCTTGCAGCTTTTCTCCGTACGATGGTCAATGCCAAGCCGACCAACTGCTCAGGAGTTTCAATACTGAATCGGTCGTTGCGAAGTCCGACCAGCAGGCTTCGATGAACCGATTGCACCAGATCGGTCGAGTCGATGTATGGTTGCAGTGCGACGCCCACGTGTGCTTTTGCCACGATACGTAGCTCGCATTCGTAGCCTTCGGCCAGCCGTCGCATGGCGTCCGCGTCTCCACGGCGACAGCGGGCGACTAAGTCTTCAAAAGAAGGCGAATCAGCTGACATTCGCGACAAGTTTTAATGATTGTTGTTTCGTTATTGCTGCCCTTGGCATTGTACATTGATGGGAGAGTGTCCGCCTGAAGTGAAAGCGAGTGAAAGTGGATGATGCATGAATCCGAAAGAGTACTGCGGCTTGCCTGTTCGGAAGTTTCACGCCGTGTCCGGGTCGGGGAAACTCGAGCGGTGGAACAGGTTCTCATTGAGCACCCGAATTTTGCGGGTGATGTCGAACCCGTCCTCGAGCTGATTCTCGCAGAATTCGTCGCCAGGGAAGAGCGCGGCGAGAGCCCGGCAACGCACGAGTATGCCGAACGGTTTCCGACATTCGGAGGACGCATTGAACGTCTTCTTAAAATTTACGAGGCATTTGACCAAGAAGAGCCCGAGAACGATTTTCAGGAGGAAGGTGACACACGAACGGAACCACCGAATTCAAACACGTTGACAGAGTTTTCCGAGCGGAGAATCGGCGAGTTTCAACTTCTCAGGGAGATCGGTCGCGGCGGAATGGGAGTCGTCTATTTGGCGAGAGACCAGACGATGCAACGAAACGTTGCGTTGAAGGAGATTCAGATTTCGCTCGACACTACTGGACAGCGAAAGCGGTTGTTGCGCGAAGCCCGTCTCGCGGCACAATTGAGCCATCCAAACATCGTCCCGATCTATCAAGTGGACGAGGCTGCGACCGGCCCGTTTTTTACCATGGCGTTTGTATCCGGTGGCACCTTGGGACAACGGATCAAGGATCAAGAAATCGACGCCCACACGGCGGCTCGCCTACTGTTTGATGTCGCTATGGCAATTGATTACTCACACCGTCAAGGAGTGATTCATCGGGATTTGAAGCCGGCCAATATTCTTCTCGAACAAGACGGTACTCCCAAGGTTAGCGACTTCGGGCTGGCAAAGCTTTTTGACTTTGAGACGGAAGAGGGGAACGCAGATTCCCAAGTGACGCAAACCGGGGCGATTCTTGGAACACCCGCCTATATGGCTCCAGAACAAATCAATGGAAAACGAGATGAAGTCGGCGTCGCAGCGGACATCTACGCGTTGGGAGTCGTTCTGTACGAAATGCTGACGGGGCGTCCACCGTTTCGTGGCGAAACCGTCGTTGAGACATTCCAGAAAATCTGCCAGTCGGAACCGTTGTCACCTCTCAAGCTTGTACCGGAATTACCTCGAGACTTGGTTACGGTCTGTTTGAAGTGCTTACAAAAAGAAATTCACCGTCGGTACGTAACCGCAGACGAGTTGGCTACCGATCTCTCCGCATTTCTGAGCCATCAACCCGTCGGTGCTCGCCCCGTCGGGTTGATCGAGCGAGCAACGCTTTGGACCAAGCGTCGACCCGCGATTGCAACTTTGTTGGGTGCAATTGTTTTGGTAACAATGGTCGGCATATTCGGAGTGATTGCACAGACACGCAGAGCGCTTCGCGGCGAGTCCGCTCACCGAGCAGCACGTGAGACCGCGGAGTTCAATCTGTACCTCAGCCAGATAGCTCTGGCCCATCAGTCTCTTCGGATGGGGGACGCAAGCAGCGCGAGAAGTTCATTGGAGACTTGTTCAGAACAGTTTCGTCAATGGGAATGGGACTATCTCGATCACGGTTGCCGGGGTGAACTGACGACCCTCGCCGGACACACAAAAAGGATCTCCGATTTAGTGTACAGCCCCGACGGGCGACTGCTCCTGTCGGCGAGTGCAAGCTACTCGGAGCCGGGCGAGATCATCGTTTGGGATGCGGAGGAAAATAAAAGACTCGCAACGCTAAGCGAGGTGCCTGGGCCTGTGATGGGGATTGACTTCAGCCCCGACGGGAATCTCTTTGCGGTCTGTTGCTTGAAGCAATCTGATGAGGAAACGGTAAGCCTCTGGGACGCTTATAGCTTTCGGAAGGTCGCAGTGTTGCCGATGGTTCAGCATGCCTATTGCGTTCAATTTCGCCCGGATGGAGAGCAGATCGCCGTTGGGACTGGCAGTGGAAGGGTTGATCTGTTCTCGCTGCCGACACTTCAGCGAGAGCACTCGTATCGTGGACATGCGGACCTCGTAACATCGCTCGCCTATAGCCCCGACGGAAAACTCCTCGGCTCTTCCAGTCGCGATCGTTTGGTTTGTCTTTTCGATCTCGAAGCAGACGAGATGCAAATGCGGGGACGATACAAGCATGACGTGCGTTCCGTTGCAATCAGTCCGGATGGCTTGGAGATGACCGCCTGTGGCTATGGGGGTGTCCGATCTACTTGGGATCTCGCGAAGACCCCACCGCAAACGCGGGTGTTTGACGAAATCGATGAAGACTTGGCAATCTTCGACTGTGTCTACAATCCCGACGGGACGCACGTCGCGCTCGCGTGTGAAGACGGTTCACTTCACATTCTCGATCGGCACCGAGGACGAAGACTGTTCCGCTTCCAGGGGCAGCTGGGACGAGCATCCGCGGTTGCGTTTCATCCCTTTCGAAACGAGGTTGCTTGCGGTCTTGGCGACAGCGTCCGAGTTTGGGAACTGCGCAGTGATCAGTACTTTGAAAATGCGTCAATTCCCGAATTGACCGACACGGTGGATATCGCCATCGAATCTGGTGGAGGTTCGGTGTTTGTTGCCGGCCGTGATCGAAGTCGCAGTAACCGAACGGAACAACATGTTGTCGTGCAACTCGACGTCGGAAGTGGAAGAGTAAAACACAGGTTTTTGGGACATACAGAACCTCTATCGCAGATCGCGGTCGACAAAGACGGAAAGTACTTGGTGACTGCGAGCGAAGATAAGACCGCCAGAATCTGGAGTATCGACCAGCAGTTGGAAGTCTTGAGGCTTACGCACGATTCGCCTGTTTCGGCGGCGAAAGTCCTACCAACAAAGGATATCGTCGTTAGCGCAGATCACCAGGGACGCTTGCACGTTTGGCGACTTTCAACAGGTCAACCTTTGGGATCGGTTGCAGTTCATGAATCACCCATTCATGACGTTTCCATTCATCCTTCCGGAAGACTCGCTGCATCATTGGACGCTGAAGGTGCTTTTTGCGTGATCGATATCGATCAGCTTGATTGCCGAACGGTCTCCGAATCGGTGGGTGACGTACCCGTTGCGATTTCGTTTGATCCGGACGGCAAACGACTCGCGACGGCCAGCAATGCCGGCATTTCAATTTGGGCGATTCATGATCGCGTCCATGAATTGCCGACGCAGTTATGCCAATTCGCGTCTGGGATTCCGACAACGGGAATTGCATTCTCATTTGACGGGGCAAGGATCGCTTCGGCGGGAAAAGACCACGTAGTGCGGCTTTGGGATACCGAGAGCGGCGCTCAGTCGTTGGTACTCGACGGGGTGATCTTTGCCAATTCAATGACGCCGAAAGTTGCATTTGATTTCGAATCGGGGCGTCTCACGTCGCTGTGGTCTCACCGCATCAAGACATGGAGTTCGCAATCGGTTGTAGAAAACGAGCCAATCTCGATCACTCATCAGAAAAGAGCCAATACTTATCTGAAGATTGCAGAGCGACATGGTCGTCGATGTGCAATGGAAATGGCGGCTGACAGGTCGAAGGGACGTGAACGCACGTTAAAAAGGCTTTGGGACTCCGTCGTCTTTTATCGACAAAAAAGTGTCGAGGAATTAGAGGCAATACGACAGAACGAAAGTGAGGCTAGCCTGTCAAGTGATGTGCTGCAACGCGAAGGCCGACTTGCGTCAGCTCAATTCCATCTGATCAAAGCCGCAGATCAAGCAGGAAGAGAGGAGATTGTTGCTAAATACACTGATCGAATCCATGAGAACGCGATGAAGGGATACCAGTCTTCCCAAGCAATGGAAATCGCGGTTTGGGCGTTGGCAAACTATCCGACCAAGCAACCAGTTGATCCAGAGCTGGCAGTCGAGATCGGCAGGGAACTCGTGCAGAAGTCTCCTAGAATAAAGTGTCGAGTCAACTTGGCCCTCGCACACTATCGAAGCGGGGACAATAAAGCATGCATTGAGACGCTCAGGAAATCGAATACCTGGTATCGATCCGAGTCCGATTATGGCTACTATCTCGTGCTCAGCGGATTGGCGGAATTTCGTTTAGGAAGGAGCCAAAGAGCGGAACAGTTTCACCGTCAGTTAGATGCGGTGATCTCTTCAATGACTCAGCCACCCGTTCATCTCATGCGGCTGCACGATGAACTTCTTGAATTATTGGGCCAAACGATTGATGTTCACATAGCACAACGACAGTCATGCGAGGCTGACTTTCAGCTATCAAAAGCGTTTGAAGAGGATGACGTTGATCAATCCCTGCGAATGGCTCGGCGAGCGACTGAGTCCGACGAAAGCAATCATGCGTGCTGGCAGTGGCTCGCAAAGGCTCTGATCGTACTCGGGAAGTTTGAGGAGGCCGAAGATGTGCTTTTCTCGACTCGCCGTGCCAACTGGATGCGTCCCACTGCGAAGGAACTTTTGATGTCATCGATCATCTTCAATCAGGCCGGACGACACGCCGAGGCGAGCCGAGCCCGATGTGACGCGGAGCAATGGTATGAGTGGCAGCAGGCAGGTGGTCGGCTGAGCGTGGAGGATCGACGAGTTTGGAACCAACTCGTTGACTCCGCGCCCTTGGCGTCGCGTGCTTTGTCATCATGTGACGCTTGGCAACGAAGGGTGGCCCAAGGAATCGTTTTCGATCACTCAGGGATTAAAAATCACGCTCGAATCAGCCGAGGCAGGCTTCGGACACGAAGGACGCATGCGTTCGGTCCGGCGTGGATTGGTAATGCGGAAGCTAGGTTTGAGCCTGAGAGTCCCGGCAGCTCTTTAGTAATCGAAATTGAGACGGATTCCGTAGGAGACTTCGAGCTGCTCGCACGATTTACTAAGTCGTTTGACGCTTGCCGCTTCAAGGTGATCCACAATGGCGAGTCGGTTGGAGATCCCATCGATGGATTTAATTTCGGACCTCCACGGCGAAGTGAAGTGAACAGCGGTCCCGTTCATTGCGGGTTCATTCATCTTTCCGCCGGCAAAAATGAAATCTCGTTCGACGTGATCGGTAAATCCGAGTTCTCCGCTGGATTTGCCTTGGGAATCGATGAGATCGCTTTGGTTCCAGTCGATACGCCGTAAGGGAAAAGATCGAACAACTGTGTTTTTTGTTGTTTCGAAAACGAAGGTGCGTGGCATCAAGGGGAGTGGAGAAGACTGGATTCCGCTAGCCATAAGATTTCAGATGCAAAGAGCTCTTCTAAAAATTGGTTCTCGAGGGGATGCTGTGGCTTTACTGCAGCAAGCACTCAATGAAGCCAAATCAACGCTGCAAGCATTGTCAGTTGATTCGATATTCGGCGTAAAGACCCGTCGCAGAGTGATGGAGTTTCAGACTCAACGACGCTTGCAGGTTGACGGAATGGTTGGTGACCAGACACACGGGGCGCTTGTTGACATCTATGACCTTATTGATCAGCTCGGCAAGGCGCTTCCTCCTCCTGAGAGCATTCAGCACGCCCGCGACCGCATTGTTGAAATCGCCCAAATCCTCGAGTTATTGTTCGGCTGGTCACCAACGCCACATCCATCAAACAAAAAGAGCGGAAAACTTCCTCCACCAGGCAGCCAGCGCATTGCCGCAAAATACCGCACGACAGTCGGAAAAGCCGATCATCGACAGGGTGGAGCAAAGCTCTCGGAAATCTTCGCATCCGTTGGGCATCCGGGCGCCGCAAAATGTCTGACCCTGACCGATGAGGCGGAGACCATGTACAAGACGAATCCAACGCCATCCGACAAGGAAAGAAACAATAAGGACATTGTCTCTTGGTGTGGCATCTTTGCGATGCATGTGCACAAGATGGCCGGACTGAAGATCGGAGACTGGCCCTACGCGGTCAAAGGGCTTGAAACACGTGACAAATTCACCGGGAAGATTTTGAAGGAAGCGGTGTATCGTCCGGTTTCACTCGACCAAATGGACGCCGGTGATGTCGGCTATCTCCCCGGCAGAAACCATCATTTCATCGTCACTCGGCGAGACGGAAACAGGCTTGAATCGATCGACGGAAATGAAGGACTCTATCAAAGTATCATCAAAAAAATCTATTGGATCGAGGGTTCAAAATCAAACCCAACGGCCGAGAAAAATCCCTTGAGGTTCTTGAGTCCAGTTTGGGAGAAGGTCGGTGTTGGCAGGTAGGTTTCGTTCTCACTTGTCACTGGAGTCACGAGCCCCTGACGAACGGTCGGTCAGTTTCCTGCGTGTGCGGGCTAGGCGACGAAGTCGCAAACGTTGGGACTCATCGTGGCATCCGCAAGCGTTCACACCGATCATACGTCGGACTGTTGAAACGCGCCGATCAATGCTTCTTCGTTAAATAAACTGAATCGAGAATCGAACCTATTGCAAACTGCTAGAACCGCCACACATGATCGATGAATATCTGATTGTTCAGTTAGCCGGTTCTGTTGTCGGAAAATACAACACGCAGCGAGGGGACTTTGAGGAGTGTGTTCACTGGGGATCATCAAACATTTCGACGCCTTAGGACGATCATGGCGTGATTGCTTGAAGAACAAGCCGATTGGGACCGATTTTTTTCACAGTTAGGGGTTTGGTTTCCAGTACTTGAGTTCCGCGTTGTATGATTTCTTGATCCAAAATCAGCCATTTGTAGCGATTCGAAATTGACGTACTGCTATTGATAATCTTCCACTCGGAAACTCCGACCGAAAACTCTCCACTTGAATTAGTAACTGCTCGACTTTTTATGTACTCGAACTCAATGTGCTGAAAAATGATGGTCTTCCCGGCTAACGGTTTGCTCTGCGAGTCGAGGAGTACTCCGTTGACGATCTGTTTTCTCGGCAACAGAAACGGCGCGAGTTCGAGATCCTCGATATCGTCGGCAATGGTGATTTTCTCTAGTCTGGGGTAATCGTATTTCTCTTTAAGGCTTGGATTTTCACCAAAACTTACGACGCTTTGCAGCGACGTCCCAGGTGCGATCGGCAGAGTGAAACGACCCTCTCGATCCGTGGTGGCCCGCACTCCATTGATAGGGCTACTTAAGCAATTCAAGTAAACAACGGCGCCGCGGACAGGCTCACGCGTATCTTCCGTAAGAACGGAGCCGTTTACGATGACAGGCCTGCAAGTATTAATCTCCAATTCAAGGACTTCGCCGGCAACGACTTTGAGGAATCCATTCGGGTCCAAACGCGGATGAAGCTCCTTCTGATCATCCCAAATAGCCGCAACAGATAGTCGTCCGCCTTCGGCAATGGATGGAACATGAAATTCACCATTTCGATCCAGTTCAACAAAGGCACGGCCTCGCCCATTAGGAGCGCCGAAAGCATTCGTTTCAATCAAGAACAA
The DNA here is from genome assembly GCA_039025515.1 of Planctomycetota bacterium. GTDB lineage: Bacteria > Planctomycetota > Planctomycetia > Pirellulales > Pirellulaceae > Stieleria. Next base: position 8,211 of record JBCCOI010000252.1, read on the forward strand.
TGTTCCTTCCGCCGCTTCCGGCGTGTCGATCAATACTTTGCCACGAATCTCTCCTGTCTTGCGAAGTCGAAACGTCGGAGTCGTCCCGTAAACCGAGAATACTTGTGTCCCATGTGCTTTCGTCAGTACATCGATTCCGGAGAAGGACCGTGGTGGAACGCTGTCCAATTCAACAATACCATCGTCATTCGTTCTGCGCCCAATAATCGGGAGCAGCTCATCCGGCGCTGTTCCGCTGACTCCAGGTGACTCGTCGATCGCAGCTTCTCCCTTGATGAGCCGAACACAGTGCAAATCAATCACAGACGGGACGACCATCGCTCCCGCGACGGGAGCTCCGTTGGGATCAAGAATCCGAAACGTACTCATGTCCGATCGCGGTAGGCGTATTTCGAGTCCTTCGGCGTGGTTTGCATCTTCGAAAAGCCTGTCGAGCAAGAGCGCTCGAACGCCGTGTCCTTCTCCATGAATCCACAAGACAGAGCTATCTGTGTAGCTCTCATCATTGTCAAACTCTAATCGGAAATCACCAGTCTCATTGGTCCGGAAGATCTTGGAAACCCGGCCCGTTGACTTCAGAAACTTGTCAACGAGGACGGATGCTTCAGCGACGGGGTTGCCATCGGCATCAAATACTCGACCAAAGACTGTTGCGCGCTGGGCGTCTTGGCGAGTTGTGCCTCTCGCAGTCGTCCTGGTCTTCCTGTTTCGGTTGGTGAGATCGGTGTTCGGATGGTTGTTTGTCGAATCCTCATTGTGCTGCGATACTGGCGGTTGCTCAGTGAAGCACAGATCATCCGAGTCGATTTTCTTTAAAACTGGTTGGCTGTTGTCAGCTTGTAAAAGACAAGTCGGAATGGCCATTCCAATTGCACAAAAGACTATGCCTCCCATCACTTTGGTACCGAGTCGAGGTTGATGGTGTGCTCGGCTCCCTCCTGTCATACCTATCACTGCTTCCTCCTCTCGCTTTTGACATTCGAATGTTCTGCTAATTATCTAGCAGAGACTCGATTTGACTTTCAAATTCCTGTTGCAGCTCGACAAACGCTTCGCCAGTTGCCGGACCGGAAAACCCCGTGTGAACTGCGGTGACCTTTCCAGAGCGATCGATAAAAATTGTCGTTGGATAGGAGCGAACGCGATCAAGTAACGGAAACGTTTTACTCGCTTTCTCCTTGTCAGCGGTGCCGGCAATCAGAACGGGATAGCTGCAATTGTGCCTTTCCAGATACCGCTTGACTTGCTCTGCGTCACGTTCAAAGTCTCCGGTGAGTTCAAAGGCTAGCCCAAGAATGGAAAGCCCGCGACCGGCGTACTCTTTCTCCAGCTTGGAAAGATACGCTGCGGCGTCATGACAATTGGGACACCAGCTTCCAAAGATGTAGATCAGTCGTGGCTTCCCTCGAAATGAGGGCGAATCGAGATTGATCGGCCGACCATTGACATCCGGGAACTCGAATTCGGACAGTTTCACTTCTTGGTTGATTAGCGTTTGTCGAAAACTGTCTGGAAGCGAAGCGTGCTCATTGCGTGTTGCTGTAAAGGTTTCATGCCAAGTGTTCGCGGACCAAAAGTCTCCCTCCAGCCGACCACTATCATTTAAATCAGCTTTGAACGCGAACGCGTGCGCCCCGTCGAAGCAGCTCAGATACATCCGCGAGCCCTCGGCTGTTCCAGAAAGAAAGCGATAATCGCCAGTGGTTGTCAGGAAAGTACCTTCCAGGTGGCCATCTTTTGTGACGCGAAAGAGACCGACGGCCGGATCTTCAGATGCCGAGAAATTGACTTCCCAACGGCCGGCGAACTGTCGTCCGGC
>JBCCOI010000253.1:0-10007 GCA_039025515.1 Planctomycetota bacterium
CGTGAAAGGACGATCAGGTATCCGTGATACCATTCGAGCAATTTCTCTAGGCTGGACGGATCTCCAGCCAACGCTTGGCGGAGCCAAACGGCGGCATCATCGGAAACCGAAACTTCGCTCATGAAGCACTCCATACTGAACCGGGCCGAATCCGAGACCACGTGTTACGCGTTCCCGGCATGAAATAATTGATCCTTCCCGTTCGTCAGACGGGATCAACCCAATTCGTCAAGAGAACTTGTCCTTCAGCGAGGTTCAATCGAATAGACGATCCATTTCAAAACCGTGCAGGCATAACGGCAATTCCCAATCCAGCCAGCCCTGAAGGATTCCCGCGTAGAGGTCTCGAAAATCGCAGGCATACCTCAGGTCTCCCGATTCGAGATTCATCAGTGAGGGCATCTGACCGTACTGTCGGTCCGCCAGATTCTTGCCGGCCAAAAGCACTGGCCCGGCAGTTCCGTGGTCGGTGCCACCGGAGGCGTTCTCGGCAACGCGGCGCCCAAACTCGCTGAATGCCATCACCAACACTCGATCCTCCAAGCCCGATTCCCGCATGTCGTCCATGAATGCCTTAAGCGAACTCGACAACGTCCCTAGCAAATTGGCGTGAACCAAGCTTTGAGACGCATGCGTGTCATAACCACGTTGCGAGGTGTAGTAGATTCGACTCTCGGAACCAGACTTGATCATCTGCGAGACCAATCTCAATCGTTCTGCCAGCTTTGACGTTGGATAGCGAACCGAAGCATCTGCTCTTGTATTTTGCATGATTTCCTCGGCCGTTGCATAGGCACTCCTAACGCTTTGTCTGACGAAATCTTGGAGCCCGGTCTGACGCCGCTCCGGAATTGGATCGCCGATCGCTTCGGGTGTATTGAGCTTCAAGTCCTCGAGACTTGCCAGCGACGTCGCAGAGCACCGGCGCCCTCGAAGCGCAACCGGCAGCGGATCGTCACCCACATGAACCGCCTGTGACAAACCAACCAAATCATTCGAGCTCACCGCTTCGCCCAACCATCCCCGACCAATCTTGCGTTCGTCCGCAGACAATCGTGCCGTATGCCAGATATCCATGCTCTCGAAATGCGACCGATTCGGATTTGGGTAGCCGACCGCATGCACAACCGAAAGTCGATCTTCCGAGAACAGCTCACCTGCGGCTCGAAGCCGAGGATGAAACGCAAGGTCGCCACCTAGCTTGATCAACCGGTGTTCGGGTAGGCCCAATTCGCGACGGTGTTTCGCATATCCTTCATCTTTAAATGGAACGACGGTGTTGATTCCATCGTTTCCACCGGTCAGCTGGATGATGACCAGAATCCGCCCGTCGCGTTGACCTTGGCTTGCGAAGGCCGATCTCGCTAGGAAACTTGGTAGCGTTGGTGTCAGAGACAGTACTGCCGAACGCTTGAGTAACTGACGTCGATTCTTCATGCAATTCACCAATTCTCACCTAGTTCAAGAAAGCATTTGGTTGACTGAGTAGCGATTGAATCTCTCTGCCAACATCCGCTGACGGGGCTGTATTCTCTTTCAGCTCTTCGTTCTCACAGAGAAGAAGCTGGGCAAGCGAGCCATGATCTTCCAGCAGCGTTTGCCGGAGTTGATGAAATCTGGGCCTTTCCGCTGGAGACCACAGGCGTCCTTGAACCAAATCAGCCGCAAAGTTTGATCGCGCAACAATCGTTCTGGTTGTCAGCCACGCGCGACCGCCATCCCATCCGCCGACGTTCGGTGGATAAAAAAGGTCCTGCCCGAGACGTGCGCACCAGATGGCAAGCCGAAGCGTGCTTGGCGGTGAATCCAGTAGCTGCAACGAGCGCACAGTGCCTACGACGTGACTGACGGGACTGCGGACTTGCGAGCCATGCAATGACCCGCGAAAGAAAAACTCGCTACGAAGAATCGTCTCGACGGCCCATCCAATCTCCAAGTCGTGTTCGCGCAGTCCAACCGCTAACGCATCGATTGCTTCATCAGGAACGCCTTCCCCTAGGAAGTGATCGCACAGCCTCCACGCGAGTCGCTTCCAGGTGGCAGGTTCGTCGATCAAAATTGCCGTTAGATCCTCGAGCCCGAGCATACCCTGCTTCCCGAGAACGGTCTTATGCCCGGCGTCATGGTGTTGCATACGCAAGACCGTCCGGCCGTTTTTCACCGACCAACCTGTAAGGGCACGAGCCGACTCGCGGACGTCTTTTTCGGTGTATTTGCCAACGCCCAGAGTAAAAAGCTCCATTAATTCTCGCGCTAGATTCTCATTGGGATGCTGCTTGCGATTCGAGTCCGCATCCAACCACGACAACATTGCCCGATCATGCAGCACACTCTGAAGAAGCTCTCCGAAGCTGCCTCTTGAATGGCGACGGAACAGCTCATTCTGTTCGCACATCATCGATAGGCTACGAACCTTCAGATTGCTGGTCGCAAAATGGTTGTGCCACATCAACGTTAGCTGTTCACCGAGTGGATCATTGGTAAACAGCATGCGATACAACCACCACGCTTTGAGCCGCTCGGGGTCATTGCTGTTAACCGCTGCATCACGAATGATCGCGGAGACGTCCTCGAAATCTTCGGGCACTGCGTAGTGTCTCGCGCGACCGGCAAGCATACGTGACACAGATTCTTGAGCACCGTCTTGGAGCGATCGCTTCAATTCCGACCAAGTCGCTCCGAAGCCGGCGCGGCGATAAAGGTGCTTCGCCCTGGCAAGAGTCCATGGCATCGAAGACGAGGGTTCGTATCTACGCCAATGCGAGTCGAATACCGTCATGTCAACACCCACAACATCGCAGCCCAACGACTCGCTGATTGCGTGTTCCTATCGTCGTTTCTGTAAAACCACATCGCCAAGATCACGCGTTTCGCCCGGCTTCAGCAAAACTCCATGAAACAGAATCGGATTCTGCGTCGGTTCATCTCGCGGCACTGCTACATCCAGGTTGTAGGAATAGCCAGGGACCATTCCGACCAGCTCAAACCGCCCTTTTTCGTCTGTATGGTGCTGGACGTTTCCTAGTCCATCCGTAGGTGGCAGCGGCAACGGCTGTTTTGCAAAATCTGAATTCATCATCGCATCACTCGGGCTTGCATAGACTTGGTTGTCACCTGATGCGGAATAGATTCGAGCGCCGCCGATCGGATCTCCGTCCTCATCGAGGACCCGCCCTTTCAAGACGGCCCAAGGCCGTGTCCTTAACCGAAAACCACTCGCCAGACCATTGTTGGTCACAAGGTAGCCGACCAAGTTCTCCCTGGGATGATACGCAACGATCCTGCGCGACTTCCCAGGTTCGATTCCAATGACTTCAACACGACCGTCGTCGCTCATTGTCCAGCGTGCATTTTGCGGAGACCGACCGACGTATCGCAGATTCGATAGCTGCGTTCCATCCGCTCGAATTGCAGTGCCGGTGATAACTGACAACGGCGTCAACGAGAGATTCCATTGCAAGACGTTTCGCGCACGAGCATCGACGATTCTCTTCACTGCGTTGAACTCTCGATAACCAGGCAATACGGCCACGCCTTTGCCAGTCGCCTTGGGAGTATCGACCAGTGGGTAGGTGATGAACTCCGATGCTTGAAAGCAAAGATATCCATCGTCTCCAGGGACACTGCATCGAAACATTCCATCAGTGTTCGATAGTCCAACGGATTCACGCGACGAGAATTGCTGCAACCCATTCCTTGAGGCAGAGAGATATCGGAAAGATCCAGAGACTCCCTTTCCCGTCTTCGCATTGACGATACGACCGGTGACCAAGATCCCCTTCGACAACTCTATGTTTTTCTCAATAGGCTCGATTCCTTCTCCACGAGTGTCCATTCGAATTTCCCGTGGAATGTACCTGCCGTTGGGCGAAGAAACATGGATCGGCGTGTAGCGCCCTGGAGGTAATCCATCCAACCGATAGCTCCCATCCGTGCCGGTGACGGCGAAAACTTCGTCACTCCCAGACCTTGAGTGAACAATGCCATTTGGAGTCGCCGTCTGTGAGTACGACTCTGACGATCTGAGCGTTATTCCTTCGAGCGGCTGTCCCGTCTTCGCATCGGTAATCTTTCCGATGATCGCTTTTGCCGGTGACGCGACCAACGATAACTCGGTTCCATCGTAGCGTCGCGTCCGATAACCGGTCCCCGCATCCCTTGCTATGTCACGCCTGGGGCCGTTATTCGTTCGCGCGTATGAAACGATTGCTTCGATGTTCTGTGCTCTCACAACGACTTTCGCGATTCGGTCTTTCCCAATTCCTTTGATCTCAAATCTGCCCTCGCGATCGGTTTCGACTGGGGGGATCAACGCGGCTAGCGTCGTGCCATGTAGAGAGCGCGGCGTTGTGTTCTGCAACGTGGAAATGTAGCCTGCGGGCGATGCAGCCCGTTCTTCCCATTCACGGAGCGTTCCATCGATTCCGGTGCGGAGCGCCTCAACCGAAACGGTAGCACGCTGAACCGGGCGACCCTCCAAATCGACGAGCCGACCACTGACGGTTACGTCATCTGGAACAAGGCGCATCGGTCCCGAGTCATGCTCCAGCAGTGCTTTCATCGCTGGCAGCCAAGAGCGCCTCTTTTCAAGTTCGCCACGTAAACGTCCGGTTGTTTCCAATGCCGAATCCATCGCCCATGACACAGCATAACCCTCCAAGTTTGCGATGATGATTCCACCTTGATAGTTTTGCGGCGATGCCGTGAATTCAAACCGAAACTGGCCTTCGGTGTCGGCCTTGGTGACCGGTTTCGAGGACTCGAACTTTTCTTGTTGGCTGACCCAACCCGTATGGAAAATCGACGCACCCGCTGCGGGTTTTCCATTTGGCGTTAACACCTGGCCCTCAAAGACAAGTGGTGCGGCTTCCTGCTCATGCGTCGCGACAAGCGTTTCTTCAGCAACGGCCCTTGCACTCGCAGTACGCCGACCAGCGACCTCTTGCTCATCAAGTTTGTCTCCGTTCCTCAAGTCACCAACGTCATAAGTCGCATTGGCCTCCGGCGTGACTTGGACGTCAAAGTTAGGCCCGCGACCGCTGAAGTGCCACACTCGATAAGACACTCCCGGCGGCAAGAGTACCGTGAATGCACCGTCCGAGTCTGTTTTGGTTTCGGCCAGGATGCGAGACCAATTATCTTGCGTCTGCATGGGAGTTACTCGCACTGAGACGTTGGCGACCGGTTGTTTATCGCCGTCGAGTAACCGCCCCGACAGAGTCGCGCAAGGCTGTAAACGGATGTTTTCGAGTCGGTTCTCCGACGTGATCCAGAACGCTCGGCCCAGCTTCCGCTTTCGATGCATCAGCACAACCTGTCTCTTCCCATCCGGCGAAAGTCCAATCACTTCGATCTTCGCAGATTGCTGTTTTTCAAGTTGCGGCGGGAAGACTCGGCCGAGCACATCGACGCCTACGATCGGATCACCATTCTCAGTTTGGACGGAAATCGTGTGCGACTGCCCGCGGGTGACTGTCAGATCGAAATTCAACTCCTTTTGATCCGGCGCAATGTCAATTTCACGCATCACGTGAAACCAGTCATGGGTCCATGGGTTGAAGAGCTTGCCCATGCGTTTCCCTCCCATTCGTTCGATCAAATCCGCCGACACATCTGACAGAAACTTGGCTTCCCTGCCTGTTTCGTTGACCCTTGCACCGAGCACACCTCTACCCGGGATCGCACGAATCCGAAAGTTGCCTTCGGCGTCTGTCTTCAGATCGCTATTGGGCGCCGCACCCGCAATGATCGGATCAAAATTTTGGTACTTCTCCGCCGCCGGATTGGAACGATAGGGATAGTACTGAACGATGGCTCGCACTCCTTGACCATCCCGATCCGTCACACGCCCGCGAATCCATCTGGCTTTCGTGAGTCTCATTTCGCACTCTTGCGGGCCCGAGCCGTTCGTTTTCGGCAACTCGATCTTCGTTGAGAAATACGGTGATTTTTCGGTTGCAAGGAAGCGGACCTCATGCCCACCGCCCGTTGGAACATCCTCGAACCGAAAAACGCCAGTTCGATCTGTTTCCGTAAAGACGTACCCCCGGCTCGACGAGTAACGCATTTCGCCATATTTCGTGATGGCTACCCTCCCGCCCACGATCGGATCATCGGTCTCCGCGTCAACGATCCTTCCCACGATCGGCTGTGAGGGACGAGTGATCAAGTTGCAGTTCGCACCGTGGTGCGTGAAACTGACCAAGCCAAGGCGAGAATCCGACCGATGGAATGCTTTGAACGCGGGCATCTCACGCGTGACGACGTGAACGCATTCATGAACGATTGATGGTCCGGCAAGCTGCAACAGCAGTCTCCGATTGATTCCGAAGCCGGAGAGTCGAAACCGACCCTTCTCATCCGAAACGACCGAACGAACCGGCATCAAGCTACATTCGGAATGAACCGTTCCACGACCGGGGAAGACCGTTGCGCGAATGAGCCGGTCATCATCCAGAAAACCGATGCGCCGATTCGATTCTTCAAAGAGCTCGGGCCGGCGATTATTGATCCACTTGACCACGTCGGCGTTGCTCGTCGCGGGAATAACTTTCAAAACCGAGACCGTGACTCCCGAAACAGGCTGCCCCTCGGTGTTCAGGATGCGGCCTTCAACAGGAACATCTTCTGGCAACGTGATCGTCGGCGATTCACCTTCCTTAAAACTCAAATCGACTGCCAAACCAAAACCCCTCGCCGAGGCAACGATTTGCGTTCCACCCACCCGTCCGTTTCTTCCTGGATCTAACGTGAATGATCCATCTTCCGACGATACGGATTCATCGATCACATCGATCTCATGCTTGAAGCCTGTCGCGTGAACATGGTCTTGGTTGCGTTCCAAGATCAAACGAGCTCCCGCCACAGGATTGCCCTTCGGATCAATGACCCGGCCTCGGATTTCCTTTGCATTCTTGTCAGGCGTCAGACGCCGTGCCTCGGGGGTTGCTTGTTGGGGACCGCCGAACGGATCGCTCGCCGGAGAAGTACTCGTGCCGTCTCGTTTTTCATCGACGGCCTTTGGCGGTTTGAACTCCGCAACCGTTTCGCCCGCGCGAGAGTTTCCCACCTGCAACAGCCCGATGAAAGCGGAGGCGACCATCATGGATAAGAGTGTGATTGCCGCGAAACGGGAGCCGGCACTTGTCGACAGCTTTCGTGAATGATCCAAGATTCGCCTGGCGCGGCTTGAAAGAGTCGACTGAAATGACACCATGGCGACGCCCGCGATTGGTTGCCTAGGGAGTCTGGATTCAGCGATCTCAAGCAATCTTTCGACGTAACCTTCGCGGTTGCCGCCATACTTCAGCACATAGTCGTCGCAAACCTCCTCCGCTGAGATTGCTGTTTTTCGAACGAGCACCCACGCCAAAGGCTGCACCCAAAGCAAGACACGCATCGCCCGGCCAATCACGCTCCACAGCCAGTCTGATCTGTCGAGATGAGCCAACTCATGCAGAAAGACCTCGCGGTACGATGTCGCCGGGGTCTCTTCTGGAAGATAAACCGTCGGACTCCAATGCCCGACTAAGCACGGACTGCTTAAGAAGGGCGAGACTCGCACGCACGGTGGCTCCACGCCCAATTGGGCTGCGATTTCATGGCAACGCTGCTCGGCAAGCCCGTCAGCAGCTCCCGATCGAAAACGTAGTCGACCAAGGTTGACAAACTCCCCTGTCATTTTGGCGAACAGCACGAGCACTCCCGCAAGCCAACCAATAATTGCCATCGGAATGACTCGTGGAACGATCGTTCGATCATCAACCGCTACCGAAGTTGAAGCTGGAAAAGAACCAGACTTGGGAGCGGCACCTTCGGCGTTTTGTTGACTCTCCGTTCTGAAGGGCGTTTGATGACTTGTTATCAGTGAAGACTTATCAAGTCGCTCCGAAGAAAACCGATCTACGTCTGTTGGATTGACGAACGTACTTCTATCCTCACGTTCTGTATCATCCAGAGTGCCCTGATCATCAAGCGGAGTCCCTCCACTTGGGGCCACAGAGTAGGCGGCTGATTCCGAAACATCGGACGATATCGGTTGTAGATCGACCAGAAGATACTTCGTCCCGATTGCCGACATCAACAACATGAATGCGGGACACAACAGTACGCCACATAGGGTTGCTCGGTAGATGACCGATTGCGTTGCCGCGCCTAATCGCCTAGCGATTGCGCCCGCGAGCAAACCAAGACCGATTAACAAAGCCGACTGTAGCCACCAAGTCGCAATCAGCCCATAGAGCCATGATGCCGAAGGAGCGTTTAAGGCAAATGCAAACATAATTCTCTCCTATTTCTTACGCTTCTGGTCAATCTGCTCACGTATCTGCGCGAGCTCATCAGCCGAGATCCGCTCCGTTTCCAACAGATAAGAAACGAGGCCGCCTGCGTTGCCACCGAAGATGTTCTCGATCAAGTCACGCGATGCCGAACGCTTCACTTTGTCTTCTTTGACGCAGGGAAAGAAATAGAAAGTCCGGCCTTCCTGCTCATGATTGACGGACCCTTTCGCCTCCAATTGGCGAAGCAGTGTCTGCACCGTGCTGTGAGCGATCGGCTCTGTTTTGTTGAGTTCGTCCGTCAGCTCTCGCGCCGTTGCACGCTCCAGTTTCCACAGCAACTTCATGATCCGAAGCTGCACCTGCCCCATCCGCTCTTTCGTCATGGCAGTCTCCTCGAATCCGCCGCACACGATCGTTTACTTTTGTAGTTCTACAAAAGTAAACGATCGCGTCAAGCGATTTCTACAAAGATTCTCGCCGTGCGTGAAAGCGTGAATCTACCCGGCTAGGGAGCATCGCCCGCCGCAGCTAAAGATGCCGTGCGGTCACTGCAGACGACGCTTGGTCGCACGATTACGGTGCGCTTTCGCGGCCCTCGACCAAGTGTTGCAACGAGAGAGCCGTCGATCACTGTTCGTTTCTTGCGGCGTTTTAAAGGGAAAGAGCGGTGCTGGCAGCTACTGCTTCAGCGGCTCGAACTTAAAGCCAACATCGAAGCGACCATTCGAGTCCGCGACGCCTGCGGCCATCGAAGGCGTGCTGTGACGCAATGAGAAGTTGCCTTCGCGATCGACCGCAATAAAGCCGCCGCACTTCGGCGGAAGCGAGGTCTTGATTGCAAACTCACCGGCTTGCTGAAGTGTTTTGTCGCCGTATCGCATCTGAGCCACGATGTCGTAAGCGAGCGCTGTTCGAATGAACTCTTCACCTTGTCCGGTCCCGCTGATTGCTGCAAAGCGGTTGTCCGCGTACGTTCCGGCACCAACGATCGGTGAATCGCCAACGCGACCGGGCAACTTGCCGCTCAGCCCGCCCGTACTCGTACCCGCCGCGAGATTGCCGTGGCGGTCAAGAACGACGCAACCGACCGTTCCTTTCGAATGTGGATCTGATGCGACGTCGACATTTTGATCGCGATTCGGCGCGGCACTTCGTTTGACACGAAAGTAGTTTCTCCCGACGGTCGTGAGCCCATTCTTCGACGCGAAACGATCAGCATTGCGCCCCGCCAGCAAGACGTGTTTCGTATCGGTCATCACCAATCGCGCGGCTTCGATCGGATTGCGTATCGAAATCACTGCTGCTACCGCCCCGCACGCACGTGTCTCGCCATCCATGATGGAGGCGTCCAACTCGGCGTTGCCTTCTGCGTTGAGGACGGCACCGCGCCCCGCATTGAACGACGGAGAATCCTCCAGCTCTTTGATGGCTTCCGTAACGACATCGATCGCCTTGCCGCCTTCTTCGATTTTCTTCACCGCGAGCTTCAAGACTCGTTCCATCTCATTGCGTTTGAGCACTGCACGCGGCGAATTCACGTCCGCAACGTTTCCGCCGGCGCCGCCATGGATCGCGATCGCCCAGCGGCCCGATAGCTTCGACTCCTGAGCGAACACCGGTGGCACGAAAACCAAGAAAAGGGCAAGACAAATCCAACGCTTGTGCATGGCTGATCCGAGAGTGAGCTCTTCTGAAATGATGTAATGTTCTCCGACCCTCATTGTA
>JBCCOI010000254.1:0-9982 GCA_039025515.1 Planctomycetota bacterium
CACGATCAACGCGACAAATATCCAAGTCGCTGCGGTTCTTCTGGTCATCGCTGCCGTTGTCAAGTCGGCTCAGTTTCCGTTTCATACTTGGCTGCCACAAACGATGCAGACGCCCACGCCTGTCTCGGCTCTCATGCACGCCGGAATCGTCAACGCCGGCGGGTACCTCATCGTGCGGCTGCACCCGGTTGTGGTAGCAGCTCCATGGGTGATGGCGGTACTGGCGGCGTTCGGAATTCTGACGGTCACCTATGCGGCGGTCGTGATGACAACGCAAACGAGTGTCAAACGGACGCTCGCCTACTCAACCATCGCGCAGATGGGTTTCATGATTCTGCAGTGTGGTCTCGGAGCCTTTTCCGCCGCGATGCTCCACATCCTTGCCCACTCGATGTACAAAGCACACGCGTTTCTCAGCAGCGGCAGCCAGATCGCGAACTACGCAACTCCGTCGCTGCTGCCGCCGCGTCGAGAGTCGATCAGTCGCGGAAGGTCGATCAGCGTGCAACTGGGTTTGTTCGCCGCTGGGGTATCGTTGCTGTTCGGATTCTTGATGTTGCTGGGTGTTGATCCGATTTCTAAACCGGGTGGATTGGTTCTTGGAGCGATCATCGCTCTCGCGGTCTCGAGGTGGCTCGGCCAAATGCTGCAGTTTGGCGATCGCAAGACACAACTCCGGTCCGCAATCGTCTCCGTGCTACTCCTGGCTACCTACGGCTTTTCTTACCGCTGCGTGTCTTGGTTCACGCAAAACGCCGATGGCCTCGCGTCGACTTCGATTCCTGTCTTTCAGTGGGTGGCGATTGGTTCGATCGTCACGCTCGGTTTCGTGCTGCTCTTGATCGTGGAGCTGACATCGAGCCGGCCGGCTTTCTCGAGTCGGCTCCAATCGCTTTATGTCCACGCTTCGAACGGCTTTTATATGGACGGCATTCTCCGCCGAACGTTTGGAACTCTGATGTCCAGCTAACGCCAAATGTCCTCCAGATGCAACTAAACAACGCCAACGACGAAACGAAATAGCCCATGTCTGACACTCCTTCAAAAAACATCCTTGAGCAATCCCCGGTTGTTCGCAGAGCCGGCGTCTTTACACCCCCGGCCTACGACCAGCCGCACGTTTATCGTCAACTGGAGGAGATTCTCAGCGACGTGACCACGGTTGTTTCGAAGGTTTGGCCGCTCCGAGACTACGTCGCGGTCAATCCTTATGAAGGCATCACCAATCGCACGTTTTCCGATGCGAGGTCCTTTCTCCGCATCTTTTCCGACTGTGAGCTCTTGATGCCACTCGCGTTCTATCGTTCGCAGTACGCAAATGGGAAGTTCACAATCGACGAAGTGCGTGACTCGATCGCAGAACTGACGGACTTGGGGCAGCCCGTTCGTCTCTCCGCTGAAGATGTGATGTCGGCACTACAAAGTGTGCCCGCGTCGGAGTCGTTTGTTTGCCGAGGTGACAACCCTCCAGAATCGCGACCGATCCGGACGATCGCCGAGCACGCGGATCATGTGAACGATACGAATTGGTCCGAAAACATCACCGAGGAGATCAGCAAGTTTTGTTCTGCGCACTACGACGAAGGGCAATCCAGTTGGAAGAGCCCCTGGCGTGACTTGCCGCTTTATCAAGCTTGGCGTTCAATTGCGAAGTTGGACCGAAACATCGAATGGTTGGGCCTGGATGGTTTTCGCGAGTTCGTCGGTTCTTTGCCGCCAACCCCGCAGGCCGCGATCTCCGACTTGTTGACTCGGCTACAGATTCCGACACCGCTCTGGGAGAGCTTTTTGCTCTGCCAAGTCTTCAGCATGCCGGGATGGTGTGCTTGGACAAAATATCAAGACCATCAGCATGAATCAGAGGCCAATGAAAACCTGGTCGGCTTGCTCGCGATGCGGTTGGCCTACGACGTTGCGCTTAGTGAGGTCACGGGACTGAGCGTCAAGTGGGATGCGATGATTGATGACCAGTCTGCAACGTTCCGTCCGCAACGGAGTGACAACCAGGAAGACATCGCCGTTCGGACGATTCTGCTGCGTGCCGCTGAGATCGGATTCAGAAAGTCGTTGCTGGCCAAGCTTCGTCGCACAGAGGTTCCAAAAACCGGCCGGCAACTCGCCCAGATGGTGTTTTGCATTGATGTTCGCAGCGAGAGAATTCGCAGACACTTGGAGTCGGTCTCCAAGAACGTCTCGACGTTTGGCTTTGCAGGATTCTTCGCGATGCCAATCGAGTTCGTTCCCTTGGGGCGAGAAGACGGGCACGCACAGGTCCCCGCGTTGATTCGCCCCAGCTTCCAAGTTCGGGAAACTCCGCCGGAGGCGGTTCGTGAATCCGCGATCAGCGGACGCAAACATGCAACACTCTGGACCAAGCTTTGGCAGGGATTCCAGAAGTCGGCGGTCGGCAGCTTCTCTTTCGTCGAGACCGTCGGACTACTCACGACCGGTCGCCTCATCAAACGTTCTTTCGCAAAACTTCTCGCTCGGAAACGAAACGTTGAGAGCCGACATCATGAATGTCACGGGCCTTCGTTGGAAGGTCTGCAGGCCCAGGGGATGGATCGCGAGGCCCAGGTCGAGTTGGCGGCCGGTATGCTGTCCAACCTGGGAATCACCAAGGACTTTGCTCGTTTGGTCGTTCTCTGCGGGCACGGCAGCGAAACGGTCAACAATCCCCTGGCATCCGGCTTGGACTGCGGAGCGTGCGGTGGACACACGGGAGAACCGAATGCGAAGTTTGCATGTGTTCTTTTGAATCATGCGGAGATCCGCGAAGGCCTGGCTGCCCAAGGAATTGAGATCCCTGCCGACACGCGATTCGTCGCGGCGATGCACAACACGACGACCGATGAGATCGAGATCTTCGATCGAACGAGGATCCCGGAGAGTCATCTCGCCGACTTGCAGCAGTTGACGGATATCTGCGAAGTCGCCGGGGCGAAGACTCGTCGCGAAAGAATGTCTCTGTTAGGAGCCGATTCGCCGGCTGATCTAGCGCGACGAGCGCTCGACTGGTCGGAGGTGCGTCCCGAATGGGGACTGGCCGGAAACGCGGCCTTCGTTGTCGGTCCGCGGCACATGACACGCGACCTTGATCTCAATGGGCGATCGTTCTTGCACAGCTATGACCACACCGCGGATCCATCCGGTGCGGTCTTGGAGAACATCATGACGGCTCCGATGGTCGTCGCGCACTGGATCAATATGCAGTACTTCGCCTCGACGGTTGACAATCGTCACTTTGGAAGCGGCGACAAGACGATTCACAACGTCGTCGGCGGATTCGGCGTGCTCTCGGGGAACTCCGGCGACTTGATGACCGGCCTACCCATTCAGTCGTTGCACGATGGAAAGTCGCACCAACATGTGCCCCTTCGTCTGCACGTCGTCATTGCGGCGCCTCGCGAAGCCATCGCCGCCATCATTGAGCGTCACGAGCACGTCAAAGAACTAATCGAAAATGACTGGCTTCACTTGATCGCGGTCGAAGGCGAACAGACCTTCCGCTACTGCGACCAAGATTGGCATCAATTGTCCGCTGGCTAGGAAAATCTCACCGAGCGAAGCGTTGGGGATCTTCAGCTTTCCGCTCGGAACGAATACGATTTTCGTTCACCGTTGTGAGTCACGCCCGTTTGACTCTGTAAAACAAATTGGAGAATCGTCAATTCCTTTATCGAGCGGCCAATGCGATTCGTTTTCTTGGCGATCCGCCAGCACTTTCTTGAGAGGCTGAAGTCTCTTTCATTGATCGCCGTCATCGCCGTAACGTTCTACGCGGCGGCGTTTCCAAACAATTTAGGTACGTCGTCACTGTTCTGGCCCGCCAATTGGTTTTACTACGCTCAATCCTGCATTTTTTTGGGCCTTCTCGGTGCGACGTGGACTTGGATCAGCCTATTGCTGGACACCGGGCGTCAGTGGTTGATCAAGCCCTCACCCATCTACTTTCTCGTGCAGGTCGCCCGACGGCTAAATCGGATCCTGGCAACGGTTGGGTTGCCGAGACTCCCGGAAGAATATGAGTGGTCGTTCCTCCGCAGTTTCAATCGACGGGAGGTTTTCTGTTACCTCGCGGTTTCCAACGCTCTGATCTCGAGCGTGTTGGCTGCTGCGCACGCCGTGCACTTGAATTCGGTGACACTTCCCGCGACGGGTTTGTATCCTTGGCTCGCGTTCTTGCTAACGTTCCTTGTCGTGTTTCTGAGTTCCTTGATTGCGCTCTTCGTCCTCGTCGGACTGAGCGAGTTCGTCGACCGCTCATTGATAAGGACAGTTACCGCGCCGGTTCTTTCTGGTCTCGAAACGCTTGCGAATGACGTTCATCGCAGTGGGTTTGACTACGACGTGAAAGGCAGGGACTCATCCGGCAACGATGTCATTGCGTTCGCTTGGCTTCATCAAGTAGGTAGCCTCGCCTTCGCTGTGTTCTCTCTCTTTTGGATCTGCTTTCTTCTGTGCGCTTGGCTTTTCGGCGGTGCGTGGATCGGGGGTTCCGCTTCGATGCACTTTTGCCTGATGGTGTGCCTTGTTTGCCATGCGCTCGGATTCTCACTCTATAGGCAACGTACGGGGGGACCTTGGTTTGGTCTGCTAACCGTCATAGCTGTCATTGCTTTGTTCGTATTCGGAACACCGGAGTATCAGATTCGCGGTTTGTCATCAATCAACCGGCATGACGGTGCGATAGTAAGAAGAAGCATCGATGAGGCACTCCAAGCGTCGAAACGAATGGCGGTCTCGGCGTCAACGTCACAAGCAGACGCCGGCGGTGTCGGGCAGGCGGCGAATCGAGGACCACTCGTTGTCGTGAGCGTGAGTGGCGGCGGGATTCGTGCGCAGATCTGGGCTTTGGCCACACTATGTGCGCTTGATAACACACTCGATGATTTTTCGAACCAATGCTATCTGGTAACCGGTGCATCAGGTGGCATGGTTGGAGCGACCCATTTTGTCGCTTCGCTGAGTCCCGAACCTTTGGATCCGGACGACTACTTGAGGTTCTTGCATCAAGCAACACGTGACACCCTGACCCGAACCTTTGCGACGCACATCATGAACGACGTGATGGGCGCCATTCCACGAAATCTCTTTCGCAGGCTTGGATGGAAGCCGACCAAGAACTTTATTCAGGACCGTGGAGCGGTCTTGGAGCAGGAATGGATAAAACACACAACCATGGAGAACCCCGACGGCTCAACGAGTTCTGTGTTCGGACTCACACTCGATGAGCTCGCACGCGACGAAAAAGAGTTGAAAGCACTTTCGTCTTCGAATCCGGATCGTTGGCGTCCGGTGCTCGCCTATGCACCGGTCATCGCGGAAGAGGGGCGTCGACTGCTCATCTGCAACCAACGGTTGGACGGACTTGTGAGTACCCGAACTCGAATGATCGACAAGGCAGATGATCGCACAGAGAAACTGTTGTCGGTAGACTCGATTCACCTTCAAGACATCGATCCGTCGGGCTGGGGAAAGATGCGGTTGGCCACGGCGGCCAGGCTGAATGCGAATTTTCCATTCGTCGTTTCATCACCCGAGATTGCCAAGGGACGGCTCTCGTATAAGTCATGGTGGAATGCTTTGACGGATCGAATCGGTATCGATACGACTCGGTCCTTGCACATTATCGACGGCGGCTACTACGACAACTATGGGATCAATCAAGCCGCTCGCTGGGTGGAAGAAAACCGTCTTCGAATACGAGAAGCGGGGTTCAGCGGTGTACTCTTATTGCAGATTTCCTCATCCGATCGTGGACGTTTGAGCCCGATCGGGACCGCGTCATCGTTTCCCGAACTGAGTTACGTAGGAGTCGGTTTCCAAAAAACGACGTTTCTGACTGATTTTCAAATTCATGACCTTAATGCGAAGTTCAATACAGGTTTGTCGGCAAGCGAGACGCCCTACTTTGCGTTCTGCTCTGTGGAATTCGAAGGACCCGTTAGCTTGAGTTGGTCACTGACACCCGCAGAAATCTATGCACTGTTGAAACCCTACTTAGATGACACTGGAGGGAACGATCGGCCAACTTCTTTGAATCGTCGTACGGACGATCTGTTGTCCCTTTCTCCACTACTCGACGTGGACGAGGAGGGGCCCTCGCGGGAGTTTGTGGAGGAACTCAATGCGGGAAAGGAAATCTTCGAGCATGCGAGAGATCGGGCATTTCCGACCAGCGGGCAGCGTTCTTCAAGAGCCCAAGCCGAGTTCAACGCGGTGGACGAAACGGTCAAGCGAATTCGCAGACAGTTTGCCGGCCTGAAGACGTGGTGGGACGCCAAGTCGTCGCCGGGTGATCAGAACTAGAATTACTGCGAGAAACTGGAAAGTCCACACGAAGTCTATTTAGCGTCTTCAGCAAGCTTACCGCCATTTTCACGTGCACGTCTGACGTCAGCTTCCAGTTCGCGAATGATTGTCGGGTTGATCTGTTTGCCCAACATTTCACGAGTCTCTTTGAACATCAGGTCGACTTTGCGACGTTGATTTGGATTTCTACCGATCTCTTGAAGGAACATGCCCTGCTTTTTTCCCATGTCGTCGGCGAGTTCTTCGTTCGTGGGCTGCTCCATTAATGCGTTGAGCAAGTCTTCGGCTTCTTGCATCTGACCCTTCTTTAGCCTCAGCCGGATTCGTGCAGCCAATAGCTTTCGAATCGCGACCAAGTCGATGATCGCGTTCTGGACGCCGCGGACGTACGACTCGGCTTGGAGTCGCATGTCGTCGCCACTCATGTCCGCCACCTCGCGAGGCGTCAGGCCGGGCACCATCGGCAGGCGGGCAAGCACTGCACCGCCGTTCTTGACGTAAAGCAAACGCATCGGCTGTTCGCTTTTCTCGACCTGCAGACGTCCGTTCCAGTCAGTGCGGCCCACGAACGTCATCTTTCTGCTTTTCAGTTCACGCTCGTAAAGCTCGTAACCGATGAGCGGCAAGTCTTCGCGTCCTTTTGCATGAAGCCTGAGCAGCGTGCTGTCGTGCTTTGGTCGCTGCATGCGGGCCATTTTAAAGGTTCTCTTGTTCTTTCGACCCTGCAGGCCACCTGGCATTCCGGCGTACAGATCCATTTCCAACTTTGCGTCTTCCACTTTGGTGGTGACCAGATACGCCCAATCGAGTCGCCCGATCAGGATCGGCTTTCCGTTGCGGTCATTTTTCCGAACCATCGGTTCGAGTGCGGCACCGAGCGGGATCCGTGCGGGCGAGTCCTCGTCGGTGATCAGGTTTCCAGCCCGCAGTAGACCGCCAGCGGTCTTCATTCCGGCTTCGTCGATTCGCACCATCGGCGCGAAGGCTTGCGTGACGCAGAAGCCGATCACGTTTGGCAGATCCGTCGCGGTGTAGAACGGGGCCGAAGCGACTTCGCCGAACGAGCGCATGAGCGTTTCCATCTCAGCGACCTCGACCGACTTTCCGTTCGCGTCATCAGAAACCTTCACGACGAAAATCTTGTCATAGGCTTCGACGGCGGTCGAAACGAGATCCGTCACGGGCAACGTGAGGATTTTCGCACGCGGTTTCTCCAGCGAAGATGCTTGACCGCGGTTGATCAATAAAGCTTCAGTATCGGAGGCCGTCCAGCGTTCGAGCAACTGGATCGCATCTCCATCGACCGGACGAAGCTTCGCCGCAGATCCGCCCAGGCCCCTGTCACCCATTTCTTCGGCACGACGAACCACGTCCGATTGCAATCCTCGAGTCGTCAACACCGTGTCGACAAACTCGGGAAGATTCTGCACCGACGAAATTCGGATCGCGTCCTCGTGATCATTTCGTACGGCGATCACCGGGTCGGAGGACGTCACCGAATCGTACGTCAGTTCATGCATTGAGCGAAAAGCGGACGTGACCACGGCGGGCGGGGCGTCTTCGATCGTCGTCCGCCAAACGGAAAAGAAGTCTCGATCCAGATACTCTTGCAGGGGACCGCGCACTGCATCCGCGTCGACATCAGAATCTCGGCTCGCTATCCAAATGAGAACACGATACGGCGAATAGTCCCATGGTTCTTCTTCGACAGCCTCGTCGGTTTCGCTTGCCGACTTCGCGGGCTTGTTCGTCTCGTCGGATACTTGCGCGTAAACAATGTTCGTCGCGAACAGAACACACAAAGCTGCACGACAAATTTGGATGAACACCGCGCGCGATTCGAACCGGAGCATAGCCAACGTCAAAACCTCAATCTCCAATTCACGGCGTTCTGATACAACGAGACGATGTTGTTGCCGACTCCGCTCAAGTTGTCTCGATAAGCGTAGGAGTCGATCATTTGCCAAAGCGGCAAGATCGGGAGTTCATGATGGACGATCGAATGGAGTGTGAGCAATCGTTCGCGAAGTTCTCGCCAATTCTTTGCTTCTTCAAGCCTACGTAGTCCCAGGCCAACGAGTTGGTCTTCGCATTTTGCCAGTCCGCGCGGCCCGAGCAGCCTTCTTGCATCGATGATGGGTTCCCAGATGGCGGCGGAGACATAAACAATGTCTGCGGTGTCGGGATCGGGGTACGTCTGCCCGACCGGTAACTCGACGAGTTCGACTTCAAGTTCCAGCAACTGCCATTGACTGCGAATGGCTTCGCAGGCGACGCGTGAAAGGTTGTCGGCCGGAAAAGCCAAACGGATGGGACGAACTTTGGGCGGCGGCAGTTTCTTCCGCTCGGCCTCCGCCGTCTTCAGATTCTTGCTCAGCAAGACCAGCAGCTTGGCGAGGCTCGGTTCGAATCGTCTCGGCAGCACATTCGAATCGTAGGCGTAACCCAGCGGATCATCTTCATCCAATCCGGCCGGAAACGGTCCCGAGAGTACGCGACATCCCGGCGATGCCTTGTTCTCCAATAGTTCGCCGTTGAGAACATCGTTGCGGTTGATTCCGTACAAAAGTGCCCGGCGGAAGTTCTTGTCTTGCATGAACTCGTGATCCGAACAGGGCACCAACATGTGAATCGTTGGTAGCTGATACTGGGCGACCTTAATCCCACGTCGCCCCTTCAGCGCGACCGCGTCGGCTGGGAAAAGTTGGTCCAGGACATCGACTTCGCCGCTGAGCAATTTGGAAACCGCTTCGCTGCCGCTTCCGCAGCGCACTTCCACGATCTCGAGTGGTTTTTCGTTGCTCGAATTGACCTTCCTGGCGAACTCGGTCAACAGAAAACGAGACTCATCGCCGGCGACCTCTTCCAACCGATAATCGCCCGTCGCGCCACCGACTTCACCGCCGAACCAACTTGCGTCGACGTTCAATTGCAGCAGGCAGGTCGGAAGCACGTGCGGTCGGCGAAGAACGCACTCAACCCGACGAGCTCCGTCGATGCCGATTCCCTGCACGGAAGCTGCCCATGGCGAAAAATAAGTACCTGATTCCGGGTTGGCTCTAAGGGCAATCTGGTCGGCCAGAAAGTCAACTTCGATCCGATTGAGCGGTGGCTCCAGCTTGGATGTCTCAATCGTCAGCTCAAGCCCAAGACGGTCGGGTGTCGTTTCGGTATTTCCAAACAAGAATTCGTAGTCGCCGCCTTCGGGAGCCGCACCTTGGATCTCGAAGAGGTTGCGGTAGAGCAAACGGCCGGTGCGTCTCGTTCCCCAATTATCCAAACGGACGGGATCGTAACTGCGCGAAGCCTGCAACACGCCCACCGTCACCAAGGGATAGGCTTCGGCGATCTTGCGAACAAGCAACTCGCCGCCTTCGATGTCTGGCTTCAGATAGAGGCTCTCTCGTGCGAATGTGCGTGCGGCACGAAAGTCCTTGCGGCGAACGGCATCGAGTGCCGCGTCGCGTTTCTCGGTCGCCATTCGCAGAAACTCGTCGTCCCACTTTGGAACCGCACCGAGGTTATCACTTCGGTAGTCCTTCTTCAGCCGGGCGAGCAACTTCTGTGCGGTGTCCAAGTCACCTTCCTCCACCATGGAATTCATCAGCGAATCCGTGGTGGCGCTAATCGCCTTTAAGACTTGGTCGCGACGATATCGGGGATCGTA
>JBCCOI010000255.1:0-9941 GCA_039025515.1 Planctomycetota bacterium
CCGCTGGACCATCTGGTCGAAGGTGACAACACGTTTGAAGGAAACTGCGATGAGTCGGGCGGTTTCGGATGGGGGCAATGGGGCTTGTATGCACTCACGTTGCGGGTCTATTACGATCCAGCTTTGAAGACGAATCACGAAGTCGACGCACGCATCACTTCACCGCTTTCTGGCCAGACGATCAAGAACAATCCGGAGATCGCAATTTCGGCATCAGCGAAAGTGGGAGTCTCGCGCATCGACGTGTTGGCGCGCTACGACGGATACGACGAAGACGGCGATGGTCGCCATGGCGGATTCCACGAAAGTCGATTTCAGTTAGTCAACGGTGGCGACAACGAAGTCCGCGATCACGTCGGCACGCTATGGTCAGAGCCACATCGGTTGGTTTGGCAAACTCGCTACGTTCCCGACCAACCTGCCGGTTCGGTCGCGCTGGTCGCGAGGGTTCAGGATTCGCGGGGTTATTGGTCTGTCAGCCCAATCGTCGATAGCTTGACGCTCGATCGCGCGAAAGTTTCTGTACGAACTTATCGAGCGACCGGCGTTCCGGAGGACTTCTCGGTCCGCGTCGGCGAGACAAAAACTTGCATGATCAGAATTCCAGAAGACGCTGATCTCCAAAGTGCCGCCAGTGCTGTGCTGCACTTGCGGACCTGGCACGGGTGGGACGGACATCACGACCCGATCAAGATCAACGACCACGCGATGCCGATCAACGGCAAGAACCACTTTTACGACTATGATCTTCGCGAGTTCCCAGTGTCGGCGTTGCGCATTGGTGACAATACATTCACGATCCAATCGCAAACCGAACACCACATGTTGGAGGTTTTGTGGCCGGGTCCGGCGATTACTGTTCGGTACGAGCAGGAAAGCACAGACGATCAAGCGTCGAAGCCATCGGAGCGCAACGGGGTCTCGATCCGCGAGACGCAACATTTGGGGCGTCCGCATTTCGTTGCCGAGACGCCCGCTGCCACCTACTATCTGGACGCAAAGTCGGGTGGTCTTTCACGGCTGATCGACCCAGACGGTGAGGACTGGATCGCGTTCTCGGCCGAACCGTGGGATGAGTATCCCGCTTCATCCGCGTCCTCTTTTCGCGGACTACCGAACTTGCTTTTTGGTAAAGAACATTCCGGATTCGGTCATCCCGGTCATGACACCGCCACAACTAAACTCATCGACCAATCGACGATCCAAAGCATCACGAATGATGAACGGTGGATATTGACTTGGCGTTTTGATTCCAAGGGCGCGACGCTTGACGTAGAAACCCGAGATGACACGCGTCAATATTGGTTCCTTTACGAGGGCCCTATTGCGGGACGCTTTGCTCCACATCGACAGTACTTTGCTACCAGCAACTCTATGCCGCGTGCAACGGACTTAGACTTCATCGGCGGCGATGTGTGGACCGGCGAATGTGAATGGGCTTACTTCGGCGACCAAGATGTTCAGAGAGTTTTGGTACTGGAATCGATCGCGAGCAACAGTCGCAGCGACCGGCCGACCTCGATCAAGACCGGCAACGCGGTGGCCAGCGTCTGCGGACAGTTGGGCGAAACCAAGACCGACAGGTTGGACAGTAACGATGGAATGATTGTGTTCGGCTTTGGTCGTGGTCCGAAGGGGATCGATCCGATGTTGGTCGGCAACCGAAAGTTTCGAATCCGCTTCATCGAACAATCCGGGGCAAGTCCCGAAGATTACAAAAAGATCAAACGGGCGTTGAGGCTGCCATGAATGAGAACGCAACACTCAAGCCGGACGTCGCGAACTTTCTCGAAACGATACGGTCTGCGCCACCTCCGCCCTGGGAGTCAGTTTCACCAGAAGCCGCTCGAGAGACGTTCTCTTCCTGGGGAGAGATGCATTGTCCTCACGTGGATCTTGAACGCGTCGCTGACTGCGCGATCCATTCGGTTCCGGTGCGGGTTTATCATCCACAGCCGTCCGAACAGCTGCCCGTGATCATCTTCATGCACGGTGGCGGCTGGGTGCTCGGCGATCTGGAGACCCACGACACACTCTGCAGACAACTGGCCGTCCACTCCAACTGTGTCGTCATCGCGGTCGACTACCCATTGTCACCCGGGCATCGCCATCCGGCCGCCTTGGATGCATGTGTTGCCGTGACTCGGGGTCTGCGCGACGGTGTGCTCTCTCAGCGATATCCCGAGCTGTCTTTTGATTTCGACCGGATGGCGGTGGCCGGCGATAGTGCAGGAGGCAACCTCGCCATGGCCGTCGCACTTAAGCTTCGCGATGCCGGTGAATCTCTGCTGAGTCACCAGTTGCTCTTTTACCCCGTCGTCGCGCCAGACTTTGAAAGCGAGTCCTACATCCAGTTTGCCGATGGCTTTGGCTTGACCCGCGAATCGATGAAGTACTTCTGGAAGCGCTACGTCGGCGATTCCGAACCGGACGAGTACGCGAACTTACTCAAGAACCAAACGTTCTCGGAGCTGCCCGAAACTCTGCTGGTTCTTCCCTCGGCGGATGTCCTGTATAGCGAAGGAAATCTGCTCGCGAAGCGACTTGAATCTGACGGCGTGGCTGTCACACGTTTCGATGTAACGGGCACGGTGCACGGGTTCGTGCACATCGGCGGTTTCTTCGATCACGGACTGGAAACACTCAAACAAACTGCGAAGCAACTTGGGCGAAAGCTTCGCAACGAGTAGCGCCCACACCAGTAGACCGACGACGGGAAATCGACCATGAGATTTACAGTGAAAATGATGCTGCTTCTCTTTTGCTTCATTCAGTTTGCGTTGGGCTCGCTGGCGATTGCAGAAGACAAGCAAACCGTCGCCCTGTTTGACGGAAAAACACTTGAGGGTTGGCACGGCGACGAACGTTTTTGGCGTGTCGAAGACGGCGTGCTGATCGGGGAAACCAGCAAATCCAATCCCGCGCCACACAATACGTTCTTGATTCACGATGAGGAGTTCGCGGACTTTGAGCTGGCGTTTTCCTACAAGGTTTCCGGATTCAATTCGGGCGTGCAGTATCGGTCGGTTGAACAAGATGACTTTGTCGTCCGCGGCTATCAAGCGGACTTTGAAGCCCGCTGGCACGATGGAGACGTCGATAAATTCAGTGGCATGTTCTTCGAAGAGAACGGGCGAATGTTTCTTGGCCAGCGTGGGACGATGGTCGTTGTCGAATCCCCGCAAGGCGACGACCAGAAGCCACTGATTCGTGTCGCCGGGAAACTGGGCGACCCTGTTCAACTCGAAACCGCGATCAAGCGTGATGACTGGAATGAGTACGTCGTCATCGCGAAGGGGTTTCAGTTCACCCACATCATCAACGGACGCGTGATGTGCACGGCGATCGACAACGACGTCACAAACCGTAAAGCTTCAGGTGTGATCGCGTTTCAATTGCATTCCGGTAAGCCGATGCGAATCGAGCTGAAGGACATCCGTATCCGAGCGCTTAGGGCAGATGAGAAGTAATCCATGAAACCAACTTCCTTCCTCTACTCTCTGCTTTTCAGTGTTTCTTTGATCGCGTCCGGCGCGGGGCCGGCGAACGACAAGATTGATGGTGCGGCGTCAAAGCAAGACTACGCAACCGCCGCCCTCGAAGACGCCGGCGATGTCGCGCGCGGACGTCGGATCTTCCACCAAGACACCCGCGCGAAGTGCGGGACATGCCACATCGCCGAAGGTAAAGGTGGACGCGTTGGCCCCGACCTGTCCAAAATCGGCGGCAAGTTCGATCGGATTCATCTGGTCGAGTCAATTTTGGAACCCTCGAAGCAGATCGTCGAGGGTTACCAAACGACCAAGGTCCTGACGACGGACGGCGTTGTTTACGCTGGTATCGTTCGTTCCGAATCAGAGTCGACCATGCGTCTGGAAGACTCCGAAGGCAAATCGATCGAGCTTGCACTCGATGAGATCGAGCGCCGCGAAATCAGTTCGGAATCGTTGATGCCCAACGATCTTCAACGCCAGATAACGGTCGCCGAATTTACTGACTTGATCGCCTACCTCGAGACACTGCGTTTGGGACAGAAAGACTCGTTTGGTGCCGGCACAAGGGGACCGATCAAGCTGGCCGAGGGTTTCGAGTTACAAACCATCGCGACTGGGCTGGATGCGGCAGTCGCCATGGAAGTTCTTGACGACGGACGCGTGCTGGTCTGTGAACAAACGGGTTCGCTGCGAGTCGTGGAAAACGATGTGTTGCTGCCAGAACCCATGATCCATTTGGCAGTCGAGCATTACTGGGAACGTGGGCTGATCGGCGTCACTGTTCATCCGGAGTTCCCGAAACAGCCTTGGCTGTATCTCTGCTATGTCGTGGATCAGCCCTATTCGCACCACGTCATCAGTCGCTTTCGAGTGAACGGAAATGTGGCTGATCCAGAGAGTGAAGAGGTTTTGCTTGAGGGTGATGATCAATTGACATTTGGCGGCTTCAAAAAGGCCGGCCACCAGGGCGGTGCAATTCACTTCGGCGCTGACGGGTGCTTGTACATCGGCCTTGGCGAACAGACTGCCAAATCACCCTCGCAGGATTTCGCGGCGTTACAGGGGAAGATCTTGAGGATCAAAGACGACGGATCGATCCCGCAGGACAATCCGTTTCTCGATCGGACGAAAGGAAAGTATCGGTCGATCTGGGCGGTCGGCTGTCGAAACCCATTTACGTTCGCGATCGATTCGAAGGGGCGAATGCTGATCAACGACGTCGGTGGAAAGTTTGAGGAAATCAATCCGGGCGTTGCCGGTGCAAACTATGGCTGGGGCCGAGTGGAACATGGTCCGGCCGATCCGAATCGGTTCGTGGGTCCCATTCATTTCTATCCCGAGTCTTCGATCAACGGTGGCGACTTCGCACCCCATTCGCTTATTCAAAAAACGAAGAACGGTGATGCATTGGCGGGTCGCTATTTCTTTGCGGACTACGTGCAAGGTTACGTCAATTCGATCGATCCGGGTGAACGCCCGGAGGCGAGACTTGAAACATCACAGCGTGAAACTTCTTTACCCGCAGAACCATTCGTCCGGGGACTTCGTCGCCCCGTCGACCTGCGATTTGCACATGACGGATCGCTCTATGTCTTGCTACGCAATAGCTGGGTTATGGATGACAAGTTTGTTCATCACGCTGGGTCATTGATCAAAATCAAACCGTCGCCTTGAGGCAAACTCGCAGCATGGGTCGAGCGAAAACAACGCGGGATCAATCACTGACTTAGAGGCATGGGGACTTGTTGCCTCCTGCTGATTACCCATGAGTGATAGCCCGGCGGGCGACAGATTCTTGCCGGTGTGCGCGAGGCACCGGCGGAATCATTTCGCGAAGAGCACGCTTTTTGTAAACAAATCGAATTCGCTCGCGCATCTGGACTGCAACGCCGCATGAGATGGCCGACAGCGAACGAGCACCTTGAGCGTGAATTCACAGCCGAGTCCTAAACGAACGATCCACGCTAACGAGCAGCTGATCGCGCTCGCCAAGTTGGGAATCCCCATGGATTTGGGACTCGGTGACACTTCTGCGGCCACGAATGCTGCACGACTCGAACGAATCAATCGAGACCTTTACGGCCAGCAACATGGCTCAGGTCTAGACCCTCAAGACGTCAATGACGAATTTGTTCGAAGGCTGTCTCTGCTGATCGACTCCGAAATGCCAACAGAACTGATCGCGGCATACGGCCAACAAGCCGAGAGAGACCGAAGCCGCTTCAAGTCACTTCAGCAACTACTTTTCGAGCCCCTGCTCCTGGTCCTTCTCGGCTATGTGGGGCTCTTGGCCTTCTGCGCTTTCACGGTTCCTCATTTTGAATCGCAACTCGGGCAGTATCAAATCGAACCTGGGCCGGTTACACAGTTCATGATCTCGCTCCGGGAATGGCTGCCCATCTGGGCAATTGGTTTTCCGCTTGCGATCTTGGTAATCTCGATCGCTTGGAAAAGGACGGTCAGCGTTGCCATTACCAGACTGCTGGGCGGCCGGATCAGCGCCGGCGACGTCACAAGCTTAGAGCTACGGGCGCTGATCGATTCGGGCAAGTCGGCTGAGGAAGCCCTCGCGATCCGTGAACGTGGCTCGGCAGATCACTCAGATCCTGGTGCCCGGCCCGCTGACAATGAGAGCGTTGAAGTTCCGCTTGAAGATCGAATCATCGCGGCGTGCTCGACAGCAAATGTTCGTGAAACCATCGCCCAGGAAAGACACGAATCCGTTTGGCGATCGATCCGATTTTGGTGTGGGCTTGCGTTGGCCGGCTGCATCACATTGTTTTACGCCTGTGTCATGTTCCTGCCGCTGATCGAGTTGTTCCATGGTTTGGCGGATTCGCAAACGGGGATGACGCCATGAACACTGCCGAATCGCAGCCACTTGGTCTCGTACCGGCCATGGAACGGACATTGTCCACTTCTCGCACGGAGGCGACGACAAATCTTGAATCGTTGGCGAAGGAGCTGCCGCGTTCCTCGGCCCGGAAAGAGTTGGATGGTCTGCTTGAAGATGTTCGACGTGGAAAGTCTGCGAAAGAGTTAGTCATAGTTCATCGGGAGCTGGCTTGGGTCGTCTGCTTGCGTTCGACGCCCGTGATTGCCCGAACGGCCACCGCGCTCTTTCGAAAGTCGATCAATCGGTCGAGGCTACAACGACGGCGGTTCCAAGCGATCGCCTATCCGATGTTTGTTTTTGCCTTCGGTTTGACCGTCCTCTTGATCGCAAGTGCGACGCTGCTGCAGCAATTCGATGAGATGTTCCAGGAGTTTGAACTTCGGTTACCCGCTCCCACGTTGCTATTGATGTTGGTGTCGCGGACCGTCCGTGAACATCCCTTCGAAGTCGCAGCCGGATGTGTTGCGGGATTCGCTCTCGTGTACTTTCTCTTGGACGGTTTCTTGCTGCGACGCAGTTGGACAGGGAAGCTACGCCACGCGTTCATTGGAACAAATCATGTATCACGATCAACGATCGCCGACGTGACGTTAAAGATTGGATGCCTGTTGGAAGATGGTTACTCCATTCAGTCGGCGGTAGCCATCACGGCGGAAACGACGCGTGACGAGATCTTGGCTGATGAGATTCGGCTCGCCGCGACGGGCGAGCGGGGTACGACCACCTGCTTGCCCGCAAACTTGCGGATGGCACTCCGGCCTCCGACAAACGTGCCACTGCTACGGGAACTGTCGGAAATCTACCAAGACGTTCAGTTGCAAAGCGGACAGTTCTTCGCATTTCTGTTCAGTCAGCTTTGCTTGGTCGGCGTCGGTTTGCTGATCGCGTTCATCGTCATCTCGCTGTTCCTTCCGCTACTCAGCTTGGTGACGTCGCTATCATGAGTAATGGAAATCAAGTTGGTCAGTGGATTGCATCCGTGTTTTGGCCGACACGCCAGTCGGTCGTGATCCAGCAACGACGCGCTTTGTTGCGTTTGCTACTCGTCGCGAAACGAGAAGGCTTTCCGCCGACCGATCTCATCGCAAACCTCGCGACCGAGTCGGGCGGACGCTACGGCGCCAAGCTACGCCAGTTGGAAGCATGGCTTCGGGGCGGCAGCCCTCTTGCGGTGGCGGTTGACCAAACCGCCGGCGCCCTTGACGAAAGTGACAGCCTCGCCGTCAGTTGCGGTGATCAAACGGGATGCCTCGTCGAGACGCTGCAGTATCTGACAGACTCTCCGGCTCGCTCGTCCGCTTCGCTTTCCGACGCGATGCGAAGATCGACGGGCTACCTGTTCACGATGTCGATTGTTTTGTTTCTCGTCATCGGCTTTATGGCCCTCTTCTTGTTGCCTTCCATTGTCCAGATCTTTGAAGATCTCGGCCTCGGGCTGTCGGAGCCGATGAGATGGCTGTTGGCGGTTGGTAGCGATGTGGGATGGGTCATCCTGCCCATCGTTTGTTCCTTACCGCTGATTATCATTTTTTCGTTCTTCGAAGACTTTCGGCGCGTCGTTCGAGCATCCTTTCTGGGGCGATTGATTCCGGGACAAAAAGAGCGGTTGCGTTCCTCGTTACTTCGGATGCTTGGACTTACAAATCAGATTGGTCGCCCAATGATGCCAGCCTTAATCGCGGCCCGAGAACGGCGTCCCGAGTTTCATTCGGTTCGGAGCAGTGGCGACCAAGATCAAGTCGATGATGCGAAAGTACTTGATTCACTCGGAGCGGCGGGTTTTCTAAATTTCCATGAAGTCGAACAACTGCGAATTCTCGATTCTCGTTCGCTACGTGGCTGGGCGCTCGTTCAGCTCGCGGACGACCGGGTCGAACAGAGCGGCCGCACAGCGGGCATTTTCGTGCGCGTCGTCGAATTACTGGCACTGCTTTTGATCGCCGGGATCGTCGCTTGGGTTGCGATCGCCTTCCTTTCATCCCTTTCCAACCTCATTCAAAGCGTATGAGAACGATGAACGGCCGAAACGGATCATCGAATATGCGATCGGGCATCGCAGTCCTCGACGTTGTCATTGCGGCTTCTCTGGTGATGTCACTGGTCGCCGTTTCTACGCCGATGGTGATACGTGTTTCAAGAATTTGGATCCAGACGCGTCACTATCACCTCGCTGCGGATCTCTTGAGCGGTGAAATGGATCGTGTGCTCGCGATCGATTCGGGCATCCGCAACAGCGAGCTAGAATCATTGACCGTCCCCGCCGAGGTGGCGAACGTGTTGATCGGTGCCGAACTGACCGGCGACATCATGGACACATCATCAGGCCGCGTCATTGTGCTTTCCTTGGACTGGCCACGACTCGGCGATCCTCCTCCGATGCGGTTAACCGCATGGATCAATACGGACGCTGACGGAGAAGGGCTATGACGCGGGCTTCAGGTGACGGCGTGGGTTCGACACGACTGCATTCAGCACAGCCGCGCCCGGCGCGGCACCGCGACCGCACTGGAAAAGGACACTCGCGGCTTAAAGCATCGCGAGCGGCGGCAAGATCGGCGTTTACGCTTCGCGAAACCATGCTGGCAATTGCGATGGGCAGCACGATCATGTTCGCAGCAATGAGCACGGTTCATCACGCAATGAATTGGGCGTCCGTGAGTCAACAACGTCGACACGAAAACCTGGCGTACGTTCGATTGTCCGACCAGCTTCGTCAAGACATTCATCAATCCGACACGGCTTCCGTCAGCGATGACGGGAGCGTATTGAACCTGGAGTCTTACGCGTCGATTCGATACGAGATCACCGGCTCGATCATCAAATGCATCGAAACGAACACCTCTCCAAACGGAAGTAGCAAAACCGAATCGAACACGCGACGAGATTCCTTCGCGTTTCGCCAAACTTGCCAACCACTATTCCGCAAGTTGGCGAAGACGAATCAGATCGGATTGGACGTGCACTTAATGTTCGACAATGAAGAGACGATTGAGCAACTCGATCGCGATCCTCCGCTCGTGTATTCGATGCGGGCAAGTCTTGGTCTGCGGAAAAGGTATGAGGAGGCCGACTTGGAATGAACAATCGTAAACCGTGCCGAAAGTTCAATGGTTCGCGCCGCGGCAGCCTGCTCATCTGCGTGCTAGCCTGCATGGTGATCGTGACGGGACTGCTCGCGATCATGCAACACCAGGCGGTACGTTCACGTTCCGAATTCAAACAACGAATCACCCGTTTACAACTGCAAAGGGTTCTCGATGCCGGAATCCTGAGGTGCGTCCAACAACTCGAAGCGAATCCAGAATACGCTGGCGAACTCTGGCAACCGGAGTTCTCGCTACTCAACCAAACCTCAACCGCGTCGGTCAAGATTGAAGTTTCCGGCGAGGTTGCGAATCTCACTGTCTCCGTGGGCGAATCACCCCATCAACTGTCTCTGTCTCAATCCTTTCAACTGAGTGCCTCATCATGAAGCGGCATGCGTTTACTTTGGTCGAATTGTTGGTGGTCATCGCCATCATCGGAATCTTGATCGGTCTGCTGCTTCCCGC
>JBCCOI010000256.1:0-9921 GCA_039025515.1 Planctomycetota bacterium
CGACAAGCAAGATTCCGCTTCGAGACCGCCGTGGTAAGGTGATCGGAGTCGCCGGATTCTCAAGGCAAGTTCAGCGGATGCAGTCTGGCACGGCCGACGCCATGGCGGATGTCATCGCGCACCTTCACAAGCACTTCGCCGGTGACATTGGAACGGAACAGCTCGCCGAGATGGCCGGACTTTCGGTTAGCCACTTCGAAAGGCGTTTTCGACTTGCCTTCGGATCGTCACCGCGACAGTACTTGATCCGGATTCGCGTCGAGCACGCCGCGACGATCCTTCGCGAAACCGATCAGAGCATCACGACGATCGCGCTGCGTTGCGGATTCTATGACCACGCTCATTTCAGCCGCAGCTTTCGTCGCGTGATGGGGATGTCGCCGACGGCTTACCGCAAACGCACGGGAACGACATGAATTTGCAAGAACACCATGATGACGCGAGAAAACCAACCCGTACATCCTTGAGCCGAATGGCAACAGCCACGGTTCTGGCGCGACAGCAATCCCACTGGTGGTGGAACGCGGAAATAACCTTGACTGTATCGGAAGACAGAATCCTAACCCGAAGCGTCAGCAAGGCGACAATTCACGCAGTTGCCTCGCTCACGCGTTTTGAAGTTGCGCTTTCGCTTCAGGCATTGGTTTTTCGCAACCCGACGCGTCAGCGAGGCACGTTAATCTCAATTTTTTCCTCGCTAACGCGCCGGTTTGTGAGAAACGCGCAACTTCAAAACTCACGCGTCGGGTTACCAAGTAAAGGTCAACTACGAGTTCCACCACTAGTTTGACGAAACCGGAGCTAGCGCTCGTCGGCTCATCCTTATCCGGTTCGGCTCCTTTCCTTAGCCCGCCTTTTTGACGGGCTTCTTGGTGAATGGAATCGCAGGTCGCTTCATCATGCTGGTCGGATCGCGGAACACCCATGGCTCCCAAAGACTACGAACACGCTGCCATTCCACCAGCGTTCTGGTCGGGTACCAGCCGGGAACCCCGTGTGTGAGATAATCGTATTCGTTCACATGCTGCTGAACCCATTGTCCGACGGTGGCCGTCGGGCAACGTGCAGGGTAAATCGATGGAGCACGAAAGTCTTCCGACACGCCTGCATCATGAATGACATCGCTGCGCCACCGTGCAAGCTCCTTCAGCAGCAGACGTCTTACGTCGGCGTACTGTGCATCATCCGCAACGTTTCGAATCTCGTGGGGATCGTCCTCCAGGTCGAAAAGCTCGATCGCGGATTTGCTCGAAGCCATAAAACTTGCCTGTTCGGGCGACAGCCGGCCTTGTTGGTGGAGCACGTTGAGCTCGGCGAGCGGCGGATAGGCGCCTTCTTTGTAGCCGCTGAACTGACAGTAGGCTCGTTCGGGCATCAAATTCTGAATCAGCTTGTACTTCTTGGACCGAATGGATCGCATCGCATCATGCGTCTCACCCATCTTGTCACGCGCCGCGAAGACATACTCACGATCCTTGAGCGTATCATCGAACAAGCTGATACCGTGCAGAGGCACAGGTGGTTCGACGCCCGCAACATCCAAAACGGTTGCGGCGAGATCAATCGCCATCACGAGATCGTCATTGACTTGGCCCGGTTCCAATCGTCCGGGCCAGCGGAGCACCAACGGGACACGCGTGCCTTCGTCGTACAGGAACTGCTTTCCGCGGATGTGGCATCGTCCGTGATCGGAAACGAAGATGACGAGTGTATTTTCCGCGATGCCCTCCTCATCGAGCCGTTTCAGTAGTTCGCCGACTTCGCGGTCGACCAACTGCATCTGTTCCAGCCCGTTCGCCCAATCACGGCGGATGAAATCCGTGTCGGGGTAGTAGGGCGGTAGCTGGACGTCTTCGATGGCAATCGGTCGAACCGGATCTCGTTTCCAGGGTCGATGCGTCCCGCCAAGCGTGACCCTCGCGAAGAAGGGCTGGCCGGCACCACGATCCTTCCAATCACGTCCGTCGAAGAGCTCCGACCTTGAATCGGGCAGAAAGTTGCAGTCTGTTTTGTGGCTCAAGAGGCACGTGTAATACCCGGCGTCCGCCATCAGGTGCGGAATGGGCCGGATACCGAAAGGAAGTGCTTTCTTCTCGCTCGTTCGATGCTGATGGGCACCGATGTAGTTTTGGTGAAAACCCGTCATCATCGCGCTACGCGACGTCGAACACACGGGCGAGGTCGTGAAGGCGCGTTCGTAGCGGATGCCTTGTCCGGCAAGGCGGTCGACATTCGGAGTTTGGATTCCCGCCGTTCCGTAGCACGACAAGTCGGGGCTCCAATCTTCGATCGTGATCCAAAGAATATTGGGTCGGTCAACAGCGTCAGCCGGTCCGCCCCAAGCGACGACGCCGAGACAGATCCAACTCAGAAAAAAACGGCTGGCGTAACGCGACATTGAACGAATTCCGGGAAATCTCGGGCATGGAGGAAGCACGTATCGTAGGTCAAAGACGCCCGATCCGCAGGTTGGCCCGCATTGGTTTGGCTCGACGGCTCGTCATTGGCGAGTCTCATGGTGTTTCACGTCAACTTGCACCGGATCGGGAAAACGTTGACTTAAACGCCACATCCACTACCCTTTGTGGGGCCGGAATCTCGAACTCCGGCTCCCGCCAACCTGCCCGCCTGCGACCCTCACGCACTCCCGATGCCGAATGAACATTCCCCGGCAACTCGGCGCGACCGCGCCGAATCTGAAAGCACAACTCATCGTCTTGCTACTGATTACGGCTGCGTTTGACTCATCGCTGTCCGCTCAGGCGACGAGTTCGGATGCCGGCGGTGAAAGCGTGTTGGCTGCAGATGCTACGCCAGAAACCGTGATGTTCTCTTTCTCTGGCGTGTCTTGGCGTGAAGTCATCGAGTGGATCGCGGAAGAGGCCGACTTGGCATTGCACGTCGATGGTGTACCTGCCGGCAGCTTCACCTATTCCGATCCTGACAGCTTTACGCATCAGGAGGCCATTGACCGCATCAATTTGTTTCTCTTGCCGCAAGGCTATTCGCTGGTGCGTCGCGGCAACCTTCTCTCGGTGATCAACCTCAGCGATCCTCGTAGCTTGGAGCAGCTCGACGCGCTCGCTCCACTGGTCAGCGTCGATCAATTGATCGACCGCCCCAAGCACGACGTCGTCAAATGTTTGTTTCCTTTAGGAGCTCTCGACGCCGAAGATGCGGTGGAAGAGCTTTCCGCGATCAAGCTGATGACCAAGCCGTCGGTGTTTTCGAAAACCAATCAGTTGATGATCACCGACACGGTCAGCAAGTTGACCAACGTCAAAGCGATCCTGGACTCTTTCGAACCGAGCAAACTTGACAACGGAACCGTCGTCAAGAGTTTCCCGCTCAAGCATGTCGACGCTGAAGATGTGCTCACCGTTGCCCGCCCACACTTGGGACTCGCGACGGGCGAGATGATTGGAATTGATGTCAGCCTCTCCGCAGATCCGAAGGGGAAGTTTCTCTATGCAACTGGTATTGAAGACAAGATCAAACTAATCGAGCGGCTCGTCGAATCGGTCGATGTACCGACAAAGAGTATCACCGATGAAAGCGCCGACGCGCGGCTACAAAGCCATCAGGTTGCCGGTGGAAACGTCGACCTCGCGTACGACGTCTTGCAAACACTGCTGGTGGGCCGGGACGTACGGATCTCAAAGGACGAGAACGCCGGCACCATCGTCGCACTCGCGCCGCAGGCGATCCAAGACGAGATCGCGTTAGCGGTTGCCAAACTGGCGGCGGAAGAGCCGGCCTTCGAAGTGATCGAACTGGACAACGTTGATCCGTTTGTGGCCATCGCCTTGATCGAGCAAATGCTGGATCTACCGGGTGAGTTTGATTTTGATGAAGACGAACGCGACGACGACGATTCGCTGCCTAAGCTGGACGCTGATCTCGACAACGGAAGGTTGTTTGTTCGCGCGAAACCGGCGCAGGTGAAAGAGATCAAAGAAATCGTTGCCGGTCTTAGCGAACAATCGACATCCGAACGAGCGACGACCGGCAGTGGCATCCAGTGGATTCCGATCACGGGAGCGCAAGCCGTCCGGTCCCTGCAAATCGCGGCGCGGTTCTGGCGAATGCCCAATCCGATCATCGTGTTCGAGTCCGACTCAATCCCGCAACAAACGCGAGAACGGATCGCGTACGGTGACGCCACGCTTCATTCACCGCCTTCGCTGCCGGAGTTACCGACCGAGTTTGTCTCCATTTCAAGTCGCGGACGTCTGCTCGATTCTCCCGCCACGAACGCGGAGGCGACGCCGATTGAATGTCAGATGACGTCACGCGGCATTTTGGTTCAGTGCGAAGACGCCGACGTCCTGGAATCGTTTCAAGAACACGTGGAAGCGATCGTCGGTGTTGGCGTTTCGATCACTGCCGAGCCCATCGTGTATTACTTGAAGTACACGCGCGGTGCCGACGCGATCAAGATGCTGGCGGAACTCATTGACGGCGGTGTCGCCGCAACTCCGACGTCCCAAGACGCGCTCGTCAATGCATCGATCAGCTCGCCGACCAGTTCGCTGCTCGGAAGCTTGGTCATGAAC
This sequence comes from Planctomycetota bacterium, assembly GCA_039025515.1. GTDB lineage: Bacteria > Planctomycetota > Planctomycetia > Pirellulales > Pirellulaceae > Stieleria. Next base: position 4,557 of record JBCCOI010000256.1, read on the forward strand.
CGAGACGGAACACTTACGCTCATCTCGGGCACGGCGACGGTGGTTGCCGATCCACGATTAAACCGTTTGATCGTCCAAGGTTCCCCCGATGAGATCGCACAGATCGAGCAGTACTTGCGAATCATCGAGAAAGACAGCAGCATCACATCGATCGAAACCTACGGCCGCTCGCACGTCATCGAACTCGTCAACACGCGAGCGACGGACGTCGAAGTCGCTTTGCGGCAGGCTTTCGCCGGACGCGTCATGGCAGCCGCCGGCGCACCGCAGCAGGGCGGACAACAGCAAGGTCAGCCGAACGATCCTCGTGCGGCCGCTCGCAATGGATCGGAACAAGAGAATCGCAAGTCCGACAACGAAAAGAAGAAACCGAATCCCAAAGCTTCTTCGTCTCAGCAGATCGCCAGCGAACCCAAGATGACGCTCGCAGTGCATGAGCCAAGTAACTCGCTGATCGTGACCGCACCGGATGCCCTTTACCAAGAGGTCAAAGCACTGGCCGAAGTACTTGACGGCCGGGCTGAGCAAACGATCGAAGTGATCACGCCGGCCAATAGCGAAGCGCTCGAGGCGGTTCTCCAAGAAATCATACTCGGGCAATCCGGTTCGTCTTCAACTCCGAACCGACGTCCGACCAAGCCTCGCGAGCGATAAGGAGCCGTGATGCTCGTTGATACACCCTACGCAGCGGATCGAAAGAAACCCGGGCTGTTTCAGTGTGCCGCAGCACTATCGATCGTCTTGATGATCAGCGGTGCTTCGTTTGTACATGCGCAATCGGGACTTAGAGAGTCCCTCGAGTTATTGGACCGCGACTCCGACGGGCAACTCGAGCCGGAAGAGATTACGCCTCTCTCACGGCCCTATTTGGAACGGATCGCGAAGGCGCGGCGGATGTCGCTAGAACGTTCCAACAGTATCGACAAATGGCAGGAAGCGGCACGGATCTATTACGCACTTCAAAACGGCGTCGCGGGAGAATCCGTGCGTTCCAGTCGTGATCGCGTCCTGAAAGGTTTTGGCGTGGACGACGACGAAGTCATGATCCCGGAGTTCGGCGGCGGTGAGATAAAATACCCGTACACACCCGACGATCTTGACGAGGCGGAAGACACGATCCGTCGCTACGACCGCGACCGAGACGGCTATCTCGACCGCCGTGAAGCAGCCCGCGGTCGCTGGACGCATCGCGATCCCTTCGAAGCCGACTTGGATCAAGACGACAAGCTGAGCAAGCTTGAGTTGGCCCAGCGATACGCGCGGCGGCGATCTCTGCAGCAGGACTCCGGTGAACTCGTCCAACGTGCCCGGCGTGTCGGCAACGGCATTCGCCCGACGAAGTCGCCCCAGGAAATCGAAGAAGAACGTCAACGCGGGCGCCGCGAATGGTGGAGGAGTGGTGGCGACCGAATGTGGCTGACCGCGGCAGTTCTCGGTCGCTACGACGAGAATCAGAACGGTCGGCTGGAACGAATCGAGACGACGGATTTGGGTTTACCCGCCGGCGCGATCGATGCCGACCAGAACGGCGAGATCTTGAGGGAAGAGCTATTTGCATTTTTCAAACGTCTGCAAGATCAGACGGGCGGCACCGTCGAAGGATTGCCGGGATGGTTCTACGAGCGCGACGAAAACCGTGATCAGCAGGTCGACCTCACGGAGTTCGCGCCCGAGCCCACTGATGCGCTGGTTGAACAGTTTCTCGCGATCGATGCCAATGCCGATGGCTTGCTGACGCCCTTGGAAGTCATGTCGTCGAAATCGATGATGGGAGGCGTCTTCGAAAACCGTTCCGCGGAGATCCTGCCGCCAGAGAAGACGATTGTTTCTGAGATCGAAGTCGATGAGGACTTTTTGATCGCGGACTTGAATGTGCAGCTGACGATCACGCACACCAACGTGAGTTCGCTGGACGGTTATTTGACCAGCCCAGACGGGACTCGCATCGAGTTATTCACGGCCGTCGGTGGTCGAGACGATCATTTCGAGGAGACCGTCTTCGATGATCAAGCGGACGTGCCGGTCACCAAGGCTAGGCCACCCTTCAACGGCCGGTTTCAGCCCGAAGGGTTGGTCAAGCGTCAACCGGGCTTGGGTGCATTCAATGGCAAACCGATCGCCGGCGTTTGGCAACTGACCATTCGCGGCTCCAGAAGCGATCGCTTCGGTATGCTGCACGAATGGTCGATCAAGGCCACACCCGATGAAGAGAATCTCATCGCGGGCGAAGCTTCGGATTCAGGCGAGGCGGCCGAGCAGCTCGATCGCTGAAAACTTCGCAAAATAGCTTCGTCTGCCGCCGCTGGATCTCAGGTGGATGAAGCTCGGGCCGCGGAGGTTTACAACGGCCGAGGATCCGTGTCCCCCTGCGCTTCAAATAGCTGATGCGGTAACATCTTCGCCCGACGCCCGACGCAAATCGCGCGAAAATCCTCTTCGCCCTCCACCATCAGTAAAAAGCGTTTCCCCCATGTCTGCATTTCCCGACATCCCAAAAATCGAATTCGAAGGTCCACAAAGCGACAATCCGCTCGCGTTTCGCTGGTACAACCCAGACGAAATCGTCGAAGGCAAAACGATGAAGGATCACTTTCGTTTCTCCATCGTCTACTGGCACACGTTTCGTGGAACGGGAAGCGATCCCTTCGGGCCTGGAACCGCGGTTCGGCCATGGGACGACGGCACGGAGTCCGTCGAGAATGCTCAGGCACGGGCTCGAGTGGCATTCGAGTTATTTGAGAAGCTTCAAGCACCCTATTACGCGTTTCATGATCGAGATGTCGCGCCGGAAGGCAGTTCGCTTGCGGAGTCGAACGCAAACCTCGATGCCGTCGCCGATGTCTTGGCGGAGGAACAACAACGCAGCGGCGTGAAGTTGCTTTGGGGAACGGCCAATATGTTCTCCAATCCACGGTTCATGCATGGAGCCGCGACGACTTGCAATGCGGACGTGTTCGCTTACGCGGCCGCGCAAGTCAAGAAAGCACTGGAAGTGACCAAACGCCTTGGCGGTGAGAACTACGTTTTTTGGGGCGGCCGAGAAGGCTACCAAAACCTCTACAACACCGACATGAAACGCGAGTTCGATCACCTCGCGAAGTTCTTTCATATGGCGGTCGATTACGCCAAGGAGATCGGTTTCACGGGACAATTCCTCATCGAACCCAAGCCCAAAGAGCCCACCAAGCACCAGTACGACAGCGATGCCGCCGCTTGCTTGAATTTCCTCCGCGCTTATGACCTCAAAGACCACTTCAAGCTCAACCTGGAGACCAATCACGCGACCTTGGCCGGGCACACGATGATGCATGAGATTGACTACTCGGGATCTCAAGGAGCACTCGGCAGCATCGACGCAAATACGGGTGACATGTTGCTCGGTTGGGATACGGATCAGTTCGCAACCGATTATTACCTCACCACGCAGATGATGTACTACATCCTCAAGCACGGCGGCTTGGGCAGCGGTGGCGTCAACTTCGATGCCAAAGTGCGGCGTGAATCTTTCGAGCCGATCGATCTGTTCTACGCCCACATCGGATCGATGGATGCGTACGCGAAGGGTCTCAAGATCGCGGCAGCGATGCGAGCCGACAACGCTTTGGAAAACTACATCGGCGAACGATATTCAAGTTGGGGCACCGGCATCGGTGCGAAGATCGAATCCGGCGAAGTCGGTTTTGCGGATCTCGAGGCCTACATGCTTGAGAAGGGTGAAGCGACTCCCAATGTCAGCGGTCGACAGGAACTGATCGAAAGCGTCGTCAACCGTTACGTCGATCGCATTTAGCGTCCGCCTGTCTTGCGTGGCGGTGACCGGAGTTGGTAAGTCCGATTTATGGACGGAACCAATCAAGGATGCATACGGCAACTGCCTCCGCCTCGGCTCGGAACGAACGCCGGCCTGGACGCTGTGCGGGCATTCGCCGCGCTCGGTGTGGTCGCACTGCATGCCGGTGTTCCCTATCTGGTCCACCCAATGCCGGGGCTGATTTGGCCGGTGCGCGATCGCAGTAGCGGGATCGTTGATGCCCTGTTTTGGGGCATCGAAGTCATGATCATGCCGCTCTTCTTGATCGTTGCCGGATTTCTTGTTTGGCATTCCGCGACTCGGATGTCGCCGGGCTCACTCGTGAAACACCGCGCGAAACGACTGCTGGTCCCGCTGATGTTTGGCGTGCTTGTTATCCTTCCGATCGATCTCTATCTCTGGACGATCGGGTTTGTCGGCGAAGACATCGTGCCGCTGATCAAACTCAAGAGCCTGAAGTTCGACCCACCACTTTCCGAACAGATCTGGGGTTTGAGCCACCTTTGGTTCTTGCTGTACGCGTTTCTTTACGTTTGCGTTTTCGCATTGGGCCTAAAGCTGCCAAGACCCTCTCAGCGGACTTCGAGCCACGTAAAGCTGATCGCCGGCATCGCGTTGGCGGCGGGCATTGTCATTTTGTGGATGCGTCCGGAAGTGGTTTGGGGATTTCAACACGCGTTTCTTCCCGTCCCGAGCAAATGGATCTACAGCGGACTCTTTTTTGGCGGGGGCGTACGTTTAGCTCAACATGACCCGACGTTGGTTCGTGCCAAACGTACGGGCCCGGCGATGCTCTTCGCTGGGATGATTGCTTTGACAATTGCCGTCATGAGTGGAACATTCGCACTGGCGACACCAAGCAACGATCCCGTTGCGTTTCATCCGCTCGTCGCAGCGGTCGCAACCCCCATTGCCGCGTGGCTTGTATCACTGGGGTTGATCGGCTGTAGCCAATACCTCCGGACGATTCCCGGCTGGATCAAGTTCCTGGCGACGGCGTCTTTTTGGATCTATCTCGTGCATCATCCTTTGCTTGGTCTCGCCCACATGGATTTGAAGTGGGTGTGGCAGGAAGGACCCGCGTTAATGAAATTCCTGCTTTCTCTAGGGATCGCAACATCGCTTTCGTTGGCAAGCTATGCCGTCTTCATCGATGGCACCCGATTCGGCAGGCTAATCGGTCTCAGCGGAGAGAAACGTAAAGCAAACAAGGATCCGGCTGCGCACGACCTCGACCATCGCTCCGCGGCCTAGCTGCTTCATCGACGTTGAGGATTGAGCCGCGGCACTACCGAAGGGGCGGTTTCCAAAAGGGGTCGCGTTTCTGGACCGAAAACGAATCATTCATCCAGACTGGGCAAATCGAGAAGCTCGCCTCCCTCTAACTTTCGCTGGAAAGCCCATGTAATCAGGGACTCTGGGCCTGGCTTGTTTGCCCAAGCAACGTTCCAACCATCCCCAACCTCAGCCACCCATGCAAATCCCCATTCTTCATGCAGGCTCGACTGGGCGCGCGGACCGAGCTCCTTGAACTTTGTCTCAAAGAGCTTCACG
>JBCCOI010000257.1:0-9910 GCA_039025515.1 Planctomycetota bacterium
GAGTGGATGGCCATCGAGCGAGCCATGGAGCGAAACAATGGCGACAAGAAGGCGGCCGCCGAAGAATTGGGCGTCAGCGTGAAGACGCTCTATAACCGCATCAATGCCGCCGCCGAAGACCAAGCCGCATAGGTTCAAACCTTAGCGGATGCCGCGCAGGCTTTCGGCCCGAACAAACGGTAGCGGAAGCCACGTAGGCTTTCGGCCTGCTTCTTGCCGATTCGTCTTGGGGCTAGAGCGACATGTCCGATTGGGCTTGGCGGATCAGCGGTGCCTTCGGCCCATCAACGAAAGCGTACGGTTGCCGTGGGATGCGACCGAGCGCCGAAAGCCTGCGCGGCTTCCGCTACGACTAATGTGCATGCGGCTTCCGCGACGCCGAAAGCCCGCGCGGCTTCCGCTACGATGCAACCCTCAGCGACACTCAAAGTCGGTTGGCGGGGTTCGCGATGGGGAGAGTCACGATCGCGGAGGTGCCTTGATTGGGGGCCGTTTTGAACTCGATGACCCCACCGAGCTGCGAGATGACGTTTCGGGTCAAAAACAAGCCCAGTCCGATGCCGCGGCCGGGCTCTTTGGTCGTAAAGAAGGGGTCGCCCAATCGTTGCAAGACTTCTTCCGTCATGCCTTGGCCTTCGTCGCGGACGATGAAGCGGACGTTGGAACCGTGCAAACGAGACTCGAGCTTCACCCGTCCGTCGCGGCCACTGGCATCCAAGCCGTTGTGAATGAGGTTCCTCATTGCTTGGGCGACCGCTTCTTCGGGCATCCACAACGTTTGATTCTCGATGTGTTCGGCCGCATCATCCACGTCGACAAGGTGTGGATCCCTGACGCCTTCCAGCGTCGCATCAATCAGATCGCCCACGGTCGTCTTGTACCATTGCTGAGCCATCGAATCGCCCGCCGCTCCGCGCATCCGATTCAAGATGTGGCGACAGATTTCTAATTGGTTGTCGATCAACTTCAAATCCTGATCGACCGATTCCGGTTTCGAAACATCTTCGAGGTGCCGTGAAAGTTCTCTAGCAATGACGTCAATCGTGGAAAGCGGGGTCGCCAGCTCGTGCGCGGCACCGGCGGCTAGAGTCGTCAGTGATTCCAATCGACGATCGGCAGCCTGTGCAAGCTGATTCTCTCGGAGCTCTCGCTCACGCGAGCGAAGGAGACCGCTCGCGCGAGTCACAAAGTGGGTGATCACCGATGCGCACGTTGCGAACGCGAGCATCAATCCGGTGGACCGAAGAGACCACACTCCGGCACCGACCATCGTCCCGGATCCGAGTTCCGCGACGGGAACGCTACGCAAAAGAATGATCGCGTAACCCAGCGTCGCGACGACGGCCAGCAGCCATGCCATTTTGGGCCGAATCACGACGCCGCCGACGGCAAGGTTGACGAAATAGAAAAAGCTAAACGGATTGCGTGCTCCACCGCTCCAGTACAGCATCGCGGACAGCATGACTAAATCCAAAATCATCAAGCCGAACGCGACCAACTGCGCCCGCCCGCGATTCCCTGTCTCGTCATTCGACGTGAGCAGGTCGTCCAGACGCTTCCGACGATACGGATCAAACCGATTCAACCAGTACCAATAGATGATGTTGGTAGCAGCGATCAGCCCCACAAGCGTGAAGAGCACGTCGTACCGCAACTGCACATCGAGCACCCACTTGCAAACGGAGATCGTGAGCAGTTGTCCCGCGACCGCAAAGGAACGAAGGTGGAGAAGCCACGCGGAAGATCCGAGAGTGGCGGCGGGCAAGAGCGGAATGACGATGCGTCTGGCGGAATTAGCGTTCATTCAATTGGTGTTCGAGACACCGGATGCCCGGATCGGTCACGTATCAATCGCGGTTTCGCCTGCGGACCGGTCGTGCTGTTCACGCAACTGCTGCATGGTTTCCACAATCGCTCGCGCTTGGAACTCGATCGCCGTCTTGCCTTCGCCGCGGTTCATGGCGTTCGCTCCCTCCCTTTGCAACTCATCAATGTTGCCCCAATCCATTAGCCAGTTCTTTTGGCTTGCGGCTTCTTTCAGCTCGGCAACTGTTTTGCCAAGTCGATCGAAGAGTGGTTGGTCCGGCGACGAAACGTAGCGCCGATAAGGTCCTTTCCCGCCTCCCGCTTTGGGAACGTGTGGAAGCGATGAGCTCTTCGCGGTTCGACGACGCTTTGATTGCTGTCTCATGTTGGAAAAGGAAGTCGCCGCGATCACACCCGCGACGATCGCGCCCAAGATCGTGATCACCATCGACCCATTCAGCCCAAGTGCCCAAAAAGCAACGGCCCCAAGCAGACACGCAATGGTCGCCACGATCGCTCCGATCGCCCCCCAATAAGCGATATCGTCGTCGGCCGCCGGTCGACGAGGAGGCTGCGCTTCCGATGTCTGGCCAATCAGCGGCCCGTCGGTCACCGTGATAATTAAGACGGTCGTGTTGTCCGGTCCGCCACGAAGGTTTGCGAGATCCACCATGACTTCGACGGCAAGCTGTTCCGGCAAGCAGTCGAGCAATGTCGCCAATTCCAGATCATCCACCTGCCCGCTTAAGCCATCCGAGCAAAGCAGAAACCGGTCGCCGGCTTGGACCTCGAATGGGCCTTCGATATCAACTTGGACCTCCGCATTCGGACCAAGCGATCGGGTGATCACGTTCTTGGGTAATGCCTGACCGAGTGCGCTGTCGGGGTGGACTTGGCCGCTGGCTTGGACTTCCCAAACCAACGAATGATCGAACGTCAGTTGTTCCAAAACACCTTGCCGCAAACGATAGACTCGGGAGTCACCCACATGGGCGACCACCGCGCCAACTGGCAACAACGCCAACGTGCTGGCCGTCGTCCCCATGTTGTGGAACTCCGGATTTTGCTGTCCTCGCTGATAGATCTCCGAGTTGGCTTCCGTTACCGCAACATGGAGCGCATCGATCGAGTCGAACTGCGCGGGCCGAAAATAGTTCATCGCGATATGCTCGGTCGCCATGCTGCTGGCCAATTCGCCGGCGGCGTGAGCTCCCATGCCGTCGGCGACGATGAAAAGGTGGCCGCGTGAGTCAAAGCGTTCCTGCGACTGTGCCGGCAGGACCGAGTGTGAGTCCTGGTTGTTGGTGCGGCGCATACCAACATCGGTACGAGCTGCGTAGACGACGCCAGGGTTCCACGAATCCGACACTGATGAGCTATCCGGCTTGAATAAGCGATTGGAAGAGGGGAGCGAAAACGCTGCGTCGCCTCGTTCGGAATTTCTGCCAATACATATTGCTTCTGCCAAAGTTCGCAATCTGCCGCCCTCGACTGAGTTTAATCCATCGGCTCGTCACCGCCGACCGGTCGGAACCCATCGAGAAACGCGAATTCACGACGTCCAGGCCGCATTCTCCCACTTTTGCGAAAAGACAACTTCGGAGAGCTGTTTTCGCTGACGTGCCGATGACTCACGCCGCGCCCATTCCTCCGCTTCCGAGCCCACCGGGTCGGAGTCCTCCGCGTTGCCGATCGCGATCGCGGTCGCCGGCTCGAATTCATCCGGAATCGCATATTCCGTTCGAATCTGGCTAACGTTGATCCCCGCCATTTGATGGACTTGCAATCCCAGGGCCGTGGCTTGGATCGCGAAGTACGCACTGGCTTGGCCGAGATCGTGCAGGGCGACTCGATTTGGTTTTTCGTTCCTCGAAAACTTCGACCGATAGGCAGTCAGTACCAACGCACCCGCGTGCCGCGCCCAACTTCGATTGGCTTCCAGCAAGCAACCGAGCATCCTCTCAAATTCCGGCGCGTCGTCCCTGCGAGCCACAATGAATCGCCAAGGTTGCTCGTTGAAGCTACTCGCCGCCCAGGCGGACGCCTCAAAGCAAGTCGTCAGTGCTTCTTCTGACACGCTTCCGGAGGCGAAGCGATAAGGACTGAATCGCTTTTGAAGACTGGGCAGGATGTCGCGTCGTACAGGATTCTTTGCGTCGGCCGTCATATTGCTGTCGCTGGCGTGTGAGAGTCGGCGACAGCATAGCAACAATCCAGCCGCTCAAGTGCGGCTGCGAGAAACGGATGCCAGCCCGCGTTCGTTGAGAAGCGGGAAGTCCGCGATCTCACGACGCAGCTTCGCCAGGACGTTCTCGCCGTCCAGCGAAGCGTTCTTCAACGAACAACCGAGCAACCGTTGGCCGATTCCGTCGGCCTCCAGTCCTGCGGTGTAACCCAGCAAGCTCTCGTCGACCGCCAACTGAAACTTGCCCTCGACACAATCGATGTCGATCGCACTCGCCAACGGACGTCCGTTTCCGATCGTCAATGGACGGTAGCCTCGTGGCCCACCGATTAAACCATGGATGTGACCTGCGGCCGCGAACTGTCCTTCGCCCGTCTCCGGATCGAGTCTGCAGTACAGCAGAGAGAACAATTGATCGGTCGTGTTGGCCTGCCAAAGCGTGTCGCTGATCCGCTGCAAAATCTGTGAGGGCGTGTGGCGGTATCCGCCGTGTGCCTCGAGCGCGGCGCGGGCCGTCGCGGCGATCATGGCTCCTCCAGCCGCAGACTCTTCCGCTTCGCCCAGTGCGAACATCAGACTGCCGTCAGGAAGCACATCCCATACGTGCCAACCGGTTGCCCAGTCCATGGGCGACTCGATCATGCCGTCGGCGAACCAGCCGGGAGCGAGTTGGTTTCCGGCGGGGAGCGAAGCGTATTGCCAACCCGCAATCTCCTGAACCGCGCTCTTCGATTCCTTCGCGTTTTCGAGAGACCGCGCGGTAGAAGCAGTCGAGAGCTCAAGCGTGATCTGTGTGGCGACCAACTTCGCAATCGCGACGTGCGATCGATCGAGTGGTTGGGGGCTTTCGGAAAAAAGCCACAGAGTTCCGATCGGTAAGTCGCCTTTCTTGAGTGCGATACAGATCGCCGCGCCGGCCGATTCGGGCGAATCAAACGTCTTGCCCATCGGGCCACGTAGGTCGTCCATCAACACGGCGTCTTGGACCAGTGCTTCCAAGTCCGCTCGGCTGCCTCGCAACGGACGCGGCTCTGCGGATAAGCGATCGTTGGGCAATCCCACGATGGCTCGTGCTTTTAGGAACTCGGTCTCTTCATCCAGGAGATAGATGGCCGCGGAATCAAAGCCGGTGGCGGTGAGTGCGTGCTGTAGGGTCTCATAAACCTGCGTCGTTGCCTGATCGGCGTCGGGTGACGCGATCGATGCGGACGCCGATGCCGCCAACTCTATCTCTTGACGTTTGATGATTCCTTGAAGAGTCTCGATCTCGCGAGTGAGCGCGGCGCCAAATTCCGCCAGTTCCGCTGCACTCTCTTTCATGACCAGAGGCAGCATTTCATCTGGCTCGCCGGCCATCAGATCCATGCCGACGGCGGGCAGAACCCGGACGTGATCGCGGTGCATCCGATCGACGCGCCAGCCGGTCGCGTTGGAGAAGGCGTTCCAGAAAGCATCGGACGGAGAGACGTCCGCCGAGCTTTCTTCGCGGGGGGAGTCGTCGCCACGGTGAACGCGTAAGTAGGAAGGAACCGATTTCTTCACCGTCGACTGCCTGATGCGTGGATTGCGTTTATTGAGAGGCAATCCTTGCCCGGTGTTGATGCGAGTCCCCTTCGCTGCAAGGGGCTGATTCGTCATTCGTGGTGACGATCAATGAACGCTTTCGCCGGTAAACTTCACGGAGCCGGAAAACTCACCCGACGTGATCGCTTTCAAGCTGGCAACTGATGTCACGGGACGGACCGGAATCATCGTCAAGATTCGTGCAACGATCCGTTGGAGCAAAAACCTGCGCGATGCGTGTTTTCGCACCGAAACGAATAGTGCGGCTGTTCGTCACCACATCCATCGTCCAACTTCGTTGGCTCTTGTGGCTGGAATCGAGTCTGTCGCAGCGTCTCCAACGTTCTTGCTCGAGCGGGAAAGGAATCCCAATGAATCGACATTCGAAAGTACTGAAGTTCCTTCTCGTATTGTTAGCGGGTCTTTGTCTGACTGCAGCGTCCGCGAGCGCCCACCATCCGGATCGTCAGAATCAACCGGTTACGCCCGTGATCGACGTCATCGGACCGATCGGGAATCGTCTGCCACCAGGGCACCGCCGAAAATACAACCGGCCGAGCTACCTGATGGGATATCTGTCATACAAGATTGCTCCGAGCAGCCAGGAGGCGATGTCTTGGCACCGCGCGGTGCATTCCGGTGCGTATCGAGACCCGAAAAAGGACTGCCGTTTGGAGCACCATTATTTCTACCCAAAACCCTGGCAGGTCCTGACGGTCGGGCCGCGTCAATCACGTCTGCAGCCTCCTCCGCCGGCCAGCCCGGTCGTCGAACTCGAAGCCGATTTGTTGCAAAGCGGTCGTGCGATCGAAGAGCTGATGGAGGAACCGGAGACGCTGGAGATGCCCGACGTGCAGATTGACGTTCCCGAGCTGCCTTCACCGAGTGACCAGTAGCCGGGTAATCAGCGGCAGTCATGCGGCGATCGAGTTTCACGACGAATCTGTAGCTTTTTTCTGGGAACCGTCAAAGTTTACCCAGTCAGACCCCGATACCACTGCTGTGGACAAAGTCTCTGCCGACGAAGGTGTCGATTGAGGCTTTGGTGGGGGGCTTCCGATTGGACTGCTCACGCTCAACTCAAACATTCTTTGCGATCCTCCTTCGCAACTGATGAGTGAGACTTGGCGTGACCTAGGGAAGCTCAGGGCATGAACCGCTCGTTGTTTCAATTTGCTGCACAAGTTCAACTTGCGTTGGCGGTGTTGTTGGCGACAGGATGTACGCCGACGCAGCCGTTCTTCGTTGGCGAAACGCCGAACCTGCATCACTACCTCGACCACGCGACCGAGATCGAATATCCGGACGTCGAGTCGCACTCTCTGCCCGAAACCACCCAGTCGTTGCCGCCGCTGACGGTGAGCAATCACGACTACGAGTTCTGGGACCTGACGCTGGAACAGTGCGTCCACATGGCTCTCGAGAACGCGCGGTACCTGATCACAACCGGCGGTACCGCGGAAACACGTCAAAACATCGCCGCTCAATTTGTCAGTGGGTCGCCCGCACAATTCGGAAGCATTTTCGATGTGGCACTTCAGCAGACGACCACGCAGTCGATTCCGTTGACGACCGATGGTGCGGGAAATCGATTGCTGCCGCGAGGAGCCGTGCGGGCAAATCAAATCGGAGGCGTTGAAGACGCGCTCGCCGAGTTTGATGCGGTTGCCAGCGGGTTCCTCGATTTCTCAAACACCGACCGGCCACAGAACGTCTCGGTGCTAAACGACGATCAACAGTTCCTCCGCAACTACAACAACAACCAACAGTTTGCGATCAGCAAACGCCTTTCGACCGGTGGTGTGGCGACGATCCGGCAACAAGTGCAGTACACCCGTAACGAATCGGGAAACATCGTTCCACGGGCAGCGATCAGTGACTACACGACGATCATTGAAGCACAGGTTCAGCACCCGTTGATGCGGAACCGCGGGACCTACATCAACCGAATTCCGGTGATGTTGGCGAGCATGAATGAGGACATCAGCATTGCGACTTTCGAAGGCCAGGTCCGCAACTTGGTTCGTGACGTCGAAGTCGCCTACTGGGACCTCTACCTCGCCTACCGCGCGGTGTCTGCGGCGGCGATCGCCCGCGATAGTGCCCAAGCGACTGCTGAGTTCACGAAACTCAATTTCGCTGCGGGTACGGGGAGTATTCAGGAGAAGGCACAAGCGGTCGGGCAATACTTCAACTTGCAACGGCGACTCACGGCAGCGCTTAGCGGGTCCAATGTTCCGGGTAGCGATCCCTTCGGCGTCTACGGCCGTGAACGAATCCTCCGCGAGAAACTCGGTCTATCTGCAACGGATGGGCGTTTGATCCGGCCAAGCACCGAGCCGACGATTGCACGCGTCGAGTATGACTGGAATGAATCGGTGGCGCAGATGCTTTATCTCAGCCCTGAAGTACGTGCCCGTAAGTACGAATTGAAGCAAGCCGAACTTGAGCTCGCTCTCGCGAAGAACCAGGTGCTGCCCGAAGTCAACTTGTCGCTGCTCTACCGCTGGGTGGGACTCGGCGACACCTTCGGGCCGCCGGATCGCACATTAGCGCGTTTTCCGGAGGCGGGCAGCAGTTCGCTGGCGGAACTGACAAGCGGCGACTACCAGGAAGCAGCGGTCAGGTTGGATTTTTCAATGCCCATCGGCTTGCGTCGTGAGATGCTACGGGTACGCAATGCACAGATGACGCAACGGCAACGACTGTTCTTTCTGCAAGATCAAGAGAGGCTCCTCGTCAGCCAATTGGCAGACGCGGTCGGGAAAATGGGCAGCCACTTCGAGCAGTTGCAGATCGCTGCGAATGAATGGATGACGACGGAGCAAGAAGTTGACGCCCGACTGTTCGAATACCGAAAGGGAACGACTCCCGTGAACGTCGTTCTGCAAAGCCAACAACGTCGCGCGGATGCACAGCTCGCTTACTATCAGGCTCTGACCGAATACAACAAATCGATCAACTACGTCGACTTCCTGAAAGGCACACTGCTTTCCAACAGCAGCATCCGGCTCGAAGAAGGACCTTGGAATACGAAGGCTTACTGCGATGCTCTTGAACGAGCCCGCGAACGATCCGCCGGATTCCATCACCAATACGGCGTGACACGCCCGGGTGTGGTTCGGCGTGGGCCCGTCGATGTCAACAAGATGATGTCCGACGCGTTCGGCCTGCCGGAAACCCAACCGGGCATGGTTCCCCAAGTGGGAGAAGCACCGCTTCAGGAGATGGAAGAGCCGGCAGACCTCTTCATGCCCGACGCGGAAATGGAAGACTTGCAACGCATCTTGCCGGAACCTGACCCGAACTTCATGGGTCAGGAGCCGACCATGGTTCCTCCAGCCAACGCAGTTCCAGCCGACCGCATGCCGATGGATCAACTGCGGGGTCCAAGCAATGCTCCCGTGGAAAGCAGCATTCTCGATTCGACGCCCATTGGAAGTGCGGTCGCACCAATGAGCTACCAAGCCGAGTCGGCTCGAGCAGAAAACCAAGGCCCGCTGCCTGTCAGAAGAAAGCGGGTGCCCCACCGCGTTACATCTCCGCCCCCACCAGCAACCGCAACACCGCAGACGGCGGGTCCCGGCTGGTGACAACAACTCATCCGATGGGCGGAGGAATGGCCGGCTGATGTGCCGGCCCCGCGAATCGCTCGAACTTGCTTTCACAAGCAGTTCGAGCTTTTCGTCGTTTCAAAACCCGCGTTGCAATCCCGGAGTGATGTCCAGATCCAGAGTGGCAAATTCGCCTCGTTTGATCTTCTCGAGTGCGATTGCGCCCATCGCCGCGTTGTCGGTGCAGAACTCAGGCGAAGCGAGAATAACTTCGTAGCCATGTTCCTCCGCAGCTTCCATCATGCGGCGACGAAGAACAGGGTTAACGGCCACGCCTCCACCGACGATGAGTCTTTTGACCGAGCATTGCTTGACGGCTCGGACACACTTGGCGACCAAGACATCGACGACGGCGGCTTGGAACGATGCGCAGACATCGGCCTTCTTCGCGTCGGAGATCTCCAGTTTGCTGAAGTCGACCGAACCCGCCGGCGCGATGCTGTACCGGACCGCGGTCTTGAGTCCGCTGAAGCTGAAGCGGTAGTCCGGCTCGTGGATCATTGATCGGGGGTAGTCGAAAGCCGCCGGGTTTCCTTTTGCAGCTAACTCCGACACGGCGGGGCCTCCCGGGAATCCAAGATTCAGCATCGCTCCGACTTTGTCGAACGCCTCGCCCGCCGCATCGTCGATCGTTCCGCCCAGGTATTCCAGATCAAGCGGACTGTCACAGCGATAGAGGCTGGTGTGTCCACCGCTGACCACCAAACCCACGCATGGATAAACCATCCGCTCCGCCGCTGAC
>JBCCOI010000258.1:0-9873 GCA_039025515.1 Planctomycetota bacterium
CGCCAAGTCCGACCCGCCGCTGGGCAACGGATTGGATGGATTGTTCAAGAAGCCGTCGCCCTTGTCGACGTAAAGAACTTCGCTGTTCGCGTCGGCTGGCTTGAACCAGAAGTTGAATTCGCCTCCGGGACGACCGTCCGCATCTCCATCGAGTGCGATGCCATCGGTATCGCTCAGCGTCGCCGTTGCCGATGGTGTGAAGTCGACACGCAGCTCGTAGGTTCCTTCCGTCAATCCACCGAAACCGGTCCCGGGGATTACCGGATCATAAGTGTCGTTGCCCTGAGCACTGACACCGATGAAGTACACGCCCGCGTCAAGATCGTCCAAACGAATCAGAGAATCGTTGCTGACGTAATCATCGTTGCCCGCCAGTTCGATAACACCACTCGGCGTTTCTCGATACAGTCGAAGGTGCGTGTCCAGCGTGCTGGGTGTTCCGAGACGTTCGGCGATCGTTTCAATTGTGATCGAGCCGGTGGTGGGTAGCTCGACACGATAGAGGTCAATGTCGGTGCTATCCGGACGGAAAAGGTATTGCCCGTGTACGATTTCGGCGTAACTCGGGAAAATCGGCTCGTAGTCTTCGCCGGGTTGCGGCAAGCTTCGGTCGTTTCCGTAGCCCAAGAGCTGGCCGACGGCATCCATCGTGACGTCGAAGAACGGCTCACCGAACTGATCATCATTCGACTCATCGAAGTCTTGAAAATCCAGTACGACCAACTCCGCGCCGTTGGGAAGCGACCGAAGAACGGCAGTCGTACCGCCCTGCCCGCTCGTTGCACGAACGTCACCGCCGTACAAATCACCGACGGCAATCGAGATGTCGACGATCGCGCCCTGTGACTGATCCGAAACTTCGGTGAATGAAACACCCAAGTACTCGGAGTAGAGCGATAGAATCTCTCGCACGCGTTGCTGCTGCTGCGTGCTAATGATATTGAAGTAAGTCGTGTCGTCGACGATGCCGGGTCGGTTGGGATCATCGCCCAACCAACTGCCGACAAAGTTGTATCGAAGCTGCGTGATCCCGTCGAAGTCGTCCGCACCACGCCGCGTAAAGTCCAGCGGCTCGACACGCGTCAAACGCGAAGGGTCTTCCGGACGGATCTCACGCGTCCCAGGCAGATCGGGCCCGGGCAACTCAAGTCCAAACGGATTCTCGTTGCGAATCTCAGTCGTAAGAAATGCCGAACTGGTGACGCCCGTCGAGATGCTCCACTGAGCATTCAAGTCGAAGGCGCTGGCGAAGCTGTCGCCCGCCGCATCGTCGGCACCCGTCGGCAGCGTCACGGCTTGCGGTGCTGGCGGCAGCGACGTCTCACGACTGCCGATTCGCAGACGTGCCGTCCCGAAATCACCGGTCGTGCTGGGCAGCCGAGCCAGCGATTGTCCGTAGTTCAACCTCACGACATTCGTGATCGAGTTGTAAACGGGATCGCTCACCAACGGAACGACGATGTCGTCGGTGTTCTCGACCGTGTCGCGGGTATAAATCAGTTGATAGAAGCTACGGTCCCGGACAAGCGTCGGATCGAGATCGTCATCATTGAAATGGACTTCGATGATCCCGACGTCAACACTGAGCGAGCCGTTTGCCTCTCTCCGCATCGGTTCGGGAACGACGGCCACGACCTGGGGACCGAGATTGATATTGAACGGTCGCGTGAAGTTTTCACCGTCTTGGAATGCTTCGCCGTCGAGATTGCGAAGCGCGGCCGCACCGCTCCCCAAAATATTGATCTGATAGCGGTCATCGGGCAATGGTTCGGCGAAACGGAAAACGACTTCGCGCGACGAATCGCCGAGTCCGACAAATCCGGGTTCGACGACGATGTCGCTGACCCCGCTAAGTGTCAGTGGCGAATACGTTGTTGGAAGCGTTCCGATCACGGTGTCCGCTTCGCCTTCTTGAACACTGGCCGAGATCAGCGCAGCCGCTCGAGGATCATTGTTGAGCCGGTCGACGAGCTGCGCGGCCGTGGTCGGAGCACCCGCGAAGCTGTTGAGCTGAATGCGGATCGTCTGTTCGTTGATAAGGATCACCGGGTTGGCCGGCCCGCCGAAGTCGCGTTGCTCGAACTCGAGCACCGTGCCGCGTCCATCTACGCCGGCGAGCTGCGAGATGAAGCGTACCCGTACCGCGCCGTTGGACCCAAAATCTGTGACGGCCTGCGCAGCATTGGCCCCGTCCAACACCAATGACGTGCCATTGAAGTCGGTGCTTCCGACCGGCTGCGAAGAAGAGCCACTCACCTGAATCGCTTCGATCAGCGTGTTCGCGAGTGAGCTGTTGTTGATGGCCGAAATCACGTCACCGGCCTGCGTTCGGTTGATCGAATTCAGGTTCAGGTTGACGGTAATCGTCTCGCCATTGACCGTAATGATTGGCGTTTGAGACCCGGCCCGGTCTGTTGCCGTGAACAGGATAGTGATCCCATTTCCGAGACTTCCCGACTCGCGGGCTCGGAACTGAAACAGGGCCACGCCGCCCGTTCCCAAATCGCTGGTGGCGGACGCCGACTCAAAAACACCGTCTTCCCCGGCACGTGTGATCCGGATCGCGCCGAGGGAAGATTCGTCAATGAACGTGTCATCGTCGAATCGAAAAACGAGCTCGTTCGGCGAGAACGTCAGCGTCTCACCATCGGTCAGCAAATCGCCTTCATTCGGCTGAATGCCGATCAGCTCAGGTCCGGCGAGAAGTTGACGGCTCTCCAGGCTTTCCACCAGCGTGCGGCGCTTTTCATCGCGGCGCTTCGCCAGGCGTCGGGCCCGTCGTGCGGTGCCGCTAACGCTGTCAAATCCAGCGGCATCGCTGGCTTGGCGGATTCGGTTGCGAAGAGATTGGGAAGGTCTACGAAAGGTCATCCAGAAGCCTCGTCAAATTGCCCGTTTCGCTGGGCAGTTGTCTGTTGGGGCGGCAAATGTTGGGATTTCCGATGCATGTGGCCGGGCATCGGACAAGCCCGGATCAGATCAATCGTTGCAAAATCGATAAGCTAGGGAGACTGCGTGATCTGCACAGCAATTCCTGGCACGGAGTGTAGTTAGACCCTCAGGTTCCGCAATGGAAAACGCCCTAGAGGCGACGCTTGCGGCCCAGGTGAGCCCGACTGACCGGAACACCCCGCCAAGTCGGCGGAACTGCGGAGTCCGGTGAGTGCCACTTTCGACGACGGCTATCCGCTGAAAGTTCCTCTCTTGCGAGGTTTCGACCGCTCTTGCTACCGTCCGCAGCCGTGAAACACTTCTCCGAACTTCAAATCGATGGCGTGGGATCGCCACGGGATCGGAGTTCCTTGTCAGGATGACAGCTGATGAAACGCTCTTCACAACGGCTCGGCTCGCAGCGGCCCGATTCACGACGGCCCGATTCAGGACGGCCCGGTTCACGATGGCCCGATTCGCAACGGCCCGGTTCGCAACGGCCCGGTTCGCAACGGCTCGACCAGCAGATCGACGGCCGGTTTCGCCGCAGAAATGCACCTAAAGGGTGGGCGATGAATAGCTATTTCAGGTCGTTTTTCAAGGCTTCATCGGCGGTTCTCCTTGCTACCACGCTGCTCTGCTCAACGGGCTGTCAGTTCGGGGCAAGCGGAAAGAACGCTCTGGGGGCACAGCTCCACCAGCAAGGCCAATACACCGCCGCCCTGCAGCAGTTTCAGCAGGTGGTTGATCAGGACCCGACGAATCCCGATGGCTACTACAACCTCGCCGCCACCACCCACCGGCTCGCGAAACAGCGAAATGACGAATCGATGTATCGCAACGCGGAAGCGTTGTACAACCAGTGTTTAGACCACGCGCCGAATCATGTTGAATGCCATCGTGGGCTGGCCGTCCTGTTGATGGATACCGCTCGTCCGGACCGCGCGTTCGCCCTACTGAAGAACTGGGCGTCGCAGAACCCGATGGCTTCTGAGCCGCGTGTCGAACTGGCGAGGCTCTATGAAGAGTCGGGCGAGCCGCAAATTGCGTTGAAGTATTTGGAAGACGCCGTCCAGCAGGACGCGAACAACTCTCGCGCTTGGTTGGCTCTTGCGCGATTGCGTGAAAACGGGGGCGATCTGACTCAGGCGCTTCAGAATTATCAGCGTGCGTTAGCACTCAACAACACGCAGCCAATGATCGCCGAACGCGTTGCCGCGCTCAGCCGACAAATCAACTCCAATATCGATGCAGCTGCGACGCAGGCCCAAACTCAGATCGCGACGCCACTCGCCTACCCGAGCACGAATCGGTATTAGACTGCCATGGCAGCATCAAACTGCCGATTCCATTTATTCGGCCGGTACGAGCAGGCTGGTTTTGCCCAGGATGCCGTTGGCAGCCGACGGGCTGTGGTCCAGCAAAAACGGTCCGACACTTCGATCGAAGTGATGCAGTAGAACCGTTTCGTCATCAGGTTCAAAACGCTTCTTTGGTGAAAAGTCGGCTTTGTAACGAGCGATTTTGGATAGTCGAAACTCATCCAGGAACCCACTGAAGCCGCGGGTCGGATTACCTCCCGCATCCGGGTCCGCACCGAGGAAAAGTGGCAAGTCGTTGCCCTTCCGTTTTCCGGTCGCCTGCTGGGAATCGACGCGTTTCCCGTTGACGAACAGGCTGATCGAATTGCCGTCGTAAACGCCGGCCAAGTGCGTCCACTCGCCGAGCGGCAAAGAGCTCTTGGCGATGGCGGAAACGTATCTTCCGCCGATGTGCACGTCGAACTTCGGAATGCCATGATCGGAGAAGAACGAATACTCTGACGACTGAGTCTTTGCCACGATGGCTTCATAGTCTTTGGCGGAAATCGGGCGTACCCACGTCTCCATGGTGAATGGACCCTCCGGTAGTTCAAACGCGTCGTCGGAAATCTCGATCGCCGACGTTTCGTCTCTTACTTCAAGCACATGGTTGGATGCGGTTGCAAAGAAGTCCGCCGGCACGAGATCCAACTGCAACGGGATCGGATTTTCCAGCGGAGGCAACTCGACGGCTGCGTTCTCGCCGAGGTATCTCGTTTCGACCAGCAAAGTCGGGTTCGTCGGTTCTAACTCGGACACCGCAAAACGCCCGACCGTGAATTCCAAACTCTTCGACTCATTCGGTTGAAGGACGAAGTGTTTGTGGTCCAAGTTGCTCGTCCAACGATTTTCGAGTGAGGGAACCGCCATGGAAACCGAGACCTCGACCGGACGGGATGCCGGGTTCTTGAGTGCAACCTTGACCTCTCCTTCAGCGGCGCCGTCGAACTGCAGAGTTACCGGATCGCCGGACTGTTCTGGACGAATGGAACGGGCCAGTTCGATGTCGGCAAGAAACTCCTGGGTGAACTGTTTCGGGTCAAAAACGGCGCCGACGGGCAAGGCTGCGACCGTGAAACGGTTCTCCCTCACACTGACAACATTGAAATGGTGCAGGTAGCCGGCACCGGGGATCGGCGTGTCGCCCGGCACGTGACCTCCGGTCGTCGCCAGGGCGTAGTATTCGATCCCATCGCGAGCCCCATCAAATCGCATGCGATGGATATGGCCGGCGAACACGGCAGACACATTCCCGGCGTCCTTGAGTCTCTCGTGAACTTCATCCCAGTTCGATCCGGTGTAACCACCGCCGATCCAACGCGGGTGGTGGAGAAAGACAAAAACATGGTCTTGCCCTTGGAGGTCCTTGAGTGCCTTTTCGAGAAACTCGAGCTGCGCTTTGCTCATTTGCTGAAGCGCGCCGACGTTGAAGGCTTTGAGGTTGCTCTTCGGGTCACCTTCATCGCTATAGAGGACAATGAACCCGGCGTTCTTATGTTTGAAGGAGTACCACAGTGGACCGAAATGCGTTTCGTAATTGGTTTCGTGATGTCCGGCGGGTGCTTTTTTCGAACCACGCCAGTAAATGTCATGATTCCCGGCGACCGGAAACCACCGCATCTTGAGACGGTCCATGATCTCTTTGTACTCGCTGGCTTCTTCGAGCCATTGTTCGGTTTCGTTGTAGCCTTGGATTAAATCGCCAACCGTCATCACCAGGTCAGGGTCGAGCAAGTTAGTGTCTTCGACCGCTTGCTCCAGTACCTTCAATCCTGCCGGGACGCCGCCGGTTCGGTCGCCATAGATGATGAACTGAAAACCGTCATCCGGCTTGGGCGGGGCGATGACCGACGCGTCGGTTCGCGTCGTCATGATGGGTGTTGATGCATTGTGGTCGTGCTCGCCCTCACCATCATGTGCGATTGCCGCAGCGGGGGCGGTGAGCATGAGGAGAGCAATCAGGGAAAACGGAGCAATCCGGGAGCGGAGTGATCGCGACATCAGCGTGCGAGCCTCGAAGTGTTGCAGGCGGTGGGACATGTTCATCCGCCGAGTGTAACGCTCGGCGTGGGCTTGTCGGCTATCTTCACACAAAATTAGGAACCGACGATCGCCGAGTGGGCCGTCAACTCGTCTTCTCTGCGCTCGCGAAGCGGGAATCGCGCGTTTTTCAGTGACTCTAGGAATGGTCGGTCAATGATTGTCGCCGATCGGCACCGTCGCTCCGTCCGATCGATTTTGAGACGTTTCCATCGGGATGGGAGGTTAGGAGACTGCCAAAAGCATGTCAGTTATTGATGGGCCGTTCCTGAAGCGAGAAGATTCGGAGAAAAGTGCATGATCAAACAGTGGATCGAGACGGCGTGAATCGAGCGAAGGAAATGGAAACGCCGCCCATGGCGGGCGGCGTCCGAGTTGAGAGGAGTCGCCGCATTCTTGCGATCGAGCCGTACGGAGGCGGAAGCCACCTCGCGTTCCTGGGGGGCTGGGCCAAGCATTCTCGGCACGAGTTGCAGTGCACGACGCTCGCCGCCCGACATTGGAAATGGAGAATGCGTTCGGGGCCGTTGGCGATCAACCAGCTCATTGCGGAAAGAGACGTGGATTCGCCGCCGCCCGATTTGGTTTTTGCCAGCGAGATGCTGGATGTTCCGACGTGGCTGGGCTTTGCATCACGTCATCCTGCACTTCATGGTTGGATCAGTAGCGTTCCGCTCGTCACGTATTTTCATGAGAACCAATGGGCCTATCCGAAAGCCCCGGAGGCGCGTGTAGACCACCACTACGCTTACACGAATTTGCTCAGTGCTTTGCTTTCGGATGCGTGTTGGTTTAATTCGCAGTTCAACCTGGAGACGTTCTTTCGCGGTTCCGCTGCGTTCCTGAAACGGATGCCCGACAGCGTCGGGGCTCATGATTTGGAAGCGGCAAGGGAGCGGTCGAAAGTGATCCCACCCGGGTTTCAGCCGCCGTCGAGCCACCGACGCGATCCGGACCCGCATCATCGTTTGGTGATCGGTTGGGTGAGCCGGCTCGATCACGACAAGCGTCCCGACAGGTTCGTCGATGTCTTAAATCTGCTTCTCACAGAAGGCGTCGACTTCGAGCTGGTCTTGCTTGGGCAACGAGCGAGCGATGATGCGGTTTCAACAAATCTTTTCGCAGCATTCCAAGATCGCATCCGATTCAACGGCTATGCGGAGACGACCGAGGAATACCATCGTCATCTTTCGTCCATGGACGTCGTGGTCTCAACCGCCGAACACGAGTTCTTCGGCATCGCGATGTGCGAAACCATTTGGGCCGGAGCGATTCCAGTTGTGCCAAACGATCTGAGCTATCCAGAGTACGTGCCCGATCGATTGCGTTTCGAAACGCTGGAGCAGGCGGCCAAGATCATCCAGCGGCTCGGTACCGAAATCGAGCAACAAGCAACCCAGTCTTTACTCGATGAATGCCGATCAAACATCGCCGACTTCCAAATCGAATTCACATCACATCGACTAGATCACGAAGTCGACCTCCTTTGTGATGGATGGAAGGAACCCGATCAGGTGCGTTAGAATCGACTGCGCAATGAAACCCCTGCCCCACGGCTCGTTTCATCAAGTAGGCCGCATCCAGGAGCCCTGGACGTGAACTGCTGACCGCGACACTACCCGGCGGAGTTGAGCGTTTTGACTGTTCAGAAAAGAAGCCCGTTGATTGCTGCGATCCTCAGCCTGATTGGCGGACCACTGGGACAATTGTATGCAGGAAGAGGTGAGCGTTTCTTTGGATTGGCCCTTGTGACACACGCTTTGATCCCAACAGCGACGTTGCTTGCAGTCTCAATAACGAGCGGTCGATGGGTATTCAACTCCTTGATGGTCGCAGCTTTATGCTGGCCAGTCTTCTTGGTTGTTGATGCATTTCGGTGTGCGAAGCACGCCCAGCAGGAAGGGTTGTCCTGGTACCAGCGTTGGTGGATCTATCCGCTAGTGCTGGTCGCGTGGCTCTCAACAGCGTCACTGAGTTCTGAATTATGTAAGGCGTTCATTGCTGATACGTTCGTGATCCCGTCACGTTCAATGGCCCCGACGATTGCCGCGGGCGATAGGATCTTCTCAAACAGGCTCGTCAGCACGGACGAAGCGATCGAGTATGGAAATGTGATCGTTTTCAACAGCAAGGGTCCCGGAAGTCCGTTGCATGTGATGCGCGTCATTGCGCTTGGGGGCGACACGATCGAGATAAGGGACGAAGCAGTTTTCCTCAATGGCAAAGTAATCGACGAACCCTATGCAAGTTTTGCCGGTGATCTTCCGACGTATCCCGACGTCGCCAATATGGCTCCGATCAAGGTGCCGCCAAACCATTTTTTTGTCCTTGGCGATGCTCGTCGTCGCTCGTTTGACAGCCGTTTTCTCGGAACGATACCGACTGCGGATTTCAGGGGTCTTGCAGTTCGCGTTTTTTGGTCAAGGTCACGCGATTTTACAAACCCGAGGAATCCTCAAGAGTATCGAACTGGACCAATTTCCTGGGATCGCGTAGGAATAAGGGTTCACTAGAGAGGCGAATTGAATCGTGACTTACGGAACGAGCGGGCAGGCGAAAGATAGAACCGTAGCCGACTGAGGTGGTACGCGAAGGTCAGACTGAACCGATGGGGAAGGCAGGTTGAAACGATTCAGAAAATTCCGGCTGGTCACCTTGCTGCTTGTTGTGGCTGCTGCTGCATGCCTGTTGGCAGCTCTGGTGGAGCAGAGCAGCGTGGTCGGCCAGTCTTCGACGTCTTCCCCGGACGGTGATTGGTGTCTGAATTTGCGATTGGTCGAGCACTCGACGCTGTTTAGCAGCCGTAAGGTGTTGGACGCTGACATTCAGCACAGGGCAAACGAGAAGTGGAACGTACACACGTCGATTCCAATGGACGATGCGGACGCCCTCATGATAAGCAACCAGCATCCCGATCATCCAATTCTCTGGTCGGCAGATTCAGCCACCGTCACGTATTGGATCAACGATCAATTTGAGGATTCGATCCGAATCCAGGTCGATGAAACAAGTCACACATTTCAGCGCAGATTGTTGTCGACCACCATCACAACACCATCAGATCTGTAGCTGATCGCCCCTTGAAAGCCCTTTACGAATCAGCTGCTGAGCAGTCTCACGAGATCATCCTGTTCTTGGTTCTGGGCCTATGGATACAGACGAATGAACAAGCTTCGGACAGCCGCAGTCGCACTACTTCTCTTTGGAGTTGGCATTGCAGCTTTGACCGGTGCCGCGGGTCTGTTGAAGGGCTTTTCACCGACTCAGACGATTACATTCTTTCTCGCGCCTTCGCGATCTGAATTGACGCAGCTGGGACAACCAATCGCGGACGCGCTCACGACGTACAACAGCAAGCACGGTGCATATCCGCCTTCACTGCTGGACGCGGGCGTTACCGTGCACCCGACATTTTATGGTGAATGGCGCTACAGGGTCTCGGAGGGCGGTCAGAGCTGTACGCTCGCCGTAGGCGATTACTCTCGCTATCTTTTTGAAGTGTGGTGGACGCCCGAAAAAGGCTGGTACATTGATTCTTGAA
>JBCCOI010000259.1:0-9869 GCA_039025515.1 Planctomycetota bacterium
ACCAAAATCGCGGCACCAATCGATGCACAGAGAGTCTTCATACGAGCTGATCGGTAGGTGGGAAAGAAGTGTGGGGCGACGATGTTTCCGAAAGTACGATACCCTCAAACATCGTTACAAGTTTCATTTTTGAACAGCATTGCCACTGGCCGACGAAAGAGAAGCGAACTCGCCGAGCCGATTGTGCATGAATCTCCCAGCTTTCCCGGCATTTTATGATCGAGTCCGCGTTGTCCGAACTGCTGGATCAGAGAGTAACGGTTTGCCGCACCCGATCGCTGGGTGGTGGGTGCATCAGCGAAGTCCTTTCCGTGGAATTGTTGCGGCACGAAGATCGGGACTCAGCAATTGCCGAAAACGCAAATGTCACCTTGGTGGTGAAACGGCAAGATGCCGAGAAGGTTTCGATGTTTGAGGCCGAGTCTGAGGGACTGTCCGCGATTTCCGAATCGGGCTGCATCCGAACTCCCCGAGTACTTGCCTGCGGGATTTCTGGTGGATCGGCCTTTCTTGTGATGGAGGCGATTGATTCCGGCCGCGCCGCTGGAGACGGGTTCCATCAATTCGGGCGAGATCTTGCCAGCTTTCATCTCGCAACCAAGGGAACCCAAATCGGATGGAGCGGCGACAACTTTCTCGGTTCAGCGACGCAGCCGAACTCGCCACGCGATTCGTGGGAGGAATTCGTTCGTGATCAGAGGCTCGGGTACCAATTGAAATGGGCCGTTGATCAAGGGCTTGCCGATTCGAAATTGAAGCAAGACGTCGAGTCGATTCTGGATTCGATCGGACAACTCTTGTCGGGGCGAGAACGCGTGACTTCGTTGCTGCACGGCGACCTGTGGAGCGGCAATTATCTCTTCGACGATCGCGGCGTCGTCTTGATCGATCCGGCTGTTTCCTACGGATGCCGCGAGGCGGAGTGGGGCATGATCAGCTGGTTCGGAAGCTGTCCCGAGTCTTTTGAACAGGGCTATCGGGAAGTCTGGCCGATGCCCGAAGGTTGGCATCGTCGCGTTGCGGTCTATCGACTCTACCATCAGCTCAATCACTTGAATCTCTTCGGCAGCAGTTACCTCGGCACTTGTTCGTCGGCCGCCCAAGCGATTCGCCAGGCCGTTTGAGATTCCGAAGCGTTTAGCGGTTTGCTTGCTAGTCGGTTTGCGTCAACTCTGTTAAGAACGGGCGATCATTGGTTGTCGCCGATAAGGCTCCGTCCGATCGATTTTGACGCGTTTCCATCGGGCGGAGCCATTGGGCGACTTTCAAAAACACGCCGGTGATTGATGGGCCATTCCTTAGCGAGCCGTGATTCCGTTAGTTTGCAGTGATGCCGTTAGCGTTCCGTGATTCCGTTAGCATGAAGTGATTCCTTTACCATTCAGTGATCGTTTGCGGAATTCTTCAAGAGCGCGCATTCAGACCATCCAACACCAAGGTCATTCGACACATGACGGAAATCCAGTCACCGATGATCGCCGAGGTTGTCTCGATCGGTGATGAAATGACCAGCGGCGCCCGCTTAGATACCAATTCTCAGTGGCTTAGTCGCCGTCTCGGTGAACTGGGAGCGCATGTGGCCTTTCATTCGACAGTCGGTGATACGCTCTCACACAACGTCGACGTCTTCCGTATCGCAGCCTCTCGATCGGATGTCGTCGTTTGCACCGGCGGTTTGGGGCCGACCCGTGATGATCTGACGCGGGAAGCGATTGCCGAGGTCGCGGGGCAACCGCTTGAATTCGATCCGTCGGCGATGAAACACATCGAGTCGCTCTTTGCTCGGCGCAATCGTGAGATGCCCGAACGCAATCGCATTCAGGCGATGTTTCCACGCGGAAGCAAGCAGATTTTGAACCCGCAAGGTACAGCGCCGGGAATCGAAATCGAGTTACAAGAAGCGCAATCGAGTCCCAGTCAGTTGTTTGCGTTGCCGGGTGTGCCTGCCGAGATGAAACGGATGTTTGATGAGAGCGTTGCTCCCGCGATTTTGGCACGATCGGGAGGAAGACAGACGCACATCGAACATCGCGTCATGAAGTTCTTTGGCGTCGGTGAAAGCGACATGGAGCAACGACTGGGTGAAATGATTGCCAGGGATCGGGTTCCCAGGGTAGGAATCACGGTCAGCTCGGCAACGATTTCGCTGCGGATCACCGCAACCGGCGAGGATCGTTCCGATTGCGATCGCCAAATCGAGGCAACGCGAAACGAGATCATGGAAAGGGTGGGTGATTTACACTTCGGTGATGGAGAGCAGTTTGAACTTCAGCATGCCGTCGAGAAAACGCTCGTCGACCGCCGCGAGAGTCTCGTCACGGTCGAGTTGGGACGGTCGGCGGTCTTGGCGGATTGGTTCGCGGCACTTGGGCGTTCGGACGCTTATCGGGGCGGGTTCTGCTTCGCCGAGTTGGATGAGCTTGCTTCGGTTCTCGGCGTGTCCGCCGGGGACGCGTTGACCGTGCTTCGGCAGCGGACGGGCGCGAACTGGTTGTTAATGGTTGACGCGTATCCTCCGCTGAAGACCACAGCAGAACCACCGTTGCCGGCCGCAGACGTTCGCTTTCATGCGATCAGAACGGACGGCACAACACGTTCAACCTCGACGCGATTGGGTGGCCATCCATCAATCATTCATGCTCGAATCGGGAAGGCCGCCCTTGCTTGGATTCGACATCAACTCTTGGAGAGTCCCGCATCCCGAACGTCGATTCCAGTGTCGAAATGAATCGATCACCAGCGACACCGGCGTCCGCTCCTCGCATCCCGGTACTCTTCGAAGACAACCATCTCCTGGTAATCGACAAGCCGGCGGGACTCGCCACGATGGGCGGCTTGGAGGGCGAGAGTTCGGTTCATCAATGGGCGACCGAGTATCTGCGGCGTCGATACAACAAACCGGGTAACGTGTTTGTCGGCATCGTCAGCCGGCTCGATAAAATGACGACCGGCGTTTTGGTCTTGGCGCGTACCAGCAAGAGTGCGGCCCGGCTATCGATCCAGTTCGGCGGTCCGGGCAAGAGCAAGAAAGTGTCCAGCCGAGCGGAAAAAGTCTACCTCGCTCTCGTCGAAGGCGATCCTGTGAAAGACTCCGGATTATCGCGGTCTGGCCGACTGGAAGATCACGTCTACCATGACGATCACGGACAGCGGATGCGTGTCGCTAAGCAAGCACAAGAACACACATCCCTGGCCAGGCAGGAATACAAAGTGCTGCAAAACCTGGGATCCGCAACTCTCCTTGCGGTTCGACTCCAGACCGGACGCAAGCATCAAATTCGACTGCAATGGGCGGAACGTGGTCACCCGGTGTTGGGCGACCAGAAGTATGGCTCAAAACGGCGATTTGCCGGCGGGGTTGCCCTCCATAGTTGGCGGCTATTAATTACGCACCCAACCACGTCAGAGCCTTTACGCTTCGCGGCTGTTCCTCCATCGACATGGAACCGAACGAGAGGAGAGATCCTCACGGAAGCGTGGTTGAACGAATGCATCGGAGATTGGCAGAAGAGCTCATGAGTTCGGATCAACCGGCAGGCCACGCGATACCGACGCCAACTCGCGGCTTCTTGCCGTCGAGGATTGTCTCTGGCGGGCAGACGGGAGTGGATCGCGCAGGCCTAGAGGCCGCAATTGCTTACGACATCGAACATGGAGGTTGGTGCCCACGAGGCCGTTTGAGCGAAGACGGAACGATCCCCAGCCGCTATCAGTTGATGGAAATGGATTCGCCCGACTACCCGGCGAGAACGGAGCAAAACGTGATTGACAGCGATGCGACCGTGATCCTTCACGAGGGTGAGCTGAAGGGCGGCAGCTTGCTGACGCGTCGCTTGGCGAAACGCTGGAAGAAGCCCCACTTGTGTTTATCTCTGGATCAGGCCAGTCCAAGTGAATTACGGCAGTGGCTGGTGGAGGTACGCCCACTCGTTTTGAATGTGGCCGGGCCACGCGACCGAAGTGCACCGGGTATCGAAACGCGGGCGCTCGACTTCCTACTGCGTGCGTTTGGAGGCACGGCGGGTAAGTAGCAGCGGGTCGATCGCGGCGGGTCGATCGCGGCAGTGAGTGTGATCGTTTCAAGAAAGCCAACGCACGTAACTCAAGAAAAAGAGCCCGCCATGCGTGAAGAGGCTGCCGAAAGCGACCCAGCGAAATCGCCCCGCCGAGAACAGCCCCAGCATCGAGAGGAATCCTCCGAGGAGTGCGACAATCGTGCCTCCCGCCGGGAACCAGACGGAACCCGCAATTGCAAAGCACGCGACCAGCACGGCTGCAACCGAAGCTCCCATCGCCGTGTAAACGTAAGGACCAAATTCCGCATAGTTCACTTCGGGTGCGGCCGGCGTTGCGATCGCGACTTCCGGATCCTCGAGAAACGGTGAGCCGACGCGAATCACGCCCTGCAACTCGGGATCCACAACGGACTCAATGTCCGTTCCTGCAACAACGAGTTTCGCCATCACGGGCGCGTCTTGTTCCGCCTGATCGGCCGTCTGTTCACCCGGGGATGCTGGATCGTCGCGGCCCGGCTCAGGCACTTCGCGCCGGTCTTCGGAACTCGATTCCTCGTCAGCTGAGTCTGTCATCTGATTCCGTGAAGTGAGTTGTAAAGAAAGAATGGAAAGACGCCCGTTGGACGGAACCGCTCTCGCTTGCGGACGACCGCAGCGACTATCCTAGAGAATAGATCGAGTGGTATTGATGTGGGTTTGTCGCGGGCAGCCGAATCGCCCGGAAAACTTGCTTCTGGTCACGGGATCCCCACCCACCTTCCGTCTCATCGCTTGCCCACACAGGTCGTCAATGGCTCTTGCTCGACATCCTCTCTCTGTTCGGACGGTATTGCTGTGCGGCATGTTGATGGGATTCCCCGTCCTCTCCAGCTATGTTTCTGAGAGTTGGAATGAGGCGAGCGCTGCTGACTTGGAAGATGTGAAGCCGCTGCCTCCGGAAGTTGCAGAGGCATCGAAGGAACCCGCCGAAGCGATGGCGACGATTCGAATTCCTGTGGGCTGGAAGATCAACCTCTGGGCAGCTGAACCCGACGTCGCCAACGTCGTCGCGTTTGCCATCGACGATGTCGGCGGCATCTATGCCTGCGAAACATTCCGTCAGAACCGAGGAGTGACCGATAATCGGGCCCATGATCGACGTTGGTTGCTGGCGGACCTGCAATCCAAAACCGTTCAAGATCGAATCGACTACCACAAACGTTTGCTCGGGGAAGGGGCGATCACTTACGCCCAACACGATGATCGAGTCCGCTATTTGACCGACTCAGATGGAGACGGTCGCGCCGACCAGAGTGTGGTCGTTGCCGACGGATTCAATCATCTCGAGGAGGGAACCGGTGCGGGAGTCCTGGCGGTCGGAGAGAGTGTCTACTACACCTGCATTCCGAAGCTTTGGAAACTGACCGATGAAGACGGTGACCATCGCGCCGACAAACGCGAGGTGTTATCAGACGGCTACGGCGTCAGAGTCGCCTTCCGAGGTCACGATCTTCACGGGCTAATCCGCGGCTACGACGGACGTCTCTACTTCACGATCGGTGATCGCGGCTACCACCTACGCACGCCAGAGGGAAAGGTGCTGAGCGACGCGGTGAGCGGCGCCGTGTTTCGATGTGAGTTGGATGGCAGTGGGTTGGAAGTCTTCGCCGAGGGACTGCGAAATCCTCAAGAGCTCGCATTTAACGACGACGGTGATTGGTTCACGGTTGACAACAACAGTGATAGCGGTGATCAGGCTCGGATCGTTCACCTGATTCGCGGAAGTGATGCCGGCTGGAGGATGTATTACCAGTACATTCCCGATCGCGGTCCCTTCAACCGCGAACGCATTTGGGAACCCGCAAACGAGGAGCAGCCCGCCTTTATCGTCCCGCCGGTTTCCAACTTCACCGACGGTCCGAGTGGCTTGGCGTACTATCCCGGTACCGGTTTTGGTGAGTTGTTGAAAGACAAGTTTTTGATCTGTGACTTTCGTGGCGGACCCAGCAATAGTGGTATCCGGACTTTTCGAGTGGAACGCAGTGGTGCGAGCTACAAACAGGTTTCCGATGAACAGCCGATATGGACATGTCTGGCAACCGATGTAGCGTTTGGTCCGGATGGTGCACTCTACGTAAGTGACTGGGTCGACGGATGGGATGGGCTTGGCAAAGCGAGAATCTATCGCATCACCGCGCCCCAACTGGCGAAATCCGAGAACATCGAAAGCGTACAAAACTGGCTCGCGGAGAAGCCTTCAACGGCTTCGGTTGATCGGTTGCTCAGCGGACTCAGCCACGTCGATCGACGTGTCCGATTGCGTTGCCAATGGGAGCTTGCCGAACGTGGTGAAGCGAAGATGCTGATCGACGCAGCGCTCGACCCCGAGGCTAACATTTCGCGGCTCCACGCCGTTTGGGGATTGGGGCATCTCATGCGTGTCGGAGAGCTCGAAAAGGCTGATCGAAAACGAATCGAGGAAGTGCTTGCCGCGGTGATTGCATCGGGCAAACCAAGGTTGCAAGTTGCCGCGGCGACGATCGCCGGCGAATTGAAAGTGACTTCGCTGGTGGAGCCGATCCGACAGCTGCTCTCCAAAGAGACGGCTCATGTGCAGGCGGCTGCCATTGCCGCACTCGGATTGTTGGGTGATGCGGATTCACTTGGAACCGTGCTATCGATCGCTAGTGAGAGTGATGATCCGGCGCTACGTCACGTTTGCTCGTTGTTCGCATCACAAGTGGTTTCGTCACAAGATCTATCGAAGTTGACATCGCACCCGAGCGTGCGAGCTCGAATGTGTGCCGTTATCGCGCTTCGAAGACAAAAATCGGGAGACCTGTCAGGTTTCCTCACGGACGAGGATTCGAACGTCGTGCTCGAAGCCGCTCGCGCGATCTATGACCTGCCGATCGACTTTGCGATGCGCGATCTCGCCGTCCTGATCGAGACACCGTCCCAAAATCCACCGCTCATTCGTCGCGTACTCAATGCGAACTATCGCATCGGCGACGCTGATGCCGCGAAGAGACTCGCGAAATACGCGACGTCCGCCGAGGTCGATCCGAAGATGAGGATCGAAGCTCTCGAGATGCTTGGCGAATGGTTGTCAAAGAATCCCATCGATCGTGTCACCGGTAACTTTTTCCCGCTGCAACTCAAGACACGCCAAAAGAGCGACGCGGCGAACGCCGTAGAGCCCGTCATCGATCTGCTGATGGCCGCTCCGGATCCGATCCGTTTGAAGGCGATTGAAGTTGCCGCCGATCTCGGCATCAAGAAGATCTCGGGCGAGCTCGTGACTCAGTTTCAGCAAGCGGGGCTTCCATCCGAGTCGCGAAGCCGAGCTCTTCTTGCACTTTCCAAGATCGATCAGAAGTCCGCGCTCGATCTGGCGCAAGCCGTGCCCTCGGATTCCCTTCGTGGTTCGGTGGGTTTGGCCGTACTGGAAACGATGGTGAAGCTAAGCCCGCAGGGTAAGCTCCCAAACGGTGATTCGATCACTTCGCGTCTCACGTCAGCAACGGAGAGTAGTGATCTTCGCGTGCAGCAGAAGGCTTGGGATCTGCTCGCGCGATCCAAAGAGTCTGAAGCATCGCAAGCGTTGACGGCGGCGGTCGACAGCTACCTGAACGGCGAACTGGCTCCCGAACTTGAGTTGAATGTATTGGAAGCCGCATCCGGATTGATTGATGACGCTCTGGCGGCAAGGCTGGACGAACATCAACAAGCCTTGGCCACAAACGACCCGCTCGGGAAATGGTTAAGCTCGCTGGCCGGCGGCGACATTGCAGCGGGTAAGAAGCTGTTCTTTGAGAAGACCGAACTCTCCTGTGTGAGGTGCCATAAAGTCGACCGGGCCGGCGGCGAAGTCGGACCCAACTTGACGACCATTGGCAAGAAGAACGACGCTCGATATCTGCTGGAAGCAATCTGCATTCCCGATGCGAAAATTGCAGAGGGCTATGAGACTGTGGTCGTCATTGATCTCGACGGTCGGGTTCATGGAGGCATCCTCAAACAAGAAACCGATGACTTCATCGAATTGATCCTCGCCGACGGCAGCCAAAAACGGATCCTTCAGGACGACATCGAGGTTCGCAAGAAGGGAAACTCTTCAATGCCGGCCGACTTGACGAAGCATCTGTCCGCACGTGAGTTGCGAGATCTGGTGGCGTATCTGGTGAGCCTCAAAGTGGACCCAAGAGCAGAAACGGATGTTGAATAGTCACTTCCGCGTCTTGTTTGATGGAATCCACCTTTCCAGATTATGATCAACGTCAAAATGAGATCGGCCATTAAGTTTGCCCTCTCGCTGTGAACCATGAATTCACCGTTCAATAAAATTCGCATCGGCGCGACGGCACTGATTCTGATTGTGCTTTTGGCGGTCATCGGGTTCCGATTGGTCGCTGACTACGAGTGGATCGAAGCTTTCTGGATGGTCGTCATCACCATCTCGACCGTCGGTTATGGCGAACACAGTCGTCAAGACGTGGCAACACAGTTGTTATCGATCGCGGTGATTCTGCTTGGGACAACGGCTGCTGCTTACACATTTACGGGCATGATCCAGCTGACCTTGCAGGGTGAACTGGATGAAGTTTTTGGACGTCGAAGAATGGAAAAAGAGATCTTACGACTAAAGAACCACACCATCATCTGCGGCTTCGGGAAAACCGGACCGGTGCTCGCCGCCGATTTGGCGAGAAGTCATCGAAGCTTCGTGATCATCGAGTTGGATCCCGAAAACTATCGAGATGCAGTCGAGATGGGGTATACGGCGCTCAATGATGACGCGACCGACGAAGAGGTGTTGTTGGAAGCTCGCATTCAGGATGCCAGTTCCATCGTTGTGGCGTTGCCCACCGATGCGGAGAACGTATTTATCACGCTATCGGCGCGCAATCTCTGTCCGGCGATTCGAATCGTCGCTCAGGCGGAACTGGAAAGCAGTGCAAAGAAACTCCGTCAGGCCGGCGCGAATGAAGTCGTCATGGGGCATCAAATGGTCGCCGAGTACATGTCACGCCTGGTGACCAGGCCGACAGCCGCCGCGTTCTTCTCGTCGCTCACGCAGCCAGAGTTTCGGGACTTGATGTTGGATGAGCTCTTGATTCCCAAAGAGAGTGAGCTCGCGAACCGTTCGATCGCCCAGTTGCGAATTCGGGATCGCCACGAGTTGCTGGTGGTTGCCGTAAAACTGCCCGATGGGACATTGCTGTTCAATCCGCCGGGCGATCGGCCCTTCCTCTCCGGAGAAACCATGTTGGTGATGGGAAAGCAAGACGCGGTGACCGCGTTTCAGAAGCATTACGCGTTGATCGAAACGGGCATCTGACCGTTTGATTATCTCTTCCGCAACTTCATGGCGATTGATTGCATCGTTGGCATGACGCGGCTTACAAAAGGCGACATCGAAGGCGTTAAGCCGATCACGAAATCTTGAAACGAGAGACGGTCGGTGTATAGGCTGTTCAAAAGTCCGTTGTCCGGGCCACAACAGGCATCGAAAAGAAGGCACTGTTCCGAGTGGAGAGACTTCAGGTTCTCGTATTCGATCAGCATCCCCGGTGAGTGATCCGCGAACGACTCGTTGAACGCGGTTTTAAATCCGTAGACACGATCGTTCATTCGAACATCGATCAGCATCGCAAGGATTTGACCGTCCAGCGTGATCCGTGCAAAGGTGATCGCGTTTTCGGATTGAAGACTGCCGACGAGATCGTCAAAGAAAGTGATTGACCGATCATCCGATAAGATTGCGGACTTCTGTTCTCCCTTCCAACCGGAGGCTTCCAACTTACGGAAGTCGGAAACCCAAGGAGCCAAGTCGTCTCCGTTCGCACTGCGTTCAAAGTTCAGCTGGCCCTG
>JBCCOI010000260.1:0-9805 GCA_039025515.1 Planctomycetota bacterium
ACGGGCCACGATCGAGACTATGGCGAAGGCGTTGCATACCATGACTACTTTGCAACTGATGAACTCATGTTTGCGGTTCCGAAAACAGATCCGCGACTTAAGAACAAGGATGAAGTCTTGATCATCCGCGATCAGGATGATTCTGTGGCGATCTCGGCTGATTTCTTAAGTCACCATCAGATCTATCCGTTTGAATTTGCAGGAAGCAATCTCGTCATCATTACCGATAAGACTGGGGCCAACCGCGTCTACGAATCTGGGGCCGTGACGTTCGACGGATTTCGAAGTCCGTCGGAGCTTCGTGCTGGTAATGGCCAAATCTATCGGATCAACGAAGATGCCTTGGTGCCCCTCGGTCATCGTGATGCATTGAAGCCGCTTCCGAGATTTTCTGCCCACCGGGCCTTCTGGTTCGGTTGGTTTGCCGACAACCCCGATGTGCGACTGATCAAATAGCCGATCCTCACCAACACTCTTTTTATCCCCAATCCGAGATGACAAATCATGTCTCATCAAAAACAACTTCTGTTCTTGGCGATCATCGCGTTTCCATTTTCCTTGCCTGCCTTCGGACAGGATGCATCATCGCAAAAGCGCAATCCCGTTGAGATAGGAACGGTAAACTGGGGACGCGACCTCGACGCCGCTTTCATGAAGAGCAGTGAGAGCGGAAAACCCGTGTTCTTGCTCTTTCAGGAAGTCCCCGGATGTGCGGGTTGCCAAAAGTTCGGCCGCGAAGTCCTTTCCCACCCTTTGGTCGTGGAAGCGATCGAGGATGAGTTTGTTCCGGTCGTGGTCTTCAACAATCGATCGACGGGCGAAGACAAAAAGATTCTGAAACGGTTCAACGAGCCCGCTTGGAACTATCAGGTAATTCGTTTCCTCGATGAAAATGGACACGACATCGTACAGCGCAAGGAGGGCATTTGGTCGATCGGCGGCGTTGCGTCGCGGATGGTCGAAACACTTGAGGAACGCAGTCGGTCTGTACCCAAGTACTTGACGTCTTTAGCTTCGCTGGGCAGCACCAACTCGCAGGATGTGGCCGCTTTTGCGATGCACTGCTTCTGGACGGGCGAATATCGCCTCGGCGGTATCGACGGCGTGGTGGCCACCGAAGCGGGTTGGCTGGACGGACGCGAGGTGACTCTCGTCCGCTACGATAAAAGCACGTTGAATCTTGAATCGCTGGCCAGGCAGGCTGCCAAGGTCGAGTGCGCGGACAAGATCTACACGTCGCAGGGCCTGTCGTTGGCTAGGCTACGTGCAGGGAAGCTCGACAAAAGCTATCGCCCGGCTTCGGCTGCCGATCAGAAGCGACAAATTGCGAGATGGAAAGCGTTAGCGAGTGTTCCGGGCATCAATGCGATGCAATTGACGAAAATCAATGCACTTGCCCCGGACAACATGACGTCCGCGATCGAATGGCTCAGCCCCCGTCAACGAAAAGCTTTGGGCGGAAAGTAAGTTCGGCTCGGTACTGCTGACGAGACCACGATATGAATGGTGCTGCATCACACCGATTGGCGACTCTGCCGAACAGCTCGGTGTCGAAATGGCCTGTCAAGCCTTTTCCACCTCTCGATGCACGACTGGCACGTTCGTCAGAGCTGTGATCGCTGCTCCAGCGTCCACCGCACCGCGTCAGCTCAGGAAAGCCCACACGCTGTTGATACTCCAAGTTGACTCGTCGGTACGACCAGCGGCCGAGTGAGCCAGCAGCGTGCGGAGCGAATCGAATTTAGTTCTCAAGAATTGGAGTCGTGGGTTCTGTGTTACTTTCGAAGCCCTCAACGCCTTGCATGAAAAAGTGGATTTTGTCGATACGGAAGCCACCTGAACGACCACAGATCCAAAAGTAGTGATCTCCTTTGGAAAGTTTATAGAGTGGCTTGGAAAAATGCCCTTCGGTTTTCGCCACCGATCCATAGTTGTCATGAGTCGTATTCCAGGTGAAGCCGACCCCATCTTCAAATCTTTCTTTGTCCAGCGAGTGATAGGTCTTCCGAGTGACGCCATACGGATGCACGGGGTTGAGACCCATTAGAGTCCAACAATCATTCCACTTATCTCTCTCGGGTGCCCCACGATGCGAAGTTCGCATCGCCATGCGATACTTTCCCGGGTTTGTAATGCGAAGCCTGTACAGCAGAACACCTTGATGCTGGTGACTAATCTTGTGAATCCACGACGGCATCCATCGGATGTAACCCGAACCGCTGTAACCGGGCTCGGACGATTCGAGCACCCATTCATCAGTGAGCGGGACGCTTTCGGCTTCGATAACAATCTTTCCGTCAACCTCCTGGAAGACGTTCTTTCCTTCGGGAAGACTTGCCTCTGGCTCAATTCCAGGTGGAGCAGGCGGTGTCTCAAGGATCTCATCGCTGGAGGGAATGGTCTCGTTTCCGAACCATGCTTGTAACTCTGCAATGGTGATCTTTTCATCACTGCCATTCATTCCAATCAGCCAAGTAAGCATGCCCGAGTCGGAAACGTCTGGCTTCCCGGCAGTGATGCGCTCGAACACCCAATTCAACTTTGCGTCTGGATGATCCTTCAGCCAATCAAAATTGGACAAGGAGTCGCCCTTCAGTCCACTACCTTTGCTTCCATTCTGGTCCTTGATTCGAAGGTAGCCAATTTCCGGGACGAGTGCCTTTACATCATTCCAGTTTCGATGCCACAGCCGAGCCTTGAAGTACTCGTTGTAATCGTGATGAGAAACGATGCGGACATGCTTTCGTGCCACCTCATCGGCAGAAGCTAGGGCTCGATAGATCAGTTCGATTGGTCCGGCAGCAATGAGGTACAGCGGGTCTTGAGCAGTCGAGCGGTTAATCTGAGCCGTCAAACTCTTTACCGCGCCACTCGGATCGATGGAAGCGTCGAAGAAGCGGCTCTTATCGAATCCGAAACGAGCTTGCCCACCCATGGCGCTCTCCCACATTCGATTCTGACCTGGATTGATTTTTTTGTACTCCAGGAAGTTATTGAAATCATAGTGAACGAGGTTGTCTTGCAGGCCAGCCTTTGCAAGCACGGCAAGCGTCAATGGGGTCGCGCCAACATCATCCGAATCAGCATCGGGATTGCCATCCGAGCTGATCGCAATTCGGTTTGTAATGGTCCACGGAGAATCATCGGCGGCCAACGGCACGACAAAAGCAAGACAGGCGAGAATGGAAATGCTCAAACCGGCAAAAAGTGAAGGGCTAGTTGATTTCATGGAGATCCGTTTTGCTTTCGTATTTTGACTGCGTTCCGACTTTGCTGATCTGAATCACGGGGCGAACTTAATACGAAACGCGTAGGCCGCTTCGCATGGTTTATTGCCATCCGTCTTGATGACTAGTGCTTCATCTGATTGCGTCCACTCAATATCGCCATCGCCACTAATGAAATCGACCGACGCAAGTGCTCCGGAAAGATGGGGACTGCCCGTGCGAAGCGTTTTGATCCGGAATACACCGTCAGTCGGCCAGCCTAAGGAAACTGCGTAAACCACATCTCCCTTAGAAGTAAATCGAATGTCTTCAGCAACCGACTCAACGTCGTCGTACTCGGTGTGATGCTTGTTTCTATACTTGGTTTCCCCCTCGGCAAACTTGGCGGGACCTTCGCCGTAAACCTTCCATGGCCTCGTTCCATAAATGGCTTCACCGTTGGTTTCTAGCCAGCAACCAAAATCGCGGAGGATCGAGGCTTCCTTTTCACCGATCGTGCCATCTGGCTTGGGGCCAATCGAGAGCAACAGATTTCCGTTCTTGCTAACGATGTCCACGAGCTCGTCGATCAGGAAATCGGATGACTTGTAGCTCTCATTGATAATCCATGTCCATGAAATTTTGCCGACCGCCGTGTCCGTCTGCCATGGATGCTCGCTCGCTTCGCTGCGGCGTCCTCGCTCGATGTCCAACACCATTAAATCTTCGGGGAACGATTCGAACCGCATATTTTTGTCTTGAAAGACCACAGGCTTGTTCCATTCGACTCCCTTGTTGTAGAAATAAGCCATGATCTTCTTGTGTACTGGCACGAACCCCGGTTTATCGAGTCCAAAGTCGAACCAGAGAATGTCAGGCTGGTACTGGTCGATGATGTCCGTCGTACGGTCCCACCAGTGGTCCAGGAATTCCTGGGTTGGAGGATCGTCTTTGTCAACGGGCTTGCCATACAGGTCGTAATAGGTCGGATCGTTCGTGTCGAAGGACGGATTCCACTTGGGATAGAACTCGCGATTCCAGGCGTAATGTGATGACAATCCAACCCTCAATTGCCGTTTGCGCGCAGCATCCACCAGCAAACGCATGACATCGCGTTTAGGACCAGTAGCGACCACGTTCCAGCGGGTATGTTTGGAGGCATACATTGCAAAGCCATCGTGCATTTCTGCCACCGGCACGATGTACCGCGCACCGGATTCTTCGAAAAGTGAAACCCATTCTTCCGGGTCGAACTTCTCCATCGTGAACTGAGGAAAAAAGTCCTTATAACCGAACGACGACTGATCGCCGAAGTGCAACGCGTGGTAGCGTCGCAAATCGAGTCCTTGGTAGACAGACTTCTCGAGATACATCCGCCTTCCATATTTGTCGCTACCAATTTGCGGAACGGAAGCGGGGCCCCAGAATACAAAAATCCCAAACTTGTCATTTCTGAACCACTCTGGGCATTTATAACCACTTCGAATGGAGTCCCAGTCTGGTTTGAAACGCAAGCCGTCCTGAGCTCTCAGCGTTCCGCTGAGCAAGACGAAGACGAACAAAATCGAAGTTATCGCAATGTGTCGGATAGAAAGCATGAATCTCCCTTAGATTTTTGCTCATGAAGGCCTACGGAACGATCTTATTTGGGTAGCGAATGGTTGACTATGGCCAGGAGATCGATCCAAGCGAAAACACTGGACTCGATTCCAACTCTTCATGAGCACCTTCGGCTATGAATCTAGGCGCTTGCCAATATCCCTGGCCGATCTTGACTATGAGTCTCCGTTCAAGTCGATGGGCTGGACGCCAAACGATTCGACAAAGATCGCGTACAGGGCGGGCACGATGTAAAGCGTCAGCAAGGTCGCGACGATCAGGCCGTAAACCATCAACCACGACATCCCTTCCCAAAGTGGTCCGCCCGACATCGCGAGCGGCAAGAGGCCGCCGATGGTCGTGGCGGTCGTCAAGAAAATCGGAAGCATGCGTTGCTTTCCGGCAGCGACCAGACACTCACGGAATTCATGTTTGGTAAGTCCAACGACTGGACCGTTCAGACTTTCATCCGAGGAATGCTCTTCGCGTTTTTGCCGCACAAGAATGTCTGCAAACTCGATGAAGATGATGCCGGTGTTGAGCACAATCCCGAAGAGTGACAGCAAGCCCAATTGCGGCATGAAACCGAGTGGGTTGTCCGTAAACCACAAACCGAAATAGGCGCCGATCACTGCCAATGGCAAAGTCATCAGGATAATGAGCATCTTCGACCACCCGTTGTACTGAATTACCAAGATCAGCACGATCGAAAGAAACGAAATGCCGAAGGACGTCATCATCTGTACCGATGCGTCTTGGCTTTCTTCAAGTGCACCCCCGATCTCCACGCTGTAACCCACCGGCAAGCT
Organism: Planctomycetota bacterium; assembly: GCA_039025515.1. Taxonomy (GTDB): domain Bacteria; phylum Planctomycetota; class Planctomycetia; order Pirellulales; family Pirellulaceae; genus Stieleria. Next base: position 5,615 of record JBCCOI010000260.1, read on the forward strand.
GTCCATCAGTTGCTTCATGTCATCTGAATTCCAGATATCCATGACGACATCATTACCGGAGTAGCCATCTTCGACCTGCGCGGAGACTTCGATCGTTCGATTCTGGTCGCGGCGTTCGATCTTCCCGGGCGCCCACTTTTGAACAATACTTGCAATCGAGGTGAGCGGAATTTTCCCGTTGGACCCTTCGACGAATACGTCGTTGATGCTGGAGAGATCCTGTCGGTCTTCCTCGCGTACGCGGAAGTAGACCGGGACTAAGTGATCGCCTTCGCGAAAAGTCGTCAACTTGAGGCCAGAAAAATAGGAGTTCAGAGAGTCGGCGATGTTCGCATTGGTCACACCGGAGAGGTTCGCTTTTTCAGAGTCGACGTCGACATCAAGCTGAAACCCGTCGATACCCCACGAGTCGCTAATGTCCCAAGTACCGGGTTGTTTTCGCAGCATCGTTTTGACGGCGTCTGCGATCCGTCTTAGCTCGGCGATGTCGGCGAAACCATCACCCGAAACCCGCAGTTCGACTGGTGGGGCCGGGGGGCCCATTTGAACGCGTTTGGTCGTCACGCGGGCTCCGGCAACCGGACGTATACCACGCTCAGGATCGCCCAGATCAACCGCCTTGCGCAAATCTGCGATCATCGATTCGGTCCAAAGACCGTCGGTCGTTCGAACGAGAAGTTCGGCAGTGTTTGAAGCCGGAGGCGGCGGATTGATCCCCAACGACCATCGCGCCCCTCCTTCGCCGGAGAGGCTTCTCATTGTGCGAAGCCGCTCGATGGCGTTCCCGTCCGCGTCCTCGGATGGACTCAACTTTTTGATTGCCTCTTCGACTTGCAGGACGACGGCATCGGTTTGCGTGATCGTTGAATTCTCGGGAAGTGTGACTTGGACGTAGAACTGGTCGCGTCGATCTTGCGGAAAGAACTCACTGCTAACGGGTAGCTGTAGCACGCCAAACAAAAGTGCGATCGCTGCAACAACGGTAACCCACTTCAATCGAATGGCGATGACGGCGGTCCAGCCATAAAGGGCCAAGAAGGGGTTCTCGCTCGATTCGGACGCCGGCGTTGTGCCTTTTGCGCGACGTTTCGAGAGTTTCTCCAATTGGTTACTGATCCACGGAAGCGGAGCCGACGGGCGGTCCGGGTCCTTCGGGGCCCGAATGAACATTGCGGCCAGGAGAACGCAGATCGTCATCGCGAAGATCCAGCTGAGCAGCAGCGTCGTCGAAAGCGTGATGGGCAAGCTGTAGATGTATTCCGAACTGCCGCCGGTGAGCGCGAACAACATTGGAAGGAACGCGGCGACGGTGGTCAGCGTCCCGGTCAGCATCGGCAACGTCAGCGTCTTTGCACCCTCGACGGCAGCTTCGCGAGGGCTCATGCCCGCAAGAATGTTGGAACGAGTCTGGTCACAAACCTGTACGGCGTTATCGACCAAGAGTCCGAGCGCGATGATGATTGAGGCGAGGGAAATCTGTTCGAGTTCCACACCGAACAGTCGGATGATCGCGATGGACCCGAGCACGACGAACGGGATATTCGCGGCCATCACCAACGAGGTTCGCAAGCCGACGAATAAGAATACGACAACGACGACAATCACGATGGCCGAGATGACGTTGCTGATCACGTCATTGATCTTCGCGCTGACATTATCGGCAAGTTTTGAGACCGGCTTGACGGCCAAGTCGCGTGGCAACGCCTGCTCCACTTCAACCAATCGGTCAACACGTTTCATTGCCGCGTCACAAATGTCAATGATGTTTTCGCCGGACTTCATCGTCAGGCCAAGCATGACTGCGGGGAACGTCCCGCGTTCTTCGGTAAATCTGCAAACAACATTCGGCGGGTCGACGGGGACGCGACTGACCTCCAGTCCGACGTCCGTCAGGCTTACTTGGTTGTAAAGGTCACCACTTTGGACGCCGCCGACACTCACCGAGCGAATTTCGCTCATCGCATTGAACTCGCCGCCCGGTTTCAGGTTGAAGACACCTTCGTTCGTGTTGAGCACGCCTCCCGGAGAGACGATGTTGCGAGCCTCGACCAACTCACGCAACCGTGAAGTCGTGAGTTCCAACTGTGACCAAGTGCCCAAGTCCGTTTCGATGTAGATGGCTTCGTCGTGGATGCCATACTTGTCCACTTTGGCGACGCCGTGCAGCAATCGAATCGAGTCGCGAATCTGGTCGGCGTAGATCTCGAGCTGACGAGGCGAGTATCGATTGCGTTCCGCGACCTCGGACGCTCCCTCCAGGGGAACCTGATAAATTCCGAGAAGAAGGATCGACGTGTCGCCGAATTCATCGTTGACGATTGGACGAACCCCTTCGGCGGGCATCGGAACCAGATCAACTTTTGCTCGCACCTTATCCCAGACTTGCTGGATGTCATGGGGAGCAACGAAGTCGTCCAAGTTGACGTAAATGACCGACTGGCCGACCGTGGTTTCCGAATTCAGATAGTCGAGTTCCTCAATCGTTTCGAGCTGTTCTTCGATCTTGTCGGTAATCAGCTCCTCCACTTTTGTCGCCGGCGTGCCAGCCCATTCCGTCGAGACGACGCACGTTCGGATCGTGAATTCCGGGTCTTCCCGTCTGGGCATGGTGGCGAACGTGATCACTCCCCAAACCGTCATCAGGATGACCAGTGTGAAGACCACTGGACGGTATTTCATTGCGAACGCGGAGAGACTCATTGTGCCGTCTCCGCTGTCGAAACCGACTTCGCGGCTGTGACGGACTTCGCCGGCGGCATGGATTCCGGCGAGTCGACGGGGGTGACCGGTTCGCCGTCCACAAGGTAATGCGTGCCACGCACGATCAACGGCAGCCCGTCCAAATCAACGTCGCCGACCGGTTTGACCAAAACGTGGCTGGAAGCGGGCGCATCTTTGCGCTGCTGAACGAGATCAACTTCGATGCGTTTTGCTTTAGGCTGCGTGTCCCGAGAGACAACGAAAATCGCCGAGCGGCTTCCCTCGCGAACGACAGCATTGAGTGGAATGTAAAAGCCCTCACGTCCTTCGGAGCGTGCCAAGTCAACTTTGACCAGATCGCCGGGTCTCAACATCCATTCGGCACCCGGATCGACTTGAACTCGATCACCGTTCCAATCCTGCGGTTCGCCCTCGGTACCCTCGAGTGCACCGATCACGAGGTTGACTTGTGGGTCAAACTCCTTGTCGTTGACGACAACTTCTTGGAACAGCCAATTTCCCAAGTAGGGGACTTTGAAATCCTTTGGAGTGACCCTGATCTTCCGAACCTCGAAGATGCTGTCGTCCGGCGTCCGACTGCCGGTGGTGGCGTTCGTCGCTTGCCAGAGATAAGCACCCTCGTCATCGTGCAGGATCGCCTTTTCCGTGATGAAGAGTCTGCCTTCCGTCGCGCCGGGTAGAAACGGCAAGTCGAGACGCCAGATTTCTTTGGTAGTCGGTAAGCCAGGGTCTCGTTTCATCGAGAGCTGACGATTGATCACCAAGAACGTCAGCGTGTACGTTCGCATCAGTGGGTCAGCTAAGGCATCGATCTGATGAAGAAAGCCTTCATGGATCTCGATCGAACCGTCCGGCATCGTAACGTGGACCGGGTACATTTCCGTTCGATTCATTTGGCGTGACTGCTGGGCGGAGACCTCCATTTCCACTTTGATCGGGTCCATCATCTGCATGGTCACGACGGGTGCTCCGGCCGAGACGACACTTCCGGGCACGACGGAGACATCTGCGATTTGCCCGGTGAAGGATGAATAGAGTGTGCAATCTTCCAGGTTACGTTCCGCGTCGCGTAGGTTTTGCTTGGCCTGTTCAACGGCGCTCTTCAGCGATTCGACTTCCGCTTCTTTTGCTTTTTGGCTCGCTTCGAGTTGCTTCACCTGTGCCGTGGCATTGTCAAAGTTTGCGCGATCGCGATCCACTTCGCCCTGAGACGCGGCGTTCTTGTTGATCAAGGAGCTACTACGTTTGAAGTCGTTTTCGGCCAATGTCCTGGACGCAATTGCGGCAGCGATTTGAGCGGGAATACTTCCTTCCAACTCCGTTTGGGCGGCTCGAAGGTTTTGCTGCGTGCTTGCGACTTCCGACTTGGCGCGAGCGACTTGCAATGCGAAACGTTCGCTTTCGAGCCGAGCAATCGGCGTCCCGGAACTTACCGGTTGATCGTCGGCGTCAAAGATTCGGCCCTCGATG
>JBCCOI010000261.1:0-9773 GCA_039025515.1 Planctomycetota bacterium
ACCGAGTACGTGATGATGAGCCGGGGACCGACACAGTGATGCGAGGCATGGAACGCCTGCACGACATCAGCGTCTGTTGGCAAACATTTGGGCCAAAATCTAAATTAAGGGCTTGTTGACTTGTGTATAACAACGAGGGCCAAGGCCACCGGCATGGCGCTACCGTCCCTTCGAGACTGAGTGATGGACAAGAGTCTGCAGATAGTCCCGAAGGGACGTAATCCCCTGCGCCGCGTCTCAGCCTATGTAGTTCCAATACTGTCGGTATCGCTAGCATCCCCATGTAGACAAGAGAGGCTCAGTCCGATCGATTTTGACACGTTTTCATCGGGCGGAGCCAATAGGCGACTTTCAATCACACGCCAGATATTGATGGGCTGCCAACGGCTTATCGACTCAATCAGCCGCGAATTCGTCCGTTGCTCTTGGCCCAACGACGGATTGCCACGATGTTCCCAGCCGCAGTTCGTCAATCAGCCAGTCTGCGTCGGGTCCTGAGGTGATGCGAATGAACCGGATCGGCTCAGCGTTTGTGGAATGAACGGCCCGGATGGTCCAAACGCCCGGAGCTTCGCTCGAGATTCTCTCTGATGAGTGATAAAGTCGAAGACTCGGTTTCGATTCCGAGTTCGAACTCGGAATCATGAGCACACAGAAGTAGTCTTCGCCGCTTAGCACTCCGAGACCGGCTGACGAAACACGGTTGCGACTATTGAGGAAGACGCTGCAATCCGCGGCAAAACCGAATGAAGCGATCGCGTACCGCTTACGACCGCGACCCGGTAAATCTGGTTCCAACGTCAACCGCAAGGATTCATCGCTACCGGATGTATCTCGTAGAGACGGGTTTCGGCGAACGAGAAAGCTGAGATACGTCGCGCCCTCTTGGCGTAAGCGTATGGGGTCCGATAGCCGACGTCGCATGTCACAAACACCGACGACGCGCAGTAGCCATCGCCCATCTCTCCGAGAACCAAACGGTGAACCGTTGGGAGCATCGATGATTTCGCCGAGTGTTGCTTTCGGTTGAGCGGTTCTCTCCCATCCATTTTCCCACCCAAAGCCACTCCGTCCGCGTCGCAGCCTTCCCGCCAAGTTCTCAAATCCGTCATAGGCCACGATCTCGCCAGAACTCTCATTCTGAATCCTTTGTTCAAGTTCGCGGACAAACTTTCGCTCACCGAATGGAACGAACTGGCCTTTGCTCGGCTGCGACCTTGAGTAACGCTTGGCTTCGCCGGAAGCGATTCGTTCTTGGTCTTCGTCGATATCGGAGGCAGAGGATTCCCTGGGAACCCACCAAACGCTTCCCTCGAACACATGCACTTCCGTGGCGTCCAAAGAAACCGAAACAGCGTACTCCGTGCCTTCATCAACGATTGCGGATTCAGGTGTCTGGAGAACAAAGCCATTGGATTGTTCGGTGACATTCACCGCCACGCTGCCGACGACCAACTCTGCATTGCTTCCATCGATGATGTTCAGTTCGCATGGAGCCTGCAGAATGACGTTTGTTCCAGAATGAAACCGTAGTTCCGCCACGCCCGCCTCCAGAGCAAGATTCCCCCGCACGAATGCTCCACCCAGGGACACCGGATTGACCTTCCATCGGTTACCCGACTGCTCAACAATCGTTCCCAAATGGGCTTGGTCTCGGCCCTTTTTTTCTGAAATCGTCGGGGTCTTCGCTGCTATCCGTTCCGCAGGACGGCGTTCATTGGCGTACCACCAAGCCACTCCGACAGCCAGCAGGATCAAAGCCGCGACGGCGAGTTTTGCGCCAAGATCCTTGGTCGGTTTCCCAATGCTCTTTCGCGCAGGAGCGTCTCGTTCTCCGGCCACGGACTCCGCAGCCCAACCGCGAAGTCCCGCTTCCAGTTCCATTCGCTGGTAAAAGACTTGACGTGACGAGGCACTCGCTTTGAGTTCTGCCTGGAGTGTCGCTTGTTCATTCCGTGAGAGCTCACCCGCAATGAGGTTGTCGATTAGCGCACGGAGATCTTCGTTACTCATCGTGCGAAGTCCTCCGAAGACTGCTGCGAGATGCAAGCCGCCAGTTTGTCGCGCAATCGATGGAGTTGTTTGTAGAGAGCATCACGGTTCCGCCCGAGCGATTCTGCGACTTCGGAAATCGTATCGGTTCCGAGATAGCATCGGCGGAGGATTTCTTGCTGGCGTGATGAGAGCTTTGCAATACAGGCTTCAAGAGCATTCATTCGTGCGCGAGTGCTTTCGGATTCCTCCATCGATTCTTGTGCCAGTAGCTCGGAAAGCTCCGTGTCGAATTGCAGTCGGTCACGGCCCCGCTGCCGTTTGAAGTTTCGAACTTCGTTGAATGCGATTCCACATGCCCAGTGGAAGAAGCTGCCCTCCGGATCAAATTGGCCGATCTTCGACCATAAAACAACGCTTGTTCTTTGAAAGACGTCTTCTGTGTCAGCCGGATGCACCAATTGCTTCGCGATGAAAGCGAAAATCGCGTGACGATGCTTCATCAGCAGTCCGACAAAAGCCTCCGCCGGCGCCTTCTCTGATTGTGCATTTTGGCCGAAAGACAAAGGTGGATACCCGAAGGAAGATTGGTATTGATTCGTTCGAACGAACTTTGCCGAATGTTGTCGTCCGCCAATTCCCAGATTGGACGGAAAAAAATGCTGATTCTCTTTTTCGAAAGTTCCGGCAGTTTTCGGCGTCCAATTTTAGCGACCGGCGACGTCTACAAACGACTGCTGAAATGCACGCGTCTTGACCGGAAGCCCTATCACCATGAGATCAGTTTGTATCGTCTTGCTGTGGATTTGCTTCCCATGCATCTGTGAGGCGGAGGAACTCTTCATCACCATCCATAAAGTAGTCGGCGACCGCATCGCTTTTGTGAAGGATTCTCCAAATGCAATGGGCGGTGAACGAAATGTTGGTCAGCGGGCCCGCGGGCTACGCGGTTTTGGTCAGGGCGTCGGCGGCCGTCGCGGAGGTAGGGGACGGTCAGGCGGAAACGTTTCGAGTCAGTATTCCGTCGTCACGATCCCGGCAGACGTGAAGATCACGTCTGCGATGAGGGAGCGGCGAACGTTCGAGTTCCGCGTCGGCATCGAATTGGTCGGTGGGATGCGAAATCCCGTTTTTGCCAATTTGCGAAATCCAATCAAAGCGAGGATTGTGACAAACGGTGAACGCATCTCGCAGTTGAACGTGATCACCAGCAGCACCGATATCAATCAGCTGAACACCGACGAGGGCGGACGCACGGTCATTGCGGTTCGGCCGAAGAGGCCGCCGAGCAAATGAAAATACACTTTTGGGCCATCTTTTGTCTCTTCGTATCATCGATCGCCACGGCTGATGATCGCGTTCAAAGCGTTTTCTTTGAATCAAGAATCCGACCGGTGCTCGTAAAGCATTGCTACGAGTGTCATTCAAAGGCTTCCGGCCGGGCACGCGGTGGTCTTCGTGTCGATACTTTCGAAGCCCTGCGAAGGGGTGGCGACAGTGGGCCGGCAATCAACGGCAAATCAGCCAACGCAAGTCTGCTCTTCACCTCGTTGACCTATCACGGCGACTACCAAATGCCGCCCTCGGGCAAATTGTCTGATTCCGTGATTGCCGACTTCCGGCGATGGATCGAAATGGGAGCTCCAGATCCTCGGGTGACAAGATCCGCTCCGGATGTTCATTCCTCGGTCGACATCGCATCAGGAAGAAATCATTGGGCATACCAACCCGTCGCGAACGTGAGTGTTCCCAGTCCGAGAAACACGTCATGGCCGCGCACGGAGATCGATCACTTTGTGATGGCGAAACTGGAAAGTAGAAACCTCACACCTGGCGAAGATGCAACGGCGACCGTTTTGGTTCGGCGGTTGTTCTACACAATAACGGGCTTGCCTCCGACACTCGCAGCGGTGCGTCGATGGACGAGCGAACTGGTCCGCAGTGATGGAACACTTGACCAAGCGGTGATCGCGAGACTGATTGACGGATTGCTCCGTTCGGACTTCTACGGTGAACGATGGGGTCGGCATTGGCTGGACGTGGCTCGGTTTGCGGAGTCGACCGGCGGGGACTCTAACAACATCCATCAGCATGCATGGCGATATCGTGATTACGTCATCGATTCGTTCAATCAAGACAAGCCGTTCGATCGATTTATCATCGAGCAAATTGCCGGGGATCTTCTCCCCATCGAGAACGATGCCGAATGGGCAGAAAATTTGATCGCAACGGGTTTTCTTGCCGTCGGTTTGAAGTTGGTGGGCGAAGAAGACTCGCAGCAGTTCTTCGCCGATCTGGTAGATGAACAAATGGATGCAACGACACGGGCATTTCTTGCCACCACGGTCGCCTGTGCCCGTTGTCATGATCATAAATCAGATCCGATTCCACAGTCGGATTACTACGCGCTTGCCTGCATCTTTCGTTCGACCGAAACTCATTTCGGGTTGATCAAGGCACAGGCTCGCCAAGCGACCACGTTGATCGATATTACGGGGTTGGGACCAGGGCCGAGCAATCCAGAACTGTCAGCCGAAGCATACCAGCGACTTATCCGTGCGCGCGATGATGCACGCAAGACGGTTGGAGATGCGATGAGAAAGATTCGTGGTGGCGAAAACGTTTTTCGCGGAACGCTTCGTCGCATTCGCAGTCAACGAGATGAAACGGAAGCAGCTCTGCAGGCGTATGACGTAAGTGGGAATCCCCGAGTTTTCGTGATGGGAACACAAGATCGCGACGACTCTCTCGCAACCCGTCTTCTTCTCCGCGGCGAGATCGACAAGCCGGCACAATTGATTCCCCGTGGTTTCCCTCAGGTTCTTTCCAGTCCCAACAAGCATCAACTCTCGCCGACAGTCAAGGGAAGTGGAAGACTGGAACTTGCCCGCTGGATCGCGAGCGAGCGAAATCCCATTACAGCGCGTGTGATCGTGAATCGAGTCTGGCACTGGATGTTTGGTCGTGGATTGGTGCGATCCGTTGACGACTTCGGAAAAGCGGGTGAACCGCCATCGCATCCAGAGTTGCTCGATTTTCTCACAAAACGATTCATGGAACAGGGTTGGTCGGTGAAGAGCCTCGTTCGTGACATTGCAAGCTCCCGCACTTGGCAATTGGCATCTGATTTCAATGCGACGAGTTTTGAGATTGATCCCGACAACCGCTTCCTTTGGCGAAGCAACAAGCGACGTTTGGAAGGAGAAGCGATTCGCGATGCTTTGCTGATGACATCGGGTGCGCTCGATGCAAAACGGCCCGATGGGACTTTGTTGCGCGACGTGGGCGAAGGAACCGTCGGTCAAAATGTGTTCGAGCCGGTGATTCGGGCGATCCGCTCGAATCATCGATCGGTCTACCTCCCGCGCGTTCGGAGTGCCCTTCCGGAAGTGCTGGAACTCTACGATGCTCCCGATGCCGGTGGCGTTTCGGGTGCGCGAGAATCGACCGCCGGGCCGCTTCAGTCGCTTTACATGCTCAACAGCGAATTTGTCAGTGAAAGCGCCAGTCGGCTTAGCAATCGACTCATCAAGACGAACGGCGGCGAGAGGATCGACGAGGCCTATTTACGTCTATTCGCGCGACTTCCAACGGAATCGGAACGACTGCTCGCTCGAAAATTCATGGATCGAATACCGACAACAGCGAATCTTTCAACGCAACAGAAGCTTGCGGCGTACTGCCAAGTGCTTTACTGCACCTGCGAGTTCAAGGAAATCGATTAAGGAACTTTGATGTCGAGACAGATTGCGAACCAGTGGCTTGATCGTTCAACGTCGCGTCGCGATGCCTTGATCAAGCTCTCTTCCGGTTTTGGCTACTTGGCCTTCGCCGCGCTGCAGGCCGAGAAATCTGGCGCCGAACCGGTTCCCGCCGCAGAGTCGCTTCTTGCTGCCCGCGCGCCGCAGTTCCCACCGCGTGCGAAGCGGGTCATCTTCCTTTGCATGAGAGGCGGTCCATCACATGTCGACACATTCGACCACAAGCCGTCACTCGCAAGTGCCCACGGTCGCACGTCAAGCTACGGTGTACCATGGTGTAAGTCCAAGTTCAAGTTCGAGCAACACGGCGAAAGTGGACTGTGGATTTCAGAGCTCTTTCCTCACCTTTCGAAACAGGCTGATCGACTTTGCATGCTACACGGAATGCATTGTGATCAGCCCGCGCACGCGCAGGCCATGTTGCAGTTGCATACCGGAAACTTTCAGCAAGTGCGTCCTTCGATGGGTGCTTGGACGCTTTATGGGCTTGGAACCGAGAACCAGAACCTACCGGGATTTATTTCATTGAACCCGCCCAGCAGCGTTGGTGGGGCGCAAAACTACGGCAACGCATTTTTACCGGCTGCTTATCAAGGTACGAAGTTCATGGTCGCCGACAGCAGTGCACGCAATCGACGTATCGATCGAATGCGGCGTGGTCCGGTCAACAAGTACGGAATCAGCAATGCCGTCAACAATCAGTTTTCAAGATCGACACAGCGGGTTCAGTTAGACCTACTCGGAGAGCTGAACCGAGAGAAACTCTCGCGTGATCAGGAGAACGATGCAATCGAAGCAGCCATTGAAAACGATGAGCTAGCGTTTCGAATGCAAGTCGCCGTTCCCGAGCTAATGGATTTGGATCGCGAATCGGAAGAAACCCACAGACTCTACGGAATCGGTGAAGATCCGACCGACGGATTTGGGCGACAGTGCTTGCTCGCGCGACGCTTCGCCGAGGCGGGAGTTCGGTTTATCGAGCTCGGGCATGGAAGTTGGGATCAGCACAGCAACCTAAAAAACGCACTCGCCGAAAATGCTGCGGAGACCGACAAACCGATTGCCGGCCTCCTCGAGGATCTCCATCAACGCGGCCTGCTCCAAGACACGTTGCTGATGTGGGGAGGTGAGTTCGGACGCACGCCGTATTCACCCGACGGAAAGGGGCGAGATCACAATCACAAAGGCTTCACAATGTGGATGGCTGGTGGAGGTGTCAAACCAGGCTTCCGCTTTGGCGCCACCGATGAACATGGTTATGAAGCTGTGGAGGGAAGAATGCACATTCATGATTGGCATGCCACGATTCTTCATTTATTGGGCTTCGATCATGAGCAGCTGACTTATCGCTACGCCGGCCGCGAGATGCGGTTGACGGACGTGGGCGGTTCGGTCGCACGGGAGATCATCGGAGGCTAACGAAGCCGCATTTCCGCTTTTCGGCTGGGGCACTCACCGCGTCGGATGCGGTGTCTGCTCGGACTATTGACGAAGCCATTCGGCTCGATCGATCAAGTCATCGATCTCACCAAAATTCTCTTCATATTGCTTATGGAGCTCCGAAAGTCGCGCCCGCGATTCGGCTGACGCCGTTAAGTGAGTCTCATCATGCAATTCCTTGATCAACACCGAGTACTTTTGGACGTTCTCACTCAGCTCACGATAGGCTCGTTGCCTTGTCCCGAAATCTCCGTGATCGAGTTTCATTACCAGCTGAGAAAACTGCTCCCTCAGTTCTTCACTTGTCTTCTGTGATCTCAACTCGATGCGTTCTCGTACACTGGAATCAGTTTTCATTTTGGGCAGTCCGATGCCACGATCACGCAGAAACTGAAAGAAGCGTTCCTCCATCACTTCGGGAGACTGCCCGTAAATTGCCGCGAAAGAGGAGCCGCTTAGTTGGACGACTTTGTCCGGACCGACGAAAACGAATCGGCTGTCGCCGTCAGCTTTTTGATCAATCAAAAAGACGTCATCACCATAGAAGTCGAATGCTCAGGTCACCCCCTGCCCGTCTGAATTCCAAGGTGCGGCGTGAACCAGTCTCTTCTCGAAAGATCAACTCGAGTTCTTCCTCGGAGACTCGGATCGACGCGGACAGACTGCCAGTGTTGAAGCTGGCTTTCTTGGTCTGTCCAACATTCCCTTGCACCCGATGCACTCTCTTGCTGTCGCTGACCCGATGTTGAAGGTCTTGAAAAAGCAGCAGAGCTGGCGGCGTTTCAAACAGTTGTTTCCGGCGAAAAGCCGTTGTACGGTCTGGTTCTGGAATCTTCGCACCCCTGGATCGCAATTCTTCGATGACTTCCCGCTCAATCTCCTCCAGGCTTTTTCCTGCGAATGGAACCTCCCAATGTTGTTCATCCAAGTCCAGTTTTCCGCCGCGCCAACGAAGCTGGACAAGATCGCCCAATGAAGAACGGATGGCTTCAAGCGGTTGTTGCCCATTGGCGATTGCGAACGATTCGTTGTCTTCCGGACGCACGAAGTGAAAGCTTCCCGTCATTCGAGCTTCGGCGTTTCGACGCAGTAGTTCCGAAGTCCTTCGCGACAGCTCTTGAAATCGTTTCATCAGGTTGGCGTCACGAGCTTCTTCGCGGTGTTCGCCGAGTAAACGATGTAATTTCAGGTGCACCTCGGAATTCGAGCGGCTATTCGGTTGCCCCAGTGTCGCGCCGGTCCTTCGCAGCTGCCAGAGAAGCAACGAGATGTGTTTCTGTCGCTTACGCGTCGATTCAATCAGCCTTCGATTGGCTGATGGTTTTTGCTCAACGTCTCGGAGACGAGACGACAGGTCTCGATATTCAAGTTCAAGTTCTGTTGCGTATTCGTTGACCGTATCGCTGCCATACTCGGCTTCGCGTTCTCGGACTTCGATCTCGGCTTCTACTTCGTCGAGTGCTTTGGCAAATGACGTTTTCGCGTCTTGCTGATCTTCATCGGGACCGAATGCGCAAGCAGGTCGACCGAGCAACGCAACCGCGATGAACACCCAAAGGCCACAGGCGGCTACTCGTCTGGTACTGAGGTAGAACGTCACTGCGATCACCAGTTAAACGTGAGAGATCGGAATCGGGCAACAATCACAAAACGACATTGCAGACGGAGTAGGCTTGCTCGAGCGAGCGAATCGGATCGACTCCGGTTGGGATAAACTCTTGTGCGACGTATCCGTCGTAGCCCGTTTTCAAGATGGCACGCATGACGGCCGGGTAATTAATCTCGTTTGCTTCGTCGAGCTCCCGACGATCTGGATTACCGGCAGTGTGATAGTGGCCGATGATGGACTGATACTTCTGCAAGTTAGAGATCAGGTCACCATTCATGATTTGGACGTGATAAATGTCGAAGAGCAATTTGAACCGCTCGCTCGAGAGCTCGTGAATCATTTCTGCGCACAAATGGACGTCGTCACCCCAATAGCCGGGATGCCCCTTCATCGGATGAATGGTTCCATCCGGATTGAGATGAGCTTTGCTGTTGAGATGTTCCAAGACGATGCCGATGCCTTTTTCTTCAGCGTACGGGAGAATGCGTTTCCAACAGCGAAGGCAGTTCTCACGGGAGACTCGGTCGCTTTGCCCTTTTTTCCGCATTCCCGTGAACGTGATCACGTTGGGGACGTTGTACTTGACCGCCAAATCAACTCCATCGCGCAGCTTCTTTTCCACTTCCGCGTGGTGATCGCTGTCAACCGGACCTTTCGCAAACCCGTGACTGCCGACAAGCGATATCTTGAGACCCAGCGAAGTTACTTCGTCATAGAGCTTTGAATCGATTCCTTCCATTGCTTCCAACCCGATGCGCTTACATTGTTTGGCGAGCGAAATCATGTCCATCGGTTTGAAGCACCAACCCATGATTGACTGCCGAATGCGATTTGTCTGCACACCGGCGTCAGCGTTGGCACGACTGGCGAAACAGGCTGAGGATGCGGCAGCAAGTCCGGCATTGATGAACGTTCTTCTTCTCACAAAAATCTCCCGGTTGATCCTTCCGACGATGCGCATCGGATCCAAT
>JBCCOI010000262.1:0-9771 GCA_039025515.1 Planctomycetota bacterium
AAAGTCCCGAAGGGACGATAGCGCACGAGCGTGTATGTCAACCCATCATCAACTGCTTTACCACTTTGTATTGAGCACCAAGAATCGAAAGCCCTATCTGCAACCCGAAACGCGAGAAAGTAATTCGGATCGGAGGCTGGATCGACCATGTACATCTGTTGGTCAGGCTAAAAAGTACCCATCGAATTTGTACCTTTATGCGAGAGCTAAAATCTAGATTCGGTCATTCGGTACATCGAAAATCAGGTCCAACACCATGCGACCGAGGGATACCCGGGATAAGTATCTTCGCCTGCTCAACTTGGCTGGAGTCGACTACGATGAACGCCATCTGTGGGATTAGCTGCTATCGTCCCTTCGGGACTACCTATCCCCCTCGTCACCGAACCGGTTGCCAAGGCCACCGGCATGGCGCTACCGTCCCTTCGAGACTGAGTGATGGACAAGGGTCTGCCGATAGTCCCGAAGGGACGTAATCCCCTGTGCCGCCGCGTCTCAGCCTATGTAGTTCCAATACTGTCAGTATCGCTAGCATCCCCATGTAGACAAGAGAGGCTCCGTCCGATCGATTTTGACATGTTTCCATCGGGCGGAGCGACGGAGCCGATCGGCGACAATCATGGATCGCCCGTTACGTTGTGCAGTGTCAACTCTTGAATTCGTGCAATCTCAGCTGATGGGCGATAGCCGCTAGCCAGCTGCGGCAATTCCCAAAAACCGGGTTCGGAACTAAAGCATCGACAATTCCCCTTCTGGAGAGAGAGTCCCACATCAAAAAACAACCGCCGCGAATATTGTTCGCGGCGATTGAATTATTTTCAGGGCTGAACAAATCTCAGCGATCAGGCTCCACGAGGATTCACTTCCTTGTAATAATTTTCGATGTGGTTATCGCCAGTCTCGAAGACCTCCCCATCAACACAATAGCTGACGCGTTTGTACTCAGCCTTTTCGAGTGCACCACCTGCTTCCGCTACTTGCATTATGATCCCGAAACGAGAGTGAACTTGGTCCGCAAGGGCGCCGAAAGCGTCGCCGAAGTGAACCGGAGGTTCTGCAGCCAACTCACTCAATAGGCTCCAGTTTCGTCCGATTCCGAACCAGACGTATTTTTGGCCGTTTCCAGTGGGAAGAAAGATCAATTGCGCTTGCTCAGGCGTCAACGTGATCGCCGCACCTCCGGTGGCTAGGTCACGGCTCGTTCCGAAAATATTGAAGGTCACGTTGTAGTCAGGGTCGGCAGGGGTTGGCGGCGTATGATCAAAGACGTTGGTGATCCCCACTCGGGCCAACGCCGCAGCCTCGTCAGCGGTCAGGTCTTGGACCTGAAGAGACAGGGGGCCTGTTGCGCCGTTACCGCCACCCTGAGTCAAACCAAACGTTGTGGTGGAGTTATTGACCGGGTCTGAAGTAGTTGCGTAAATACCGGAATCAAACCCAGTTCCAAAGTTTCCGGATTCCACCTGAACACGCTGCATCATGCTGTGAACTTCGGGGAACGAAACGGCACACGTGGACACGTGAGTACGAGTGAGGGCGTTGTTGATGGTCGGAGCAAGCAGCCCCCCCAATCCGATCAAGATGACCAATACGACAATTAGCTCGATCAGGGTTAATCCAAGCCGAGTCTGCTTTGCTCGTGCGATGCGAGCGTTGAGATCGAAAAACATCTGGTTTGCCTAATGAAATAGCGTTAGCGAAAAATCTCTTCAAATGGATGGCTTGCGATCGCTCAGAGAAATGGCGATAGACCATCCGCGCAAGAACGCCGGCCAGAAGGCAACCACGAACAATTCGGGATTGACCTACGAGGGCGTCAAATGAACGTCAGTCAGGGACCCTAGATACAGATCCGTGCCGAGCTGAATTCGGCCAGCGCTAGACGGTCGGTGGTCCGCGAGGGCTGACAGCGCCCAACTGGAAATGAGGAGAAAAGCTCGCCCTGGAGAAGGCAATGTAGCTTGCAAAGAAATCCGAACGACAAGTTCCCACGTCGATGACGACCGTTCCCGATGCTTCAACTTCCAGCATCAAAAAGAGAGGAACGCCCTCTTCCGTTGGCGAGGGAGTTGGTCGCTGATCAGAACCAGAATTGTCATCACTTCGATCGAGACCCGACGAATCCGTTCGGTCGATGACGACAGAATTCGACGCGTCCGACGCGTGCCTTCCTGCCGCGTGGTGCGAATGCGATCGATCCGAATCGTGGTGGTGAGCTGAACCTGCCGCATGACGGTGCGGTAAATCACCGGCGTGAAACAACCCGTGAATGATCGGCCCGAGGGCGAAAACCAAACCGAGTCCACAACACAGCGCCAAGCCAAATCGCCGCGCTAAACCGCGGCGTCGAACTAGTCTTATTTGGCTCAGGCTCTTCATTAGCATTGCGCGGAGGCGTCTCTTTCGGCAAAAGTCTCAAATTAGTATACACGCTCGGCACCATCCGGTCTCAATTCAAATAGCGACAAGCCCATTTCGTCACCGAATCTTCACTGGCCCGCAGCGGTGAGTCGCGTCGCCGCCAGACCAAAATGACTTCACGTCGTGAGGCGATGCTTGAACCGGCAAGCAGAAAGATAAGCAATCCGATCGTTCGCAACGAGAAACGAACCCTTACGCGTCTGAACAGGTCTCGTTTTGACATTGGCTACAAGCGGGGATAGATCACCCATTCAATAGTCGCTCAACTAGCAGTACCAGCTTACCAAACTACGAACGATGAGTTGATCGCCTCGTCCACTACCGCCCGCGTCACTTCAACCTCAGCTGCCACTAACCGTCGCGGGATCAATAACTGTCGCATTATCAACGTTGCCATCACGCTCCGCCGTGATGAGATGCAAAATTACAGGTCAGTTATTGATCACGCGATGCTAACCGTTGCGTCGCCAACGTTCTCGGTCGTCCAGCCATTGGTTGAAGTTTCGATCAGCCTGACTCCGAGATGTGGAAAAGTCTTCATCATCACCAGAATCAAGAGCAGCACCAACGATCTTGATGAGTCCCAAGAAGACAAAACCCAGCGTGGCACGAACACCATCTCCAACGGTCTCCCGAAACGACGCTAACCGCTCCGTGAGTTGTGGTGGCCCAGGCAGGGGTTCGACTGGTCTATCCCGAGTTTCCGAAGTTCCGATGTACGAACGAGGATGTTCATCTGGAATTGACGTGTCGTACGAAACAGCTTGGATGATTGATTCAAGCTCCGTATCGTGCTTTTGTGAGGCTCTGCACCCAATGAGACTCAGCAGAATCGTCGCAATTCCGATCGTGTGGGCTGCCCGTGACATGTCATCACAATGGTGTAAGGGGTCTTCGCTAACTCTGAGGGCTCGTACCACAGCGATACAAAACACTGCAACACCAATTCGCCTTCACTCATGGACCTGCCAACCTGCTCGAATTAGTGATGCAATCCCGAACCGCGATCACTTCCCACCGAGTAGCCGAGACAAACGATTGCGACTGCCGCGTTGAAATTCGATGAAAGCTTCGAAGGTTTGTACGTCTGGATGTTCGGGATCATAATTCTCGAGCATCTGCAGCCATCGCTGGGCACTGGGAAATTCTCGCCGCCCAACATATGTACGGATCATCGACTTGGCCAACGCAACGAATTCCGCTGCGTGTAGTTTTTTTCGTCGCTGCAGTTGCGTGAGCGTTTCCAGCGCCGCTGCATAGTTCTTTTGCTGCAAGGCACGATTCGCCATCCCGATCTGCCCAAAGAAATAGTCGGGGTGTTTTCCAACCAATTCGTCCATCAGTTGGCTCGCCTCCTCGCCGCGCCCCTGTATCTCCAAAGCCATAGCCAAGTTGTTGATAACATCCGGTGCATCGTCAACTTTCGCAACTTGGCGAAACACCTTCTCGGCTTCCACTCCCTCCTCGGCATGCAGGTGTTCGACCCCATTCTCGATGAGCTGCTGAATCTCATCGCCTCGACTCTCGATAATCGTCGGTTCATCGGTGATCTCAAAATCGATGAACTCGACGCGATCTCGTTTTCCCCGAACGTAAATCACGGTCGAATCGGATCCGAGAACATCCTCGCGATGCAACTCACTGGCAACTTGAAATCGCATTGCATCCGTTCCATGGGTGCCCTCGATGAACGCTCGCAACGCGGCTTGATTCTTCTCGTTGCTACTGACCGTGAGCAATTGAATCGCGAACTGTATGGCAACAGAGTCTCCTCGATCAAGCATGTCGGGCAGCAAGTGCTCAAGGTCTTTATTCTTGGAAAGGAAGTCGCGAATAAGAGCGGGAGTCGTCGCCTCTGAGAGGCTATCGTCATCGTGAATTGCGTTCGCAAGTGATCGCGTTTGCTTCTGCTGTTTATGATTGAGCCAATCTGTCAAATCACAATAAAACGGTCCATTTCGTTCGTCGACCGGCAGTCGAAGATCCTCTAAGTTCTCTCCGGCGAGTACCGAGGACCCCGCAATTGTATTCGCTCGCTTCCAAAGCGACTTGGCTTGCTTCAAATCATCAGCACGAGCCAACCGCGTGGCTTCGTAATGCAACAGCAGAGCCGTATCAGAAGATTCGTCATCCAGCCAATCACTTCGCTTTGCCAATTCATATGCCCACTCGATACCAGCCGCATCGCCGCGAACCGCGAATGTTCGTGCGGCTTTCGTCAGATCGCTGATCTGCTTAGGGACAAGACTTCGCAGCTTTTGCGCATCAGCTTCGCTTTCCACCCTTCGATTCAAAAGGAACAAGACGAGACTACGTGCCGCGTGGGCATAGAAGTTCGTCGGTGCCAGTCTGATCGTTTCACTGAGAACTTCCAGGGCATCCGACTGATCTCCCCGAAGTGCTAACGCCTCGGCGTAATTGTTTCGGATTCGAACGTCTTCGGGGTAATCCCGTAGATGGACTTGGCAGCGGCGGATCACTTCATCAAATCGGCTGAGGGTAAAAAAGTGCAGGATGTTCTCAGCCGATGCGATGCGGGGAAGATCTTTAGGAAGTTCATCAACAAATGCGTCCAGTATTTCCGGCAAGTGCTCTCGCAATTTGGTCACTTGTTCTTCCGCAACTTCCAGTCCGGGATGATTCGGTGCTAGGGAAATCACTTTTTCAAAATACAAGATTGCGGAAACAGGCTGGAGCGTTGAAAAGCACGCCGAACCGGCCAACATATTTGCGTTGGGATCGTCTGGATACCGATCGACCGTCGTCAGGGCGATGCGTGCGTAGTCATCCAGGTCACCGTATTCGTGTAGTACGTCCAAGTAGGTGTCCAGCCCGTCGTACGAAAGTGCGCCCTTTGATTCCGCTTGCCGGAGAAGTGCGAGTGCCCTTTCGGTATCACCATCCTCAAAGAAAGCGTTACGAGCACGTCGCTCGAGTTGCTTGGTTTGCGATTGACGAACGGCAACCCCAACCCGTCTTCTGCGTTTCGGCTTACCGGATCGTTTTCGATTCTTTGCGACCATCGGAACTCCCTCTCCTTCATTTCTCAAATTAGTTCGAAATTGCCCGCCAACACGGATGAACAATCCATTCGAATTCGCGGACTTTGTCTGAGCAACACGACGGACCCTCGTATTGTCGCATTTCGACGCGATCGCCACCAGCGTCGTCCCTCACGAATTTCCCAAGCGTTTGCAATCATCGGTCGCCACGCTTAAAGAAAATATCGAGACCTCAACTTCGTGGATTCGGTGGACTCGAAGCACCTGCGTTGGCTTCGCCACGGACGCCGATTTTTCGACGTATCGATGCGAGAAGATTTTCGATTTCAAGGTGACCGTATTCGGATTGCCGTATCACCAACAGCCTCTTGTCCTTCACCAGCATTTGACCGCAATCCGACCCATGAGTACTCCAAGTGCTTGGTCGCACTGAAAGCTCGATCAGAATGATCAAACTGTTGAAATCGACGCACTCGGCATACGAGTCATCTTTGGCTCGGCTATTTGTCGAAGTGTTCACTGGAACAAGCAGATCCGTTACGTCATAGACGACCGCACGGCAATTATCGTGAGCGGCGTCGTAAGTCGTCAGCACGATCGATTCCAAACGTACGCTAAACGTGAGGTCGAACGGTTCAAGCATTAGAAGCAACGCTGCGCGAAGCGAAATACCCTCCGTCTCGAACGTGATCTTCGGATCTTCGAGCCCGATCTCCGCCAAAGCGTGTTGCTCGACAAAGACATGAACCTCAAATTGCTCCTCAATGGTCGCCGCAATGTCTTCCAGCGTCGCATCTGAAAAATCGAAACTGCACGGTCTCTTCAAACAATCGATCACCCGGTCGTTCGGACAGCTCTCTTCGCGCTCATGGCCGCTACAACATGTCGTTCCAAGAAGAACGAAGACTAGACTGAGAATTCGTACGTTCCGCATGACGGATCTCACTGGTGATTGCACGGTATCGAGAGAGTAGCCTCTACTCCCAGCATTGTATTCCGACAGATCGGAGCAATGTCGTTGGGACGTCTTGCGGCAGTGAGGCATCTACCTCCTTGTTCGGAAGCTGACTATCTTCTCCGTTGGAGGGAATGGAGCGGCGGAAAGGAGTCCTAAACCGATCCAAATCCTGCTCGTTTTGGGGTGGGCGCCGGCCTCTTGGTCCAATCAGATCGATCGAAGGGGGCCCACTGAGTCTCCAAACGTAGGCAACGCTAGCCCCATTGCATTAGCAATCGACACGTAAAAATATTCTCGCGTCGTATAGCGAACGGAAAGAGTTCCTCTCGACACTTCAACCGATTGTTGAACTCTTGCTATTTTATAGAGCGGGTCGGAAACAGCTTCGTCGCATTTTGATGCGAGTCGGCTCGTCGGGTCGTACCGACGACCATGGAATTGCCGAAGTTTGAGAGAATGCCACTGGCTTTGGGGAGCACACATGAACTGGCATCCGCGTCCAGATGAGCTTGAGGCGTTCGCGAACGGGGAGGGCACGGACGAGGCATTTATGCAGATTGAACAGCATTGCCACGACTGCCCGGATTGTCTCGCGTTGTTGGAAGGGATGTTTTCGAGCACTCCACTTCACCCACAGATCGGCAACTCGGCCCAAGCCTTAGTTTCTTCGCTGATGCCTGCCAGACCAATATCAACGGCCAAAACTCCATCCTCCCACGAAGACTCAACAACGCCCGAGAATTCCGAGCCATCGAATGATCGATTCCCTCGCAAGTTCGGTCGGTACACGTTAACAGGGGTTATTGGTGAAGGCGGCATGGGAGTGGTCTATCGAGCTCAACAGTCCGAACCGATCACTCGTACCGTTGCGATCAAGGTCCTTAAGCAAGCGTTTGTATCGGTCAGTGATCTGCGCAGGTTCGAATTTGAGGGTCAGACACTGGCGGATCTGAATCATCCCGCTATCGCCCAGTTGCTGGATGCAGGCATTGAGAACGGAGTGCCATTTTTTGCGATGGAGTTGATTGAGGGCAAGTTTCTAACTCATTACTGCAACCTGCATCGCCTTTCCATCGACGAACGCATCAGACTTTTCATTCAAGCCTGCGAGGCAATTCAATACGCTCACCAAAAGGCAGTCATTCACCGTGATCTGAAACCATCGAACATTCTTGTCTTACATTCAGCCACGGGTCATCAAGTCAAAGTCATCGACTTTGGAATCGCGAAATCGCTTGCTGAAGAGTCGCAGCGGACGATGACACGTCACGGGCAGGTGCTTGGGACGCTGCAGTATATGAGTCCCGAACAACTGAGCCTGGATTCGAAGGCAGTTGATACGCGCTCGGATGTCTATTCGCTGGGAAGTATCTTTTACGAGTTGCTTGTTGGGGCACCCCCGCTGAGCTTTTCAAAGTCGACGGATATCGACTCCGTTTACGCTGAAATTCGTTCGGGTGAGCCGCCGAGGCTATCAAGGGCTGTGCCCAGTCCGCGTGAATTGGAAGAGATTGCGGGCTTGCGAAGAACGAACGCTGCACGACTAACCAGAAAACTGAGCGGAGAGCTTGAGTGGATCGCACAAAAGGCACTTGAGAAAGATGTCCGAGACCGATATCAGACAGTTGGAGAGCTTTCGAACGATCTGCAGGGCTATCTAGAAAGTCGCCCGCTTTCGATTCGATCACCGTCAAGATTCCTGACAGTGAAGAGATTCGCTTGGCGACACCGAACGTTGCTGCTGTTTGCATTGCTGGTCGGCTCGATCTCTGCCGGTGGCATTGGGTCCTATCTGTGGCAGGCGCGGAGGCTCTTCATCACGAACAAGAAACTTGATGCCGCGATTGCAGCGCTGCAGCGACGCAACGAAATCCTTGCGATTCGCTCGTACATCGGGGAAATGAAGTCGACCGTGAGCCACGACGCAAGTGGCAACTACGAACGCAAAGTTGGGCTTTTAAATGCCCAGCGACCCGACGAAGGTCATAAAGACTACCGCGGTTGGGAATGGTTCAACATTTGGCACGAGTCCCATCCACCAACACTGTCGACGTCATTCAGATACGGCAATTTGGCGATCAATGATTTGGCTTTCTCGCCAGACGGTTCGTACTTGGCAATCGCACAGAGCAGCAGCAAGTGCGCGGCCGTTCTTGATATGGCGAACCGCGAGATTATCGCTGAACTCAATTGCGATCATCGCGGGACAGCGGTGGCTGTCTTTCCCGACGGCCGAACGTTGGCCGTCGCAACAAATAACGGTGAGATTTACCTCTGGGACTTCAAAGACCAGTCAACAACTGTCGTAAAGCAACTCAGCTCAAGAATGCTGCGCGACGTTTCGATTCACCCCGATGGTCGGCATTTTGCGGCGGTTGGTGATGAGGGTATTTTCTGGCTTGACCGGCATGACATGAGCCGCGAGCCCATTCGAACGGAAAGTAAAACGTATCTAACTGCCTGTGCTTACTCAGAAGATGGCCGTTACTTTGCAACGGGCGATCGAACTCGGCATATCGGTAAAGAACACTATTGGGCAAAGGTCCGCGTCCACGATTCGTTGACCAATGCGCTCCTCGGGGAAACGCAGGTCGTCAGCGCTGGAAATCACAACACGGATGTACGGAGCTTGCAGTTCCTAGAAGATGACAAGAGAGTTCTTGTCGGGCTTTCCAACGGCCTAATCGCCAAGTGGCAGATCGATCAACAAGGAACTAGTCCGCTTACAATTTCTCTTCCTCGTGCGCGTGATTTTGTCTTTCAATCCGTCGCGGCACAGGGAGTTCGCTCTGTTAAGATTGATGCATCGAATCGCTTCATGGCCCACGGTGCAGGGAACAACCGTGTTTGTTTTTGGCACGTCGATGACAAGGCACCCCATTCCGGCGAACAACGGCAGAGACTGATTGCCAAGACACTAACGCATAGTGCACCAGTGCTGGCCACTGCGTTTCGTCCACGATTAGGCGGTGACGATCGCGTCGAACTGGTATCAGCCGATGCCGAAGGGAAACTTTGCTTTTGGAATCTGTCTCCCAAACGAGATCGGCTGCACATTCATCCGGTTCGGCCCAGGTGTTTGGCCCTTGATCAGAGTGGTGACGTTGCAGCGATTGGAGGAGAATCAGGCGAGATCGCATGCTGGGACCTTGAGAATCAGCGGCCAATCTTTAGAGCCCCGAGCGGTACCGAACGTGTTGTTGATATCGAGTTTCTACCATCGAGTGAACCTGAGTTGCTGCGTTTGGCAATCATTGACTTTAGTGGCACGCTGCAGGTCTTCGAATTCCCACGCTCAGGCGGAGCATTGTCGGCAATGGAGGATGCTGGTGAAAGCGATTTGCTCTTCAAGATACAGAGGCAGTTCGTTCGCTTCTTTTATGACAACAG
>JBCCOI010000263.1:0-9745 GCA_039025515.1 Planctomycetota bacterium
CAACGCGGATGGATACATCGATGCGATCAAGTACGCAATCAAGATGGGTGCCGACATCATCAACATGAGCCTCGGTGGCGGATATGATCCCGCGGAGGAAGCCGCGATTCAGCTTGCGGCCCAACATGATATTCTCGTTGTAGCGGGGGCAGGAAATGATGGCGACAAGCGTGCAACGACTCCAGATTGGCCGGCAAGACTCAGCGAAGATCACTCGAATGTGATTTCGGTTGGATCCCACACGAGGTTCGATTTTGTCTCATCCTTCAGTAACCCTGTCGGTTTCTCCGGTGCAACGCAAGTCGATGCCCCCGGTTCTTCGATCTACAGCACGCGTCCCGACGGGAAATACGGTCTCGAAAGCGGGACGAGCATGGCTACTCCCCACGTCGCAGGCTTGGCGGCTCTCACCTTATCGGCAAATCCCAACCTCTCTGCCGTTCAGCTGCGTGACTTGATCATTGCCGGCCTGCGTGGAGATGCAAGCGGGTCTGACTCACTGGGCATGATAGATGCGCGCACGACTGTCGCGTTGGCTGCCGCAAGACTACTCCCCAACTCCGGAGTGGGCTTGTCGGGAGCAACAGCATCAAACCGAAGCTCGGCCGGGGATGGCACCGAATTGAATCTGGATCAGGGCATCCAAGGAATCGAATCGGACAGCTTCCCCGCCGTTGGGTCGAGCTTGGTCCGCAAACCCAGCATCGAGCCCGTTTCTCCCCAGTCATCGCGGGCCAACCATGACTACTGCCTTGCCGCTGACTGGTCCGTCGACGCAGCCGATCAAATCGCGGAGGAACTGGCGCTGTTGGGTTAGCAAAGTTGAAGTCGTTCAGTCGCCGAGTTGCATTTGGCGACGAAGTGGCTCGATGACGGATCGGGGAACGAACTTCGCAAGTTGCTCATCATCTTGACTGACGCTTGCGATCTGTTTGAGCAAGGAACTGCTGACGTGGGCGAAGCGTTCGTCGGACATCAAGAAGACCGTTTCGATTTCATCGTCGAGTTGTCGATTGGCCATCATCATCGTGAATTCCCCGGCGATGTCTGTGAGTGGCCGAATCCCACGCACCATGACCGTGGCACCCAGCGAACGGACGAAGTCGACCGCCAGGCCACTGAAGCACTCGACGCGAACGTTCGCAAAGCAGCTAGTGACCTCGCTCACCAAGTGATGTCTCTGATCGGGCGAGAAGAGCGAGCGTTTGTCCGCGTTGATTCCGATGCCGATTACCAGCGTGTCGAACAGCGGGCAAGCACGCTCGATAATGTGGAGATGACCCAACGTGATCGGGTCAAATGAACCGGTATAGACGGCGATGCGTTGCACTGGAGAACTCATCGAGATTCAGAGGAGCTTTTGTCCGAGCCGGAGCATTTCAAGAACCGCTTCCGCTGCTTCTTCTCCCTTGTTTCCAACCGTCCCGCCACTCCGCTGAAGCGCTTGCTCAAGCGTGTTGCAGGTGAGCAAACCAAATCCGATCGGCTTCCGCGTCTCGACGCTCATTTTCATCAGGGCATCGCTTACCGAACGGTTGATATGCTCGTCGTGAGTCGTTTCCCCTTTGATGACACAGCCCAACGTGATGACGCCGACGGTCTCCGATTGACCCATTGCCGTCGCAGCCGCCAGAGGCAACTCCCATGCACCGGGAACACGAATGACCCGAATTCGATCTTCGGACACTCCGGCTTCTTTGAGCGACTTGATGCTGCCTTCCACCAATGCATCGCAGATGCTCTCGTTGTAGCGGCTGGCGATGATGGGGATGATCCCATCGGGCGCGGGGCCTTCCTGCCCCGTCACTTCAGTCAACATCTTTGACACTCATCAGAAATTCGGCGTTGTTCTGCGTTTTTTTCAACCGCTTGACCAAGTCATTCATGGCGTCAGCGGGTGACATCTCGGCCAGTGCCCGACGAAGGGAAGAAATACGCTGAAATTCCTCATCGTCGAGCAACATTTCTTCGCGACGGGTCCCACTACTGCTGATATCGATCGCGGGCCAAATTCGCCGCTCGACGAGTCCACGGTCCAGCACGATTTCCAAGTTCCCCGTTCCTTTGAACTCCTCAAAGATGACATCATCCATCTTGCTGCCCGTGTCGACCAATGCCGTCGCTAGGATCGTTAAGGATCCACCCTCCTCCGTTTTCCGTGCGGATCCGAAGATGGCTTTTGGTTTTTGCATCGCACCGGCATCCAAGCCTCCACTGAGAAGTTTTCCGGTCGATTCACCATCGCTATTGTGTGCGCGAGCAAGCCGGGTAATGGAATCGAGAAAAACGACAACATCGGTTCCGGCTTCGACCATGCGTTTTGCTTTCTCGATCACCATTTGAGCGACTTGAATATGTCGCTGGGCTGGTTCATCAAATGTGCTGCTTACCACCTCGCACTGGGGCCCACGAATCTCACGCTCCATGTCCGTGACTTCTTCGGGGCGTTCGTCGATCAGCAGGATGAACACGTAAGCCTTTGGGTAATTGGCGAGCACGGCGCGAGCCATGTTCTGCATCAATATCGTCTTTCCCGCTCTTGGCGGGCTGACGATTAAGCCACGCTGTCCGAACCCGATCGGCGTCAGCATGTCGACCACACGCGTCGATACTTCCTTGCCATCGTGTTCCATCATGATGCGACGGTCTGGATGCAGCGGCGTGAGTTCTTCGAACGGAATCGTAGTGTCACGTTGCTGTGGATCGCGACGATTGATCGCTTCGATTCGCAACAGTGCAAAGTACCTTTCGTTTTCTTTGGGCGGGCGAATTTGACCGGCAACATGGCTGCCGGTCTGCAGACCGAACCGGCGAATCTGGCTTGGCGAGACGTAGATATCGTCCGGGCAGGAAACGTAATGATGTTTGCTACTCCGCAAGAATCCGAAACCGTCCGGAAGGATCTCCAGTGTTCCCTCGCCGTACATCAAACCGCCACGCTTCATACGGCTTTTGAGCACGCTGAAGACGAGTTCATGCTTGGGCAGTTCTTCGGGACGAGGAACACCCTCGGTCTCCGCCATCGCAAGCAATTCGTCGCTGCTAAGTGCTTGTAGTTGAGCAAGATTCAGCGGTTTCTGGTTCGATGCTGACGGGACCCCGACTCGCTGTCCGACCTTCGTCGCTTCGCTAACGATTTCTTCAGGAAGTGACAGCGGATCTCGCTCGGCGTCCAGCTCGCGAATGCGCTGGTCAACGGCTTTGTCGGGATGCCGCTGCGTGCGTCGCTTTGGATGAGGGCGCTGCGAGTTCGAATGACGTTTCAGGGAACGACCATTATCGCGGTCGTCACCCGCCGGCGTTTTGGATTGCATGATCGAAGCGTCTAATTTGACGCGGGAGGAGAGCGGAGAGAAGAATCGCCTGGGGAAATTGCCCGTTTTGCCGCGGATGCTGTCGCTAGGAGGGAAAGTCGGTTTCGCGGCGGCCCGGTTGAATCGAGAAAAGTTAGGAACCTTGGCTGGCTTCCCAGTCCGACAAACAGTGTTTGGAGGGGGAAGCGGCTACCGACTCCGGACGCTTCTCTATTCTACAGAGCTTTGGCCACTGTCGACGCAGATTCTCGTGCAAAGCCTGTAAGGTCGTCTCATTGCGCATAACAACCTGACTGAGTCTAATTTTCTTCTCAATCGCTAGCTGGTTGGACTCTCTGCGATCCAACTCGCCGCCGTCCCAGCCACGCTTGCGGGCCCTTTCACGACGAATCTCTACGTCAGCATCGACGCAAATGATCCAATCACAGGCCAAATCCCAGCCCGATTCAAAGAGGAGTGGAATATCCAACAAGACGCACTCACGACGTTTTCGTGCCGCCTCAGAAATCTTTTTGAGGATCGTTTGACGTGTGGGCGGATGAGTCAAGGATTCAAGAAACCGAAGCTCACTCTTTGACGCCTCGTCCGAGCCAAACACTCGATGTGCGACCGATGCGCGGTCAATCACACCCTCGGAACTTAGGATCTCGGGTCCCCAACGCTCCACTAGACGATCGATCACGTCAGCATCGTTCAGACAGCTTTTTGCAATTTCATCCGCGTTGAGCCAACAGGCGCCGAGCGACGACAAGAACTCCGCGACCGTCGACTTGCCCGCCGCCACGGAACCGACCAGACCAATCACATTCATATTGCCCGCGTCTCTCCCAACCTAGCCATCTTTCTTCAAATAGAGCCAAGCCGCACACGAAGGACATTCTGTCAGGAAGCCGAGACGAACTCGATCAATCATCTGTGTGGTTAAGGTCTGATTACATCCTTCGCAGCAGTGGTCCTCCACCGGAGCAAGCGCTTCATCTTTCCGAGAACTCGTCAAACGCACGTATTCTGACTTTGCGGCCGCCGGGATCTGCTGCTCAGCGTTCGCCAATTCCGTTCGAATATGCTCAAGATCGCTTTGAACAACTTTCAGCCGCTCCTCGATCTTCTGAACTCTTGCATCGTGCTCCTCCTTCTTCACCGCATACTCCTGCTGAGCGACACCGACGGCTTCGTTGAGCTCGTCGATTCGCTCCAAGCCCTCGAGAATCTCGTCACTCTGAACGCTGTTGGCTTGCTGATCCGCAGCGATCTGTTCCTTGAGTAAGTTGTACTCCTTGTTGCTGTTCGCTGTGTTCAGTTTTGCCTTGAGTTCCTCAATCCGATCCTCGCGGGACTTGAGTTGAAGCTGCTTTTCATCACACGCGATCGTGGCCGACTTCACGTCTTCCTTCGCCTTATCGACCACTGCCTGAGCCTTCTCAAGATTTGCTTCACCAGCTTTGATTTGTTTTGGCCCACGCTGAAGCTGACCTTCCAGATCGGCAACATTCAGTTGCAGTGAATGCAAACGCCGAAGAAGTGAGCTGTCAAACTGAGTCTTTTGGTCAACTGCCATGGAGTGGGGCCGAAAAAGAAGAAGGGTGACTGAGACCGGGCAGTGTTCTACCCGTGTTGTCCTGGAGCCGGTCACCGTTGTGTGTGGGTGCCGTCATGATAGCGGCTTGAGGCCCCGATCCGTAACCCAACGAATAAGTCTTGTCGCACGGCTTTCAAAACATGTCGGGCTACGGTAGGCACAATGCTCACTGACGAGCAAGATACCGCAATAACGACGTCCGCCTGACTTCGCCTTTACGGTTCACCATCTCACGACGCTTCGAATCAGGTATTTCGAAAAAACGAGTTTCTGCAGGACGCTGCCAAGTCGGCATGGTTGAGAAGATACTCTCGAGTTCACGAACGTTCGCGTCAGTTAACTCGGGCTGAATCAATTCTCGCTTTCCCGCATTGGGTTTTCGGTCTGACGCGAGCCAGAGAACGATTGATCGCTCATCGTCTCGGACGGTCAAAACCGCATCTTGGATCCCAGGAACTTGTCGAATTCGTGATTCGATCGCAGCCGGATCGATCGTGTGTCCGTTTGAGAGTGTCAGCCGATCATCATTGCGCCCGACGATTTCCAGTTGATTGGATTGCTCGCACAGACGCACTAAGTCCCCGGTGTCCAACCAACCGTCTTCGCTTATCCGACGCGATGTCTCGGTCGGGTTGTTCCAGTATCGAGTCATCTGATGCTTGCCGCGTACAAACAGTTGACCGTTGTCTTCGATGCGATGCTCCCAACCGGCCACAAACTCGCCACAACGCTGCGGTATCGAGTTTGACGGCGACTGGGTCGCAATGACGGGTCCTGCTTCCGTCAATCCGTAACCTTGGATCGGCGTGACGCCACGTTCCTTGAGTGCTTCGAACGCGTCTCGCCGCAATGCCGCTCCTCCGCATCCCAATTGATCGAGTGACGATGGAAACTCGTCCCGAATAAGAACCCTCTCGATGACACTCGGCACCAGGTTGCAATGTGTCGGATTGAATGCAATCGCTAACTCGCACCAACCTTCGTAACCACGTGAAACCGCGATCGTGCAACCTGAGAGCAACCATGTCCCCATACAGCTGGTCCTCGCGTAGGCATGCGAGATTGAAAGAAGCATGAGCCGACGGTCGTGATGAGCATTTGGCACGACGGCAAGCTTCGCGCGGGCATTCGATATCAAACTTTGATGTGAAAGGACAACACCCTTCGGTTTTCCCGACGTACCGCTGGTAAACAAGATCAAAGCGTCGTCTGTTGGGTGGCGTGAGTTTCTTGAGTCCCAAAGAGGACCGTCTTCGATCAAGTCTCGCTCGATGTCCGAGTTTGTCAGCCAATCGCGTTTTGTTTCGCGGCCAATCCAAAATCCATCGATGGACTCTCGACAGGCATCGATGAAGCCTTCGCCCGATGACGCATCGAGAGGAATCTCGATCAACCCCGCGCGGGCACAAGCGAGCGACACAATGACGTCGCTGGAGTCGCACTGCGACGCATAGAGAATCGCTTGCGCTTTCTGAGCCGCGAGGCGGTTGGCCATTTGATCCACGAGAACGCGAAGCTCACGCCAACTGATCGAACTCAGCTGACGCCTGAGGCAACGCCCCGTCTCGTCTTCACCGCTTAGCCAGAGTGAGGCATCGTTTGGTCGGTTGCGAGCGTGTAAATCAAGAAAATCGATGAGTCGGGATGTCTCGATCACAATTGATGAAGTTGACACGAAATCGACGTGGGAACCGAAGAAACATGTATATTGTGGGTGCGATTTCGCTGCGGACAATGCGGCTTCGCCGCGTCTCACCCCATCCCACCGGCTCATGCTCGAAACTTCCCGCGGCCTTTGGGCTATCATGAATGGTTTGACGAAACATGTCGTCTGGATTTTGGCTGCTATCGCCTCCAAACCGGCATTGGCATCCGAATTGGAACTGCGCGAACAACTGGGTGGATTCCTCGAAGATCATTGCTTCGGCTGTCACGAGGGCGAAGACGCGAGTCGAGGATTTGAGTTGCGGGATTGGTTTGAGTCGGGGGCAGGACTTGAGGCTCTCGCATCCGACGATCAAAAAAGTGTCGCCTCCTGGGAGCAAGTGCTTCTGAGAGTTCAAAGCCGACAAATGCCTCCGCCGGATGCCGGACAACCGGATGAAGCCGCATACGCTTCCTTTGAAGCGGTCCTCACCGGCGCGTTAGACGAGCGCTCGAAGCTTCACCCGCATGCTGGTGCAACAACGCCGCTTCGTCGACTCACCAGAACGGAGTATCAAAACGCGATTCGGGATCTGTTAGCAATCGATATCGACGTCCGAACACTGCTGCCCGCGGATGCGTCCAGCGATGGGTTTGATAACATCACGGTTGGGACTCTTTCGCCGTTGCTCATGGAACGTTATCTGACGGCGGCAACGAAGATTGCGAAGATGGCGATCGGCAGCGGAATCCAACGCCCATCCGGTGTCACACATCGCCTGCCACCGGATCTCTCGCAACAGGAGCATGTTGATGGCCTTCCCTATGGGACCAGGGGCGGTCTGTTGGTTGACCATCACTTTCCACGCGACGGAGAGTACGAAATTCAGGTTCGTCTCAGTCGGGACCGGGACGAACTGGTGGAGGGGTTGAAGAAAACGCATCAGCTTGACGTCTTGATGGACCGAAAGCTCGTTCGACGGTTCGAACTTCAACCGATCCGCGGCAAGGCGGGACATTCGGGATACGACGCTCACCTTAATGTGCGCTTTAAAACTCGTGCCGGCAAACGCGGCATTGCCGTGACGTTCCTCGAACAATCGACGCCGCTGCTGGAGATCAAGCGTGAACCGTTTCATGCGAGTTTTAACCAGCATCGACACCCAAGGCAGGCTCCGGCGGTCGCGGAAGTTTCCGTTCTCGGGCCCTTCGAAGCTCCATCGCCCGCCGTCGGAGACTCTGAAAGTCGCCGGCGGATTCTCATCGCAGAACCGACCGATGAATCCGAGGCGGAACAAGCCGCACGCGAGATCATCGACGTGCTTATCCGGCGCGCGTACCGTAGAGCACCGGTGGAAGCCGACCTCACCGTTCCGATGCGTTTCTTTCGCAACTCGTTCATCGACGCCAGCAAATCCTCCGATGGACTGCAGCAACGATTTGAGCGCGGCATCGAGTCCACTCTTGCGGCGATTTTGGTAAATCCGAACTTCCTCTTCCGAACCAATCGTGCGCCTGGGTCGATTCATTCGGGTGAAACGTACAACCTTCCGTCGATCGACGTCGCTAGCAGACTCTCGTTTTTTCTTTGGAGCAGTTTGCCCGATGATGAGTTGGTTGAGCTGGCGGAGGCGGAGCGCCTCACCGAGCCGATCGAGTTGGAGCAGCAAGTGCGGCGAATGCTTCTCGACGCCCGAAGCAAGTCATTGGTCGATAACTTTGCCGATCAATGGCTTTACTTGCGCAACCTTCCGACGCTTACGCCTGACCTGCGGCTGTTCCCGGATTTCGATCACAATCTCCGTGTGTCATTTGCGGAAGAAACGAAGCATCTGTTCGCGGACGTTCTTCGTCGCGACGCGAGCATCTTGGAACTGATCCGGTCCGATCACGCTTTCCTGAACGAGCGGCTGGCGAAACACTACGGGATTCCCGGTGTGACGGGCTCCCATTTTCGACGCGTGAGTCTTCGACCGGAGTGGCGACGAGGCGGCTTGCTCCGGCAAGGGAGCGTTCTGATGGCGACTTCTTATGCGACGCGCACGAGTCCGACGATTCGGGGTGCCTGGGTGCTTGAGAACATTCTCGGAACACCCCCGCCTCCACCCCCGCCGAACGTTCCTGCGATCCGTGAAGAGTCTGGGCACGAAGTTCTCTCGTTCCGCGACGCACTGGCGAGGCACCGGGAAGACGAAAGCTGTGCGAGTTGTCACGACTTGATCGATCCGGTCGGCTTTGCACTTGATCAGTATGACGCCGTTGGCCGGTGGCGGTCGTTTGCCGAAGGAAACGAGATCGATGCGGAAGGACGATTGCCCGACGGTCAGATTGTCGTTGGCGTTGAAGAACTGGAAGCGGGTATACTGGCTCGTCCGCAACTGTTCGTCCGTGCCTTCGTGGAAAAGCTGATGACCTTTGCCATCGGTCGACCGATGGAACCAGCGGATGGCCCCGCAATTCGACAAGTGATTCGCGAAGCCGAAGCCAACAACTTCCGGATGTCCGATTTGATCGTCGGCATCACACGCAGTACTCCCTTCCTGATGCGAACAAGCCCATGAGCTCTTCCCCCCGACGCATCCAGAAACCAACGCACCCGCAGTCCGTTCAGGGCAAATCGCTGAACCGACGGACGCTTTTGCGAGGCAGTGGTGTCGCGATCGCACTACCGATGTTGCACGCGATGCGACAGGCTTCGGCTGCAAGGACGACGTCGGCTCAGGTGAAGCGGCTTGGCTATTACTACATTCCGATGGGCTACTACCCCGACGCGTGGACGCCGAAGGAAGAAGGTAGGCTCGGGACATTGAAGTCCAGTCTGGAACCGCTTGAGAGCGTGAAAGACCAGCTCACCGTGATGACCAATCTGGATCTTCAAAACGCCTATCCAGGATCACATGCGACCAGCAATTCTGCATTCCTGAGCGCCGCGCGTGCGAAGTTGACCGAAAGCACCGACTATGAACTCGGCACTACCGTCGATCAGATCGCAGCTCAGAAGATCGGCCTCGACTCCGCAAGAGCCTCTTTAGAGCTTGCGATGGACTCCGCGTACACCGTCGGCCAATGCGACAACGGTTACGCGTGCGTCTATCAAAACAGCTTGTCTTGGTCTTCACCAACCACACCACTTCCAGCCGAGTCGCATCCTCGACTGGTGTTTGAAATGCTGTTCGGTGAGGGCGGCACACTCGCTGAACGGCAACGA
>JBCCOI010000264.1:0-9730 GCA_039025515.1 Planctomycetota bacterium
ACCTTTGACTACAAGCCGAACCTGAACAAGTTTCATGGCAAGACGGCTCCGATCAAGAATCTGAAGACCGAGCGGCCGACCGGAAACGTGATGGGAAGCCCGTTTAAGTTCCAGCAATACGGGGACTCCGGAATTCATGTAAGTGAGTTGTTCGCCGAGACGGCCGAGCACATCGACGACATTTGTTTGATTCACTCCATGCGTGCCGACGTTCCCAATCATGAACCGTCGCTCATGTTGATGAACACGGGAGAGTCCCGTCTGGTGCGGCCCAGCGTGGGTTCATGGTTGTCGTACGGACTTGGTAGCGAAAACGAGAATCTTCCGTCTTTTGTCACCATGTGCCCCAACGGCTACCCAATCAAGGAATCGCAGAACTGGCAGAACGCGTTTCTTCCCGGAAAATTTCAAGCGACGTTTGTCGATTCCAGCCACCGACAGGTGGATCGTCTGCTCGAGAACATTCGCAGCGAGTTGGTCGCCGGAGGAGACCAGCGGGACCAACTCGATTTGCTTCAATCGCTCAATCGACGACACTCGCTAACACGCGCCAACCATCCGGCACTGGAAGCGCGGATCGATTCATTCGAGCTGGCTTATCGCATGCAGAGCGAAGCGGCCGATGCGTTCGACGTGACGCGGGAGCCGCTCAAAATTCGCGAGCGTTACGGCGACAACGAATTCGGACGGCAAACCTTGATCGCGAGACGCCTCGCCGAAAGAGGCGTTCGCTACATTCAGCTCTATACCGGCGCGGGGCAACCATGGGACAACCATGATGACCTGGAAGACCGACATCGTGATCTTTCAAAAAAAGTGGATCGCGCGGTCGCGTCGTTGCTGACGGATTTGAAGCAACGCGGAATGCTGGAGGAGACATTGGTCGTTTGGGGCGGCGAATTCGGTCGGACACCCGTCGTGGAGATGCCGAAAGAAGGCAGCAATCAAGGGAAGATGAACGGTCGGGACCACAACCACTGGGGCTTCACGATGTGGATGGCCGGCGGCGGCGTGAAGGGCGGCAACATTGTGGGCGCGACGGACGACATCGGATTTCAAGCCGTCGAGAATCGCGTGCACGTGCATGATCTTCATGCGACGATGTTGCACTTGATGGGGCTGGATCATGAACGCCTGACTTATCGCTACGCCGGACGCGATTTCCGCCTTACCGATGTACACGGACGTGTCGTGCCGGAGGTCTTGGCCTGACGACGTGCGTTCCCTGCGCTGAATTTAGCCTCTAGCTTCGATCGCGTCTGACAGGATGGTCCTGTTTAGACCGTTCGGGACCAAAATGCACTGCACACCCAGCGCGCCGACTTCGCGAATGTTGCGTGGTTCGTCGTCGAAGAAAAGCATTTCTTCGTACTCGACGTCCAAACCGTCACGTAACGCCGCAAAGTGCATCAGCTTCGTCGTCGGGTAGATTTCGGACTTTACGAATCGACCGTTGAGCTCAAGTAGTTCGAGCAGTTCGCGAGCCCAATCGGGTTGTTCAGTTCGTGATGCGATCGCCATTGGGATCGTCCGCTGATCGCACCAATCTAGGATGTCCAGCACATCCGGATAGAGCCGGACTTCGTGGCCGACGCAGTCCGTCACTCGCTGGCTGGAAATTCGAAACGGCGGTGTGAGGCAATCGCACCAAGTTCCGCCGCAGTCCCAGAGCGTAAAGTCCAGATCAAAGACGACCAGCTTTGGAAGCGGAGTTTGCATAGCGTTGACCGTCTTGCGGCCGTTCCTGCATGAGTCTTGGCAATCATCCGAACCGAATTTCCGAAATATTTGACTCCAGAGCGCCCTCGAAGGAAGTCTGGAACGCCTAGTTTCATGTTCAGGTTCGTTATCCGTCTAGTGCATGATCCGCATTAACTTTGAGGCTGCCGCGGCAGCCTCATTTCAAGCGTGGACGATTCACTAGCCCGGCGGACCGTCGTCAGAGACACCGTGCCTGAAAGACACCGCGCCTGAAAGACACCGTGCCTGAAACATGCACTAGGCTATCGGGTTGTTTGGCCCGTTGAAGCGTTCGGCAAGAGCATCGTCATGGAAAAGATTTTCGAGGACATCGCCTCCCAGATGTTTGTCGGTCCAGTTTGGCCGGCATCGATCTTGGTGTGTCTGATGGTGATGTACACCGTCGTTGCCTTGATCGGGCTGATCGACCTCGATTTCAGCACTCCGGACCTCGATCTGGACGCTGATGTCAGTATCGAGATCGATCCTCCGGATTTGGATGTCGGAGGGCCGGACCTGGGTGTTGATCCGGCAAACGTTGATCTTTCGGGAGGAGAAGCAGCGATCGGCCAAGCCGGCAGCTTTGCATTTCTAACCGGACTGATGACCACCACCGTTCGTTGGACGAATTTTGGCAGGATGCCATTGATCCTCTGGGTCGGTATTTTCGCAATGCTTTACTGGACCTTTTCCTATGGACTCTGGCACACCTTCGACTCGTCGCATTACTCGCCGGCGATCATTCCGTCAGTCTTACTGGGTATACGGAATTTCGTAATGGCAGTGGTAGCAACGAAGATAGCGACGCAACCGTTTGTGGATAAGTTTCAACCGCAACCTGGATACAACAAAGATCGATTGCTCGGAGCGACTTGTGAAATCTCATCGATCGCAGCATCCCCCACATTCGGGCAAGCTAAGTTTCGGACGAATGCTGCACCTTTGTTGCTGAATGTTCGCACGACGGAAAAAGAGATTCCGAAAGGAACGGAAGTGCGGATTATTGACTTCAAGCCCTCTGAACGCCTTTACATCGTAACCGAAATCGAACCGGAGAACTGATCGTGATGAACCTCTATGCATTCGTACCGCCATTGCTAGCCGAAGGTTACACGGGCGTTTTGATCGGCTTGGGAATCTTCATCGTCATATTCCTCGGCATCGTTGCGACCATCAAAAAATGCTACATGGTCGTCGGTCCCGACAAGGCGATCGTCAAGACCGGTGTCGGCGACATGCGCGTGGTCACCGGGGGCGGCATGTTGATCGTGCCCGTCATTCATCGCTACGAAATGATGGACCTGTCGCTCAAAAGTTTCGAGATCAGTCGTCAAGGCAGCGAAGGCTTGATCTGTCGCGACAACATTCGTGCGGACATCAAGGTCGCCTTCTTCATTCGAGTTGACAGCAGCGAAGAGGAAATGAAGGAAGTGGCGGCGTCGATCGGAGCGAGGCGTTGTAGTGAGATCGATACGCTTCGCGAGCTATTCGATGCGAAGTTCTCCGAAGCCCTGAAGACGGTCGGAAAGCAGTTCGACTTTGTCGAGCTCTACGAAGAACGCGACAAGTTCAAGAACGAAATCCTGAAGGTCATCGGTACCGACTTGAACGGCTATCGCTTGGACGACGCGGCGATCGACTTCTTGGAGCAGACGCCGATCGACATGCTATCGCCGAAGAACATTCTTGACGCGGAAGGCATCAAGAAAATTACGGAGCTGACGGCCGAGGAGAAGGTCAAAGAGAATCAGTTCACCCGCGACAAAGAAAAGACGCTCAAGAAACAGGACGTCGAAGCGGAAGAGACTATCCTCGCCCTCGAACGCCAACGTGTCGAAGCCGTCGAGAAACAAAAGCGTGAGATCGCCGAAATCTCGGCACGCGAGCAAGCTGCCGCAAAGAAGGTCTCCGAAGAGCAACGATTGGAGTCCGAGCGAGCTCGCATCATCACGGAAGAGGAAATCGGTGTCGCAACCGAGAACAAGGACCGCCAAGTCCTCGTTGCACAACGCAACAAAGAGAAAACGGATGCTGTGGAACTCGAGCGAGTCAATCGAGACCGTGATTTGGAGGCGACCGAACGACTACGTGTTGTCGGTGTCGCAGAAGTGGAAAAAGAAAAGGCGATCGAAACCGAAAAGCGAAACATCCAAGAAGTGATTCGCGAACGCGTTGCGGTTGAGCGTGCCGTCGTCGAAGAACAGGAACGTATCAAGGACACCGAAGAAGTCGCGCAGGCGGAACGATTGAAGACTGTTCAAGTCACCGCCGCCGAAATGAAGGCGCAAGAGGAACTCATTCGCCAGACAAAACTCGCTCAAGCCGAGAAGGAAGCGAGTGAATTGCTGGCGGAAAAGATCCGCATCGAAGCCGAAGCAAAACGAGAAGCCGCCGAGAAGGAAACGGCCGCAGCAAAGATGCTTGCCGAAGCCGAATCGGCTCAGGCTGCCGCGCTGGGACTTGCCGAAGCCCGCGTGCAAGAAGCGAAGGCCGACAGCATGCAGAAAGAAGGCACGGCCGAAGCCCACGTGCTGGAGAAGAAGGCCGTCGCCGAAGCAAAGGGGATCGAAGCCAAAGCGTCTGCCGTCGAGAAGCAAGGCATGGCCGAAGCGAACGTCGACTTGGAAAAGTATCGCAGCGAAGCAGAGGGTATCACCCAAAAGGCCGAAGCGATGAAGCTGTTGGACAGCGTCGGCAAAGATCACGAAGAATTCAAGTTGCAGTTGTCCAAGGAGAAGGACGTCGAGATTGCCGCGATCGATGCACAGCGTGGCATCGCCGAGAGCCAAGCCGGCGTTGTCGGTGACGCACTGAAGGCGGCCCGGATCGACATTGTCGGTGGCGACGGAGAGTTCTTCGACCAGATCACGTCAGCGGTCAAGGGCGGCAAGGCCATCGACCGGTTTGTCTACAACAGCCGCGTGGCAACGGACATCAAAGACACGTTCTTTGATGGGAACGCTGAGTACTTCAAGGACCAACTCGGTAAACTCGTGGAGCAATTCAACCTGGATACCGACGGCGTGAAGGATCTTTCTATCGCCGCCCTCATCGCCAAAATGATGGGGATGGCGGGCACGGATGACGTCCGCTCACAACTGACCAGCCTGCTTTCGATGGCGGGCACGGCGAACGTGGCAGACCAAAAGGCTGGGCGATTGCTCGGATCCTCACACGCCAGCAACGGTCAGCAATCGTAAATGTCCGAGTCACAACTCGCAGCAGGAACTTACGAGGTTCTTCGCAATCGCTTGCGGGATGCCGCGAGCGACCTCAGGACGAGGCTTGGAAAGCTCAACGAAGCGCGTGCCGATGTTTTCGGCAACATCGAGACCAAGTTGATTTCCACCGAACGCGTCACGACGGAGCACAATTGTGTGCCGCGCGACTTGGTTGCAATCGGTGAGCAGTTCCTTTTCGGTTACAACGTCCAGTTCGGGCTGAAGACCGAGATCGAGCTCGCCGACGTGTTTTCCGCCTACAAACTGGAGGACAATCAGTTTCACCGGTCGACACTCGACTTGATCGGTGACGATCGGTTTCATGGTGATTTCGCGGAGCTCTATCGTTTTTATAAGGACACGCGGTTCCTACGTTTTTATCGCACCGGCCCCATGCTGCACATGGTGTTTCAGGTCGGACGAACGCAGCGGGATATCAAGACCTTCAAGTGGCGGGTTACCCCGTCCGCCGTTGAATACATCGATAATCGAAGCGAGCATGAGGTTACCGAGCCCGCGCAACATGAGTTTCGATGGTCTCGTACGAATCGCGACCAGCATCAGTATGGTGAGCACCCGCACATTTCGATCGAGGACATGGTCTTCGTCGAAACCGTCGGCGGTGACTTGACGATCAAAGTCGAAGACAACACGGATAGCGGAGAAGGCATCTACGCCGAGCCGGTCGACAATCCAGACCAGACGCTCGACGATGCCGAGATTCACTACGCCGTTCTGGGTCACTTGGTTTTGCTTCGCATGAAGCCTTACCAAGAGAACGATTACCGCTATCTGGTCTTCAACAGCAAGATCCAACAAGTCGTTCGGCTTGACGAAATTGCGGAAGCTTGTGTGATGCTGCCAGGCGATCAAGGCCTGATCTTCCCCGGCGGCTATTACCTGCAAACCGGTGAATCCAAGCGGTTCGACACCGGCCTTTCCGACATGAGCTACCAACGCATGGTCGCGTCGCCCAACGGGGAAGACTACCTCTACCTCTTCTATGCGCCTCACTCAGGCACCTACGTTCAGCTGCGCTACAACCTGATCAGCCAAACGGTCGAAACACCGCTGGTTTGTCACGGACAGACGTTTTTTGAGAAGGGTGAGATGGTTTGCTTTAAGGGCCAAGAGGAACCTTCGAAGCATCACGCCGTGCAGATCTGGCAGACTCCGTTTACCGGACCCAACTACGTCCCCGATAATCAAACAGACTCGTTGCTGTTCAAGATCGGCAACAAAGAAATCGTCGGCGGGATGGCCGAGTGCAGCGAACTGTTGCAACTGATCGATAAGGACGATAGCTACGAAGGTCTTTACATCGATCTAAATAAGAAGGCCAGCGACGTTCTGGACAGCTACTTCTGGATCGACAAGGACGAAACCGAGAAGCTGAGCGAGCCACTTCAGAAGATACGCGAGGCTTCCAGTGCGGCGATCGAGGAATTTGAGAAGGTCGTGCGTGTGCGCCGCGAGACGGAATCGCGAACGAAAGAAGTTAAGACGGCCATCGAGGATCTGATCAGGACGATCGAGAGAAAGCGGTTTGAATCGATCGACGTCTTCGTGGAATCTCTTGCTGAATTGCGTCTTCAGCGTGGCCATGCCCTCGGGCTCAAGGAACTTCGTTACGTCGACGAGGCCATCGTCGAAGAGCTTGAAACCGCTACGGCGGAAAAAAGCGAACGACTCAGCCGCCGATGTGTCGACTTTTTGCTCACTCCGGGAAGCTTGGACCCCTATATCGAACGCGTCTCGCAGTCCAGCGAGCAGGTCGAGCAAGTCAAAACGGTCGCCGAATCAAAAACGCTTTCCGAACAGATCGACGCCGCAGCCGAACAACTCGAGTTGCTCACCGAGACGGTCAGTAACCTCAAGATCGACGACGCGACGAAGCGTACGGAGATCATCGACGCAATTGGCGACGTCTTCGCTTCCGTCAACCGAGTGCGCAGCGCCTTGAAAGCTCGTACGGCCGAATTGGTCGGGGCGGAGGGACGCGCCGAGTTTGCGTCGCAGCTTAAGTTGCTCGAACAAACGACCTCGGGGTACCTCGATGTTTGCGATAGCCCGGAACGCTGTGACGAGTACTTGACGAAGGTCATGGTACAGCTTGAAGAACTGGAAGGACGGTTCGCCGAGTTTGACGAATTTATCGAGCAGC
The DNA here is from genome assembly GCA_039025515.1 of Planctomycetota bacterium. Taxonomy (GTDB): domain Bacteria; phylum Planctomycetota; class Planctomycetia; order Pirellulales; family Pirellulaceae; genus Stieleria. The sequence goes on from JBCCOI010000264.1 coordinate 7,126, forward strand.
TTGCGGCACGCCGTGAAGAGGTTTACGCCGCGTTCGAATCGCGAAAAGTTCAACTGGTCGAAAAACGAAACCGCCGCGCAGAATCGCTTGCCGCTGCTGCGGATCGAATTCTGAAGGGAATCGACAATCGCGTTCGGTCGATGGAATCTTCGGACGAGATCGCTGCCTACTTCGCCGGCGACTTGATGGTCGAAAAGGTTCGTGACATCGTTGAGCAACTCCAAGAGTTGGACGATGCCGTACGCGTCGAGGACCTTCAAAGCCGGATGAAGACGATCCGGGAGGACTCTGTCCGTCAACTGAAGGATCGACAAGACCTTTACGAGGACGGCGGCGAAGTCATTCGGCTTGGGAAACAGAAATTTGCGGTCAACACACAGCCCCTCGATCTGACGACGGTTCTGCGCGGCGGCGAGCTCTGCCTGCACCTAACGGGAACGCAGTACTTCCGCGCAATGGAGGACGAATCGCTTGCGGCTGCCAGGGACCTTTGGAACCAAGAGCTCATTAGCGAAAACCGGACGGTTTACCGAGGCGAATACTTGGCCGTTGATTTGTTTCAAAAGATCAAGTCGGGAGGGATCGATCTGGATGGCGAAAGCGTTGATGCCAGTTGGGTTCAAAAACAGATCGGCGGACGCTTCGACGAAGGTTACGCCAAGGGGGTTCACGACCACGATTCCGCTTCGATCATTAATGCGCTCTTGGAGATGGATTCGGAGATCGAGTTGCTCGCCCATTTTCCGAGCACTCGAGTCGCGAGTTTGCTTTGGTTCGACAAAATCCTCGTCGCAAAGACTCGCAAAGCGATGACGGACTGGATAGGCGGTTTTGCGAAGCTGGCGAAAGCCTTCCCAAACGCGAGACCGTCCGTCGAGTTTCGGCAACGGCTTAGCGAGTTGGCAGAAGCCGACGGCGAGACTTGGAAGCCTCTTTTTGACCACAAGGTTACTTCAGAAGAGGTCGCTCGATATCTGTTCGATCAGCTCGTTCATACGCAGCGGAAACGTGTGATCAGCGGGCGAGCCGTAAAGCTGTACGAGGACTTTGTGCAGTCAATCCCCGAAACGGATCGCGCCAAGTGGCTCGCGGCTGCACTCAAGAGTAACGAGTCCGACGTCATCCGAAGTTTTGTGCTCGCGCGGAACTGGGCTCAAGCATTCGTCGATACGCACGAGGCTTCCGATTCCGTCGATCCAGCTTCCTATTATCTGGATGAACTCGCTTGGGTGATTCAAAGCGGCGGCCCAAGTTCGATGAATGTCATTGACGCGACGGTCGCGCGGCAACTCGAGTCGTTGGCGGGAAGCCACGAGCGAATCGAAGGCGGAAAGATGGTCGTGCACTATCACGAGCTGTTGCAACGTGTGGGTGCGTATCGTGACGACGTCGTCCCAAGATTCAGGGGCTTGCACGTGGCGAAAACGGCTTGCGTGGATGCTGCCCGTGAAGACATGCGTTTGGATGAGTTCAAGCCTCGCGTGTTGACCAGCTTCGTCCGAAATCGTTTGCTGGATGAAGTCTATCTGCCACTGATCGGCGACAACCTTGCCAAGCAGATGGGAGCAGCGGGTGAGAATAAACGTACGGACCGGATGGGACTGCTGCTTCTCATTTCGCCACCGGGTTACGGTAAAACGACGTTGATGGAATACATCGCCAATCGCCTTGGCCTTGTTTTCATGAAGATCAATGGTCCGGCGATCGGACATCAAGTCACTTCACTCGATCCTTCTGAAGCTCCGAACGCGGCAGCCAGAGAAGAGGTCGAGCGACTGAACTTGGCCCTCGAAATGGGCGACAACGTGATGCTGTACTTAGACGACATCCAGCACACGAATCCGGAACTCCTGCAAAAGTTCATTTCGCTTTGCGATGCCACGCGAAAAATCGAAGGTGTTAGCAACGGCAAAACGCGAACGTACGACTTGAGGGGGCGACGCGTTTCGGTCGTGATGGCCGGGAACCCGTACACGGAAAGTGGAGAGCGATTTCAAATTCCCGACATGCTCTCCAACCGGGCCGACGTCTATAACCTCGGTGAGATTATCGGTGACTCGGCCGATGCATTCGAAATGAGTTATCTGGAGAACTGCCTGACCAGCAACTCGACGCTCGCGCCGCTTTCGACGGCTCCTCCCGAAGATGCGCGGGCGATCGTTCGTGCGGCGGAGCGTGATACGCTGGAAGGCATCGAACTTGAGAGCAACCTGTCGCTCGATCAAGTTCGAGACATGTACGAAGTGATGCGCAAATTGCTTCGTGTTCGGGACGTCGTGCTTCGCGTCAACCGGGCCTACATTCGCAGCGCCGCTCAAGCAGATGCTTATCGGACCGAGCCGCCTTTCAAGTTGCAGGGCAGCTACCGAAACATGAATCGCATCGCCGAGAAAGTCGCTGGTGTGATGAACGAGAGCGAGCTTCAATCATTGATCGTCAGTAGCTACGAACAAGACGCGCAAACTTTGACGACGGATAACGAAGCCAACGTGCTGAAGTTCAAAGAGATCATGGGGATTTTGACCGCAGAAGAGAAAGAACGTTGGGATAGTATCAAGTACGCATTTGTCGAGAGCGTTCGGATGCAGGGCCTCGATAGCGAAGA
>JBCCOI010000265.1:0-9726 GCA_039025515.1 Planctomycetota bacterium
CACATCACGGCGGGGAAACCCGTTTGCATGAGCTTCAACGTGGGCAGAACCACCGTGGCGAAAGTCGCGTGCCTGTGGTTCGAAAAGGGCAAGAGATGACCAGCGAGATTGATTCGAGAGATGAGCAGCGGTACATTCGGACACTGCTAATTGAAAATACGACGGGCGCTCGCGGTCTGCCAGGACCGCGAAACGCACCTTCACCGAACCTGTCCAAGCAGGAATTACCGATGTCGGACTTTCCGTCGCCGGCCGCCGAGGCGGCTGGCTTGATCTTTTGCGCGCCCAGTCGGGGACCGCCATTCGGGCGGATCGGTCAAATCTGACCTACCAAACGCAAAAAGGGAAACCACCTACCGACAGGCGATTTCCCTTTCCGCGTCATGCTGACATGAATCCAGAGTGTCGGCAGCCCGAAGTTTCTGAGGCCGAAGGCTGCTGACTGAATTACCAGTTTTCAAGAACACCGCATAGGGTGCCCGCTCCCGGTACGCACAAAGGTAACCACCTGCCGGGGGTGGGTCAAGGAATATTCATAATGGCCAAGCCGCAGAAGATTGGGGTTATTGATGACGAGGGCTTTTACAGCGCTGAAGCACTCAGCCGAGAAACCGGCCGCTCGCTTGACAAAGTGAAGGAGAAGATTCGCGAGCTCTGTTTGTTTGCAGAGCCATGGGAAGGTGACCTCTGGGTCACAGGACTTGAGTGGAAGAGAGGGCTGATGAAAGAAGCGAAGCAAGACACAGAAGCAGACCGTGAAGCGCGTCGTGCGCGATCAGGCGCTTCTAGACGCCGAGCCAAAAAGGAGGCAAGCGAGTAATGACGAAATCCCCTGCAGTACGGGTGGGGGTGATCTGGATGAAATCTCGGGGACGTTACTTCTTGAAGTGGAAAGATCCGCTGACGAAGAAGTACCGCACGGAGCGAACAGACATCGACACCCGTGGAAAAAAGGCCCGCAGCGAAGCCATTCGATTGACTCACGCTAAGGAGCAAGAGCTCAACTCGATGCTCGACAAGTCGGACATTACGTTTGATCAGTTCAACGAAATGTATCGTCGTGAGCATCTTGATTTCACGTCGAAAGACAATCGCTACAAATGGAATGCTGCAATTCGTTTCATCTACGAAGCTGCCAGTCGGCGAGGAATCCCGTCGGCTGCACTTCGCTTGGACGAAATCAAACCCCTGTTTCTTTCGGAGGTGGAGACGATCGCTCGAAAGGAAATCTCTGGCGGCTCGATCGGCAGCTATCTCGGCACTCTTCGAAGTGGATTTAGCTGGGCTGCTTCCATGGAACTGATGCCTCCGCTTCCGAGCCGTCGGTCTCGGGGGCGAGATACTCACGAGCTGCCCGCGATGAGACTTGAACCGATTTCTCTTGAGAGCCTTCGCAAAATGCAAGGCGTCTGCGATTCGATCGTCGGAAAGCAAAACGCAAAATCCGTCGAGACCTACCTGCAGGCACTTTGGTTGTCGGGCTGTCGGATGCGTGAGCCGCTTGAGATCCATGCATTTAGGCGTGACTGTCATCGACCGTTCAACCTTTCTGGTGATCGACCTGCGTTCTGCTGGACAAACACTCAGAAAGGGCGTCGGGATGTGATTGCAAGGATCACAAGGGATTTTGCTTCGGACGTGATGTCTCGCGTTGAGGATGGAGGATTCCTTTACAAACCTCGGTGCGAGACCGGTGAAATCACTGGAAGAACGGCGCTTAGCAATCTTGTCAGTGCAATTGGGAAGAAGGCTGAGGTTTTTGCCGAGCCGACGAAGACCGCGACGGCGAAGCACTTCAGGTCGTCGTTTGTGACGAGGTGGTCGCTCCGAGGAATGCCTATCGCATTGATTCAGGAGATGGTCAGACATCGTTCCCGGGCCACAACTGAGCGATACTACGTCGGTGATCTAAGTGGGAAGATCGATTTCGACGAAACGCAATTTGGTGAACAAGATGGTGAGCAGTAGTGCTTATCAGCTTGTTGTTCATTGCCGTTTAGCACGGCGATTTGCGATTAATGGGGCTGGAGGGAGTCGAACCCACACTTCCGAAGAAACTGGAACCTAAATCCAGCGCGTCTGCCAGTTCCGCCACAGCCCCTCGCGTTTGCGAAATACCGAGAAACCAGTGCTAGCTGGCGGTTTCTTCGGTTGCTGTTGGGACGACCCAGACTTTGAGGTTCGCGTCGACCTCGCTGTGAAGGTGCACCCGGACGGTGTACAAACCGAGTTCGCGAAGTGGACCTTCCAGGCGGATCTGATCGTTCGCTAGCGTGAAGCCGGCTTCCTTGAGGGCCGCCACGATTTCGTGAGCACCGACGCTTCCGTAAAGATGGCCTTCGTCGTTGGCGTTCGCTTCGATCGTAATCGATTGCTTGCCAAGCTCGTCCGCGAGTTCGCGGTAGCTCTTCAGCTTTTCGAGCTCAAGCGCGCGAAGCTTCTCGCGGTGCTTCTCGACCATTCGCTTATGGTGATCCGTCGCGATGGTCGCCATGCCCTGCGGCAGCAAGTAGTTGCGAGCATACCCGGGTTTGACTTCGACAATTTCACCCTGCTTGCCGAGATGCTCCACATTGTGAATCAGCAGCAGTTGGATCCCACCGTTCTCACCCTTGGGCAAACGTTTGAAGGGACGCTTGATGGTTCGGCCGTTGCGTGGCATCGGATTCTCTACTTCGGAAATGGATTGGTTGGAATGTTCGGGTGTTTTAGAACGGAATGTCAGGATCGTTGTATCCGGGGCCGCCACCGGTGGGCTGAGCGTCGCGGTATCCGGATTCACCTTCGGTGGGTGGTGCAGGGCTATGGTAGTCGGCGGTCGGCTCCGAGGCGTGTTGCCTTGCTGCCGCGGGGCGTCCTTCGCCACCGGCCCGAGATCCGAGCATTTGCATCTTTTCGCAGATGACTCGAAGTTTGCTGCGTTTCTGTCCGTCGGTCTCCCAGCGATCCAGCTTGAGACGGCCCTCGATCAACACGGGCGATCCCTTACTCAAATATTCGCTCGCCACTTCGGCATTTCGTCCCCACAGCGTCACGTCGACAAATGTAGGTTCTTCGACCCAGTCGCCGCTGGCTGTCTTACGACGATCGTTGACTGCAACGGTAACGTCCGAGACTGCTTGCCCACTGGGGATGTAACGCAATTCGATATCGCGTGTCAAATTCCCGACCAGAATCACGCGGTTGAAGCTCGCCATTTTGGTCTCTTTGGGCTGGAGTGGAAAAGGGAGTGACGTCCGACGTGCGTCCAGTCGTTACAGCTGTCAGCAGTTTACTATTCTTCCGCAGGCTTCGCTGCCGGTTCGGGCTCGGCGGCCGTTTCCGCAGTCGCGACGGGAGTCTCACCGCTGGCGTTGGCGAGGATCGGTTCGACCAATCGGGGGTCCAGCTTGAGCGTCATCTGCCGAAGCACCGGTTCACAAAGCTGGAAAGCACGGTCCAGCTTCGGAACGTCAACGCCAGCCATTTCGAAGTAGGTCAACCAGTACGTGCCCTTTTGATGACCATTGATCGGATAAGCCAGCTTTTGCTCCATCCAAAGTCGATTGATCGCAACTTTGCCGCCGGCTTCTGTGATGACATCTTCTATCTGCTTCCCGACACCGCCGGGATCACGAGCGTAGTGGTTGCTGTCAAGGATGCAAAGCGTTTCGTAAGTGTTGTTTGCCACGTCGTTAGTTCGAATTCTGTGGTGACGGTGGAGGTTTCGGTTGTTTTGGTTTGGGTGACTCTGGCGATCCATTGAATCGACTCATCGCCTCGCCGATGCCCTCGGTGACGAAGCAAATTGCCGCGTGTGCCGCCCGCGTGGTTGCTTCTTCGATCGGTGGCTGTTCGGCCTTGCCAAATTTTCCCAGGACGTAATCCGTGACCGTCCAGCCTTCGGGAGGACGACCGATCCCCAGTCTCAAACGCGGGAATCCGTCTGAGCCCAGGTGTCGAATGATATCCTTGATCCCGTTTTGACCTCCGGCACTCCCAGAAGCCCTCAGCCGGAGCTTTCCAGAAGGAAGATTCAGGTCGTCGCAGATGACCAGAATATCATTGTGTTCAAGCTTAAAAAAATCGACTGCCTTGCGGACGCTTTGGCCGCTCGCGTTCATGAACGTCTGCGGGCAGAGCAACGCAACCTTTTGGCCGCCGATCGATGTCTCCGCAAACTCGCCCTCGAATCGAATCTTCGGTGAGCCTGCGCTGTTGAGCGACGCGATCTTTGCGGCGACGATGAAGCCCACGTTGTGCCGAGTCTGCTCGTATTTTCGGCCGGGGTTTCCCAGCCCAACAATCAGTTTCATTGTTTGGCAGAATGGCTTCCGGCAGGTTCACCGTCCGGTCAAGTGTTCGGCTTACTCTTCGGTCGCCTCTTCGCTAGTGTCAGAAGATGCCTTCGTGCCCTTCGGCTTTTCGACGTGGTAAACGACCGTGTCGGCGGTCGTGACCAACGTCACATTTTCGGGGAGCTCCAAATCGCTGGCAGATCGGTGCTCCCCGGCCTTGACCGGGGTAACGTTGAGTACCAGTGCATCTGGAATCGCCACTGCGGGGCACTCCACCTCCACCTCGTGGGCGTTCTCGATCGCGATACCGCCCTGCTTGCTGCCGGCGGCCTCACCCTTGAACTGGATCGGCACGGTGACCTGCACTCGCTCGTTCATATTGACGCGCTGCAGATCGACGTGGATCACCTCGATTCCGAGCGGATCGAACTGAAGTTCGCTGACCAACGCCGTCTCCTGAACATCACCTTGCAGTTCGACAATCTTGCTGTGATGCCGCAAAATCGACTCGATCGTGCGTTGATCGATATAAAGGTGCTCGTTGTCTTGTTTGTGCCCGTAAAGCACAGCGGGGACGTTACCCGCTTTTCGAAGCCGACGAGATGAGGCAGTTCCGAGACTGCCCTCGCGGCGGTGGACTTGTACGACTTCCGCCATCGCGGATCACCCTGGGACTTGTTAAAAATCTTTTCTCTTACACTTTCTGGACCAATTCGTCCGCAAGGAACGGCCGTCCGACCCTCGAATGGGGTCCCGGATAAGGCGGAATTGGCACGCCGGCTGACTTGCAGCGAAGCGAGTAAGTATGTCAGCCCCGACAGACCACGCAAGCCCAAAAGAAAAACCCCTGCAGACACGGATGGACCGATGGATCCGCAGTCCCGCCGAATTTTCGGCAGACTCACTTCGACCGCGCTGGCGATTCCATACGAGGCAACGCGTCGCGCCCTTCTGCGCGCGATCGAAGCTGTCTTATCATGCCTATGTCGCTGAGCCACGATGCCGTGGGTTGTCGACGATCACGACTGATCACCGGATTTTGGAGAAGATTCTTGCGTATCACGCGGGCACTCGCCTTATCGCTTTTTTCGCTGCAGATCGTCGCTGGCGATCTCGGAGCGGCGGATTCCAATTCAACAGCCGCGCCGGCCGAAGCCACGAAGTCGGCGAAGTTGTCCGGAATTGACACAACACTCTTCAGCGGGGAGATCACGCCGGGAGATAACTTCTACGAGTATGCCAACGAAAAATGGCTCTCGACCACAGAAATCCCTGCGGACAAGTCGAACTACGGGATCTTTACCGTCCTGGATGATCAAACGCGAAAGCAAGTCAAGGCGCTGATCGAACAAGCAGCAATGGCGGATGTGGTTGCGGGATCGCCGGCGCAGAAGGTCGGTGATCTATACAACAGCGTGCTCGACGTTGAGGCACGGAACGCCGCGGGAATCAAACCGATCGAGCCATTGCTTGAAATGATTCGCAAGGTCGAATCCATCGGGGCGCTTTCCAGAACGATGGGCAAGTTGCGCCGCGTCGGCGTTTCCGCTCCCTTCGTCCCGTACGTTTCGGTGGACGCCAAAAACAGCGATTCGTACACGGTCTACATAACTCAAGCCGGGCTATCGCTGCCTGACCGCGACTATTATCTAGTTGACGATGAACGCTACCTCAAGCTTCGCGAAGAGCTGAAAACTTACGCGGCTGACATGCTGGAGGCGATCGGCTGGGAGGAATCCGTCAAATTCGCGGATTCCATCTTGGCCATCGAAACGGCTCTTGCTGAATACCACTGGACGAACACGGAAAACCGCGACCCCAATAACACGTACAACAAGAAATCCGGCGCCGAAGTTGACGTGATGATTGGACCGGTTGAGTGGTTTGAGTACGCGAAAGCCGCCGGGCTCGCGGACCAGGCAGACTTGGTCGTCCGCCAACCTTCTTACGTGGAACAGTTGGCTGAGATTTCGGGCAAGTTTGAGCTCGACGCTTGGAAAGCCTACTTCGCATTTCACACGGTCGACGCCTTCGCATCCGGGCTAAGCGAAACGCTGGAGAAGCGTCACTTCGACTTTCACGACACCGCGGTAACAGGAATCACGGAACAGCAACCGCTATGGAAACGCGGCGTGGATGTGACTGGCAGTGTCCTGGGTGAACTCGTCGGGCAGTTGTACGTCGAGAAACACTTCAAACCGATCGCAAAGCAACGCATGAATGAGTTGGTCGGCAATCTGATCAAGGCCTTTGAACAGCGAATTCAAACCCGCGACTGGATGGGGGAAGGCACGAAGAAGCAAGCTCTCGAGAAACTGTCCAAGTTCACGACAAAAATCGGCTATCCCGACGAATGGAAAGACTACAACGAGTTAACGATCGGAGCCGGCGTTCTTTGCGACCATCTGTTGGCATCGGCTCGCTTCGAGTACCAACGCGATCTCGACAAACTGGGCGGTCCCATTGATCGGAACGAGTGGCACATGACGCCTCAAACGATCAATGCCTACTACAACCCAACAATGAACGAGATCGTCTTCCCCGCCGCGATCTTGCAGCCTCCGTTCTTTAATCTCGCCGCGGATGATGCGGTGAACTACGGAGGAATCGGCGCGGTCATCGGACACGAACTGAGCCACGGGTTCGATGACAAGGGAAGCGAGTACGACGGAAACGGAAACCTCCGGATGTGGTGGACTCAGGAAGACCGTGACGAGTTCAAGCGACGCGCGGAAGGTCTGGTTGCTCAGTACAACGAGTTCGAGCCGGTCGCCGGGAACTTCGTCAACGGCGCATTGACGCTCGGTGAGAACATCGGCGACCTCGGCGGGCTGAGCGTTTCGTACGAAGCCTACAAGCTCTCGCTGGGCGGAAAAGAAGCCGCCGTTATCGATGGGCTCACCGGCGACCAGCGATTCTTTTTGGGTTGGTCGCAAAGTTGGCGGCGGCTGTATCGCGAACAGGAATTGCTTCGAAGATTGATCGTCGACCCGCACAGCCCCAGCGAGTACCGCGTCAATGGAATCGTGCGAAACATGGACGCTTGGTACGAAGCCTTTGAAATCAAAGAAGATGACGAACTGTATCTCGCACCGAAAGATCGCGTTCGTATCTGGTGACACGGTGCTGCGGGCGCAAAGCAAACGGCAATGCACACAAAGTTGCATTGCCGTTCTAGCTTGCCACGAATGTCGCAGCGTCACTCAAGTGATCGGCTGATCGTCAGCGTTACTAACGCGACTCGTCGGCTTGGTCGACCGCGTCGGTCTCTCCCGCAACCATCGCCTTCATCAGCTCTAGCTGTTCATCGTTTTCAGGCTCGATGACAGTCGCATCCGGGCGAGAACAAGCGGTCGCTAAAATCGAGCATCCCAGCAGCATCCAAAGATTTAGCCGAAGGCTGTATCGCCGAAAAATTTTTTGTTGATCGCTCATTGGAAACTCTCCTCGATCACTTCTCGTGAGGCTCTTGTTCCCAACGCTCCCCACAATCCATACGGACTTTCACTACCGACTGGCGTGTAGGCGTTGCCCGCGCGAACCATGGGAGCTCGCTGGTTTCCCGCCTCGATCGAATCCGTGATAAAGATCACGGCTCCGTCGGCCATGAGGATGTGGACGCCGCCTTGGTGACGACTGCTGGGTGGAAAAACGCCCGGCACATTCGCCGGTGCATTTGCACCGCCCTGTTGGCAGATCTCACGGTTGGGAGGCAAGATGGTCGTAAAGCCCGACCACATCGCTCGACCATCACTCCAGCGAAACCCTCGGAAACGTCCAGCGAACGTCGCATTGACCGCGGGGTTTTGAAGGGTTGGTACGGTGCAAATCGCCGGATCATTGCACCAGAAGGCTGGACGTTCCGGATCAATCTCATTGTTGTCACGACACAGACTCGGGTTGAGATGCAACTGGCCACTTGCATGATTGATCGATCCGCCGGTTGTAATCGCCCGGTCACCCAGATCGGTCGCAATTTCACCGGCCATGATCGTGTTGGACAAACCATCAAGAATGTCGCGGAAACGCTTTTGCTCTCGCGTAACGAACACACCTCGGTGCTCATTCTGAACCAGAATTGCCCAATTGATCTCCTGGTTGTTTGTGAACTGAAAGTCACCATCCCAACGTCCGACATCCTGACGACGAATGGAGTCCCCCATGCAAGCGGCATAGTTTGTACGTCCTTGCGCGGGTAGACCCTGGCCTGGATCGCTCGGGCAGCGCAGCGTTGCAATCTCCGTCATCCACGGTGGATAAAAGACTTGCCATGGCACCGGTCCCATCGCGTTCCAACGGTTTGGTGGAACTAGATCCGGTTGTGCCGTTACGAAAATCGAGGGATTGCTAATTTGCTCCCAAACCGCTTGTTGCTCCATGAACGGAGTCAGGCCAACAAGCCAGCTCATGAACTGGTGATTGGTGCCACCGCCCGTTGTGGGGTTTCCAACGCTTACGGCGGCACCGCTTCCCGGTGCCGGGCGAGTTCCCGAGCATTGGGTTGGAAGCTGCTTGTAAGCAGAGTGGTAATTGTGAACTGCAAGGCCCACCTGTTTCAGGTTGTTGCTGCAACTCATCCGGCGGGCCGCCTCGCGCGCCGCCTGCACGGCTGGTAGAAGCAACCCTACCAGAATGCCGATGATGGCAATCACGACCAACAACTCCACCAAAGTGAAGCCGCGGCGTTGATTTCTGTGAACGTGTTTCATCTTGGAATCGATAAATGAGGAATGTGGAAGATCACGGTACTAGGCGATGACAGAGGATTTGCCGCAGCCTTTCCTTGGGACTTCAAGACTACGCGTTAGGTCGCCTGAAAAACATAGAATTGGTGCCAGTCGCACCCTTTTGAATCGCATCCATAGTTGTGCGATGCGTAATCTCAAAACGGCAGAAATTGTTCTCATCCGAAAGAGAACTGCACTCATTGAATTCGGTCGAAACGACATGCCGCACCTGCGACTAGTCGTCGGAACGTTGCAGTCGCACGATGACACCGCGATGGTCCGAACCGATATCACCACCGACGTTGTAGTCGGTGCAGTTCAAGTGATCGCTGACCAGGACGTGGTCCAAGACTAGCCCGCTAAGAAACCGATTCGGACGTGCGTACCAAGTGGGCGTTAGACCAATTCCGGATGCAACACGGCTCAGTTTTGACGCCGTCTCAAATTTACGCATCCAGGGCGACCAGGGCGTCAGATTGAAATCGCCCATCACGATGACGGGGACTTTCGGCATCCGGGCCGAAAACTGACTCACGCGAGACGCGACTTCTTGAAAGTGTCGGTTTCGCATATGAAAACGATTCGCTCCCATCGGCGGCAGGGGATGGGTTGCAATGACCTGGATCCCGTTCCAAGTTACCTCAATGGAATCGATGTTGGGTGTCGCCTGAAAGACCCGGATATCGTCAAACGGTTCGCGACTGAAGAGTGCCAAGCCGAAA
>JBCCOI010000266.1:0-9610 GCA_039025515.1 Planctomycetota bacterium
ACCGCTCACGAAACTCGATCAGCTTCAGTCCGTCACGCTGTCCGGAAACCGAATCAAGGATATCACGCCGCTCGAGAATCTGACGGGAATGCAATTGCTGGACCTTTCCAGAAACGAAGTTTCGGATTTGGCGGTCGTTCAAAATATGGGCAATCTGCGAACGTTGTATGTTGCCGAAAACCAGTTGCATGACCTCAAACCGATCAGCGAATTGACGAAGATCTGGTCGCTCGACGCCTCGGGAAATAAGCTTCAGTCGATCGAACCGGTGAGCAACTTGCGTTGGCTGACAAGTCTGAGTCTTCGAAACAACAAGATCAGCGATCTGTCACCGATTGGGAAGCTCGACGCACTGAAGCGACTTCGTTTGGAGAACAACAAAATCACAGACCTCACGCCACTGGTCGAGTGTTGCAAGGCGGATGCGGAAGGCGACAACCGTTTCGCCCCGTACCTCAACGTTTACCTCAGCGGGAACCCACTCGATCCGGCAGAAAAGAAGTCCGCGATCGACCAACTCCGTTCCTTCGGAGTCCGGGTGAAGTAGGTCGGTAAGGAGTTCGACTGGCCTCAGGCAAATGCGGCGGCGACGGCGTCGTTGGTGAGCTTGCCTTCGTGCACGTTGAGGGCGTCGCGGAGGGGCCCCGCATCAAGGCCGCCCTCGATGCCTTCCTGTGCCAACCGAATCACCCAAGGCAACGTGGCATTGCATAACGCAAAGGTGCTCGTTCGGCCCACCGCGCCGGGCATGTTTGCGACACAGTAGTGCACGACTTCTTCGACCACATACGTCGGTTCGCTGTGCGTTGTCGGGCGACTTGTTTCGATGCAACCGCCTTGGTCCACCGCGACATCGATGACGACACTGCCCGGTTTCATCCGTTTGAGATCCTCTCTGCGGACGAGTTCCGGAGCTTTGGCGCCCGGGATCAAAACGGCACCAACAACCAAGTCGGCCCGCTCGAGTTGCTCCAGGATGTTGTAGCGGTCGCTGTAAAGCGTGTTCACGTTTGCCGGCATCACGTCGTCGAGATAACGCAGTCGATCCAGGTCGACATCCAAAATGACGACGTCTGCTTGGAAACCCGCAGCGATCTTCGCAGCATTCGAACCGACGACTCCGCCGCCAAGAATCGTGATGTGTGCCGGAGGCACGCCCGGTACTCCACCAAGTAAAATGCCGCGTCCCATCTGGGGTCGCTCCAGATATTTTGCTCCTTGCTGGATGCTCATCCGCCCGGCTACTTCACTCATCGGAGTCAACAGCGGCAGCCGACCCTTCGCATCTCGCAGTGTTTCGTATGCAAAGCAAGACGCTTGAGAGCGAATCATCGCGTCGGTCAGTTCTTTGCTGGCGGCAAAATGAAAATACGTGAAAACTGCTTGTCCCGGACGGATCAGTTGATACTCCAAGGCCTGGGGCTCCTTGACTTTAACGATCATGTCGGCCCGGGAAAAAACGTCAGCCGCCGAGGAAACCACTTCGGCACCCGCCCGCACATAATCTTCGTCGTTCAGCCCGGACCCGATTCCCGCGTCGGCCTCAACGAGCACGGAATGACCACGAGCCGTCAACTCCTGCACGCCGACCGGCAGCATCGAAACGCGATATTCATCCGATTTCACTTCACGCGGAACACCAATGATCATGGACGATTCTTCCAAGGGAAAATACAAATTTCATCGACAGCTAATCTGAGCCACCCGTGCTTTATCAACATTGAACCGTAGCTTTGAGCCGCACGGCGCTAGCCGCGGTTGTCCCCAAAAAATCGGGGCTATCGCTCAACGGCTCAGGTAGCACGTACGCGAAGCTCAGAAGTTGAAACTTCACCAGGCCCAAAGGTGTAACTATTGAAGCAGCAAAGAAACACCCGGGTTGGTCGCCGAAAAATTCTCCAGGCCTGTCAATGAGACCGCCGTGTTGCGAAGCACGATCATCCGAAGCTCGGGCGACTCAGTGAAGAGCTTCAGCGTTTGATCGTTCAGATCGCTGTCGCCAAACTCCAGCAACTGTGGCCGCTCAAGCACGATCGGTTCAGTCCCTGTCACGCGGAAGCGGCAATTTGCAAACTGCATCTTCGCATCAATCCCGCCGAGTGCCGTCAACCCATCACGGTCCAGCGACGCGAACTCCACGATCACATTCTTCAGGTGAGCGGCCGGAGTCCGGCCTTCGTGTTTCGGAAACCGAGGATTGATGAGCGTGACGGACTCAAGTGTCGTCATTCTTTCGAGTAGACGGAGTAACGTCTCGTCGACCATCGGTTGCGTCAGCCAAAGTCGCTCAAGATCCAGGCTCTCCAGACGCTCTTCTACGGGCTGGTAGTTGCAATCGAAATGAAGGTCCACCAATGAGGAAAAGTTCGTGAGCTCGTCGAACGCGGTGTCATCGAGCGAACCCCCGCGCACGCACACCGTCCATAACGAATCTTTGTTGCGCAGCTTTGCGAATGGATGACCGCTGACTGTGTAAGGTTCCGGTTCGTTCGAACCAATTCCAAGCCACCGAACTTCATCCAGACACCAGTTCTTCACATTGTCCGCGGTAAAGAGATCGTTCGCGACGGCAGCTTTGCTCGCTCGCCCCGTCCACGCTTCACCCAAAACTCGATCGAGCGGACGCGGCAAATAAAGCCCTTGCTCGTCCAAACGCCAGACGCCCATGACGACCTGCCCGCCCCCGTCGCGGATCTCACGTATCATTCGTTCTCGCACGGCCATACGTTTTCCGCCCATGCTGTAGCCGGAGAACGTCAACGCCGCACACAACGCACCAAATAATGCCAGCCGGATAGAAACTCGACGTTCGCCGGCCAGGACGAACGTTGCAAAAATCCACATGAACCCGAACGCACCGGCCAGCATCAACGTCAGGCCGTACTCCGCCCATCCCGGAGGAAAGGTTGCCATGTAGCCGATTCCACTTGTGGCGAGGACGCCCACAATCCCTGTGATCAACGGACGCCGACGGATCCATTCACGGACACTCTTTCCAATCCGAGTTCTCGCGACCAACGGAAGCAGCGCCAACAGCAACAAGCAGGCAATCGAAATCGAGGTTACCGAGAAGGAACGAGGCAAGACCTTGATACCTGAAATCGGCTGTGTCGGGGTTCCACCGGGACCGCCGGCGACCAAAGACATGGGTTGAAAGTTCGCAACGGCAACTCGTGCCGGCTTGGCGAGTGATGGCGAGAGCGTATCGAGATTAGAGAACATCGCCGGCTGATCAAACGCACCGTTCCACTTGAAGTCGACGATGACCGCTCGTTGGTCTTGGTCGTACGCGCGACTCACGTGCACACGCTTCGGAAGAAGCAAACTTCCATCGGGAGACTCCTGGACGCTTTCCAATGAGATGTAGCACTCGTCTTGAACCAGACGATTGATCGGCGTGAGAAACACTTGATGGATCGGAAGCAAGTGCTGATCACGGTCTAGCATCACCGTGCACATCGACACGAGTCCTCCCTCATCGTCACGGATGGCTTTCCATTTGACTTGCCAACAGGAACGGCC
This sequence comes from Planctomycetota bacterium, assembly GCA_039025515.1. Taxonomy (GTDB): domain Bacteria; phylum Planctomycetota; class Planctomycetia; order Pirellulales; family Pirellulaceae; genus Stieleria. Next base: position 3,523 of record JBCCOI010000266.1, read on the forward strand.
CTCGTACTCAATCGCTTCGACCGTTATCCCGGACTGCACCGCACCGGTCTTGAGTGATCGTTCAGCAAGCTGCGCGTCAAACAGCCATCCGATGGGCGGTCCCGTTACACGATCGACGAGAACCGAATGTGGAACGACGGGTGCGACTTGCGTCGCGAATGACAATGCCATCGCATCAAGAGGCCCATTCTGTGCGTAATGTGAGTCCCTCATCCGCGCGATCTCACCGTCGAATGAAAAGATTCGCTTTTCGCGTTTGGGAGCGAATGTGTCACGACGGAATCGCTGGTTGCTGCGCAAGAATCGCTGTTCACTCTCTCGAACGGCAGGCTGTGAACTCCAATCGATTTCCCAAAGTTCCTCGTCTGATCGCCGCTCGATCAATCCGAAACGTCTGACGTGTCGTTCCATTCCCCAATCGGAATAGAGTGCACGGGTTGCCTCAACCTCGGCAATGAAATCGGGCGGAAAAGCATCGGGCCACTGGGCCGCGAGTGACGAGACACAGACCACCAGCAAGCCAAAAAACAATCCAACTAAACGAAGCATGCTCAGCGTCCGCACAGAAAAGAGAGAAGTCGCGTCGAACAGCTAAGAGCATACTGGATCTGCTGGGTGAAGACCCTGTTCGAATTGCACAAAAAAAGCGACCCGAGCATTCCCGGGTCGCTGGCGTGAACCTATTTGCTGGAAAGGGATTACGACGCGGAACCCCCATCCGATTCGCCGTCTTCGTCGTCGCCAACACCGGCACTGACGGGCTGACCGGGTTCTTCGGAAGTACCACGTGACTCGCCGTGGAATTCGAGACGAACGACCTTCACCTTCTTTCCGTCGGGATCGATCATCTTGCCTTCCTCGGTCACCGTCATGTCCTTCGGGTCAACTGAATCGCCGTCGGCGTTTTCCAAAATACCCTTCACGACGATCGTGTCCTTGCCTTCAAACGACCCTCGGAGCAGCTCTTCGCTGAGCGGATCCTCGATTCTTTGCTCAATCGCGCGACGAAGCGGACGAGCCCCGTAGTCGAGGTCGGTGCCACGCCGAATCAAGAATTCCTTCGCTTCATCTCGAAGCTCAAGCGTCAGCCCTCGATCGACTAAGCGTTCGCGGACTTTCGAAAGTTCGAAGTCGATCACTTGCTTCAAGTCCTCACGGGTCAGGTGTCGGAAGATGATCGTATCATCCAAACGGTTCAAAAACTCCGGACGGAAAACACGCTCAATCTGTTCCATCACCCGAGTTTTCATCGAGTCATAACTCGCGTCACTGTCCGTCTTTTGGAATCCGAAAGCGGACTCGTTCTTAATCGCTTCCGCCCCCGCGTTCGTCGTCATGATCAAGATCGTATTTCGGAAGTCGACGTTTCGACCGAAGGAGTCCGTCAATCGACCTTCTTCCATCACCTGCAACATCATATTGAAGACGTCGGGGTGAGCCTTCTCGATTTCGTCAAAGAGAACGACGGCGTACGGACGGCGACGAATCTTCTCGGTGAGCTGGCCCCCTTCTTCGTAGCCGACGAACCCGGGAGGCGCCCCGATGAGTCGACTCACGTTGTGCTTCTCCATGTACTCGCTCATGTCAATATGAACGAGTGCGTCACTGTCGCCGAACATGTATTCGGCGAGTGCTTTGGCAAGCAACGTCTTTCCGACGCCAGTCGGCCCGGCAAAGATAAACGAACCCGTTGGGCGTCGTGGATCTTTCAAACCACTGCGGCTGCGGCGAACTGCCTTGGCAACTGCGGTCACCGCCAAATCCTGGCTGACGACTCGCTTGTGGAGCTCTTCTTCCATCTTCATCAGACGGAGGCTGTCCTCGGTCGACAACCGCGTCAACGGAATCCCGGTCATCTTGCTGACGACTTCGGCGATGACTTCTTCATCGACGACGCCGTCGGTTTGTTGACTCTTCTCACGCCACTCCTGCGTGATTTGATCCTTCTTTTTGCGAAGTTTCTCGGCTTGATCGCGCAAGCTTGCCGCTTTCTCGAAGTCCTGGTTTGCGACCGCGTCTTCCTTGTCCTTATTCAGCTGCTCGACTTCCTCGTCGATCTCCTTCAAGTCTGGTGGACGCGTCATCGTGCGAAGTCGAATCCGCGCACCAGCCTCATCGATGACGTCGATCGCCTTATCGGGTAGGCAACGTGCCGTGATGTAGCGTTCGCTCATCTCGACAGCCGCAACGACAGCGTCGTCGGTGATCTGAACTCGGTGATGCTCTTCGTACCGTTCTCGAAGTCCCTTCAAGATCTCGATCGTTTCGGGCTTCGCTGTTGGCTCAACGATGATTTCCTGGAATCGTCGCGCAAGGGCGTTGTCCTTTTCGATGTACTTTCGATATTCGTCGAGCGTCGTCGCACCGATGCACTGAATCTCGCCACGAGCCAGCGCCGGCTTCAGAACGTTCGCAGCATCGATCGCGCCTTCGGCACCCCCGGCACCCACAAGCGTGTGGAGCTCGTCGATAAACAGGATCGTGTTCTTCACCCGACGAACTTCGGTCATCACGGCTTTGATTCGTTCTTCGAATTGACCGCGATACTTCGTTCCGGCGACCATCATCGCGAGGTCGAGTACAACAATTCGCTTGTCGGCAAGGATTTCGGGAACCTCTCCGCCGATCACCTTTTGAGCAAATCCCTCGACGATTGCTGTCTTCCCGACACCAGCTTCGCCCAGCAGTACAGGGTTGTTCTTGGTACGGCGACAAAGGATCTGAATGGCTCGCTCGATTTCTGTCGAGCGGCCAATCACTGGATCGAGTTCGCCTTTGCGTGCCAACTCGGTGAGATCACGGCCGAAGCTGTCCAGGGCCGGAGTCTTACTTTTTCCGCCTTTCGACGACGAGCTGCTGGCGTTTCCTTCTTCGCTACCGCGTCCGCCACGCTCTCCAACCTCAGCGCCTTCGAGCCCATGCCCGAGAAGGTTGAGAACTTCCTCGCGAACGTCCTCAAGCTTCAAGCCGAGATTCATCAGCACTTGTGCTGCGACGCCTTCTTGCTCTCTCAGCAGTCCAAGAAGAATGTGCTCGGTGCCGACGTAACTGTGATTGAGATTTCGCGCTTCTTCCATCGAGTACTCGATCACTTTCTTCGCCCGAGGCGTCTGCGGAAGCTTGCCGACGGTCACCATTTCGGGACCGCTTTGGACCAGCTTCTCAACTTCGAGCCGAATCTTGCGAAGATCGACGTCCAAGTTTTTCAGAACGTTCGCGGCGACGCCGCTGCCTTCCTTGACCAAGCCCAACAAAATGTGCTCGGTGCCGATGTATTCGTGGTTGAATCGCTGCGCTTCCTGATTGGCGAGTTGCATCACCTTTCGGGCGCGGTCAGTAAATCGTTCGTACATTTAGGATCTCGTTTAACCCGGTGGGTAGTCCCTCATCGAACTTTCCTCCGTGACGGACAAGTGCGTGAGGGGTAATTCACTCAGAACAGACTCCAAACCTGACAGTTGGGCTGCCAACTTGGCGATTCATTCGTCGATGTTCTTCTCGAAATGCATATTTGCAAACCGTACGCCATTCTTCGCGAAAATCGCAACCGGGCGTCAGAACCTCGTTCCATCTGTGAACGGACACCGGTGATCACCCGGCTCACTTGGATTCTATCGGTTTTGCGAATCATCTGGGATGGGAGTTCGCTGCGAAACCGCCCGTCCTCAATCTTCAACCGGATGACGTTTGCTTGTTTAATAGGCTACGCCGCTGTCAATTCGGCAGCATCGGAGGGAGACGCTTCGGATTCATTTTCTGCGGTTGAAAGATCCGCGGTTAGCTGACGCTGGATCCGTTGCATTTCGGCATCCATTTCGATTTGCCAATGATCACACGACTCTAAACGACACATTTCCGCCAAAAGAACTTCCGCATTTTTTGGCCGATCGGTGTGCCGATAAACGCCAGCGAGCAGCAGAAGAGCTGGCGGGTCTCGGGGTTCGATCCCTAAAACCTTGAGGAGATGTTTCTCGGCCAGTTTCCAATCACCGCGCAAATACGCCTGATTGGCTTCCGGAAAGACGTCCGGCTCGTCCACCACCGAGCGAGGTGCTATCAACCCCGGCAACTCGCGTATTTGGCGAACGACGCAAACCAACCAAAAAACAATGCCGAGCCACCAGCCGGCGGAAACCAACGAGGGATTTAGCCAGGATGGCAGCAAATGCCGCAGAACGAGCAAGCTGTTGAAACCGAACGCAAATCCAATCGCGAGTGGAAGACCAGAGAGACGTCCGCGCCACCACAGTTCCGGTAATCCCGGCCATAAACAGCTGGCGTAGTATCGAATCGACATTCAGCCGCCCGTCGCAGTTGATAAGCCCGTTGTGGTGGATTCGCTCCACGCGAGCTCTTGTCGGTACCAGAGGGCGCGCTCCGCCAGCAAGACCGAATCTTACAGTTCAGGGGCGACGCCGGCCCAAGGATCACGGTATTCGTAGTGCAGAAGATCGTTTGCCTCAGCATCGTCAACGAAACGCTCTTGTGCTGCATTCCACTCGAGACGGCGTCCGACTGACAGGGAGATATTGGCAATCAGGCTCATCGTCGTGCTTCGATGTCCGATCTCCACGTCCGCGTTTGGCTCTTCGCGCGTTTTAACGCAATCGAGAAAGTTCCGCGCGTGATCCTGAGTCAACCTTGCATTGCCGCCATCGATTTCCTTCTTCTCGGGTTTCATTCGAGGTCCGCGTTTCGCAAATTGTCCTCCCGTTTCGGGAATGATCTCGTATTCCCGCTCTGTGACGTAACAAGTCCCATCCGTCCCACGCAGTTCGATCTCTCCCTGCGGAAGGCCCGGACGCCCCGAAGTTTCGTACTGGCCGAAGATCGCCAATCGGCCCGAGTCGAATTCAAAGGTGACTTGCAGCGTATCGGGAATGGTTCGGTCATCATCGACCGCGAAGATTCCGCCCATCGCACAAACACTTGAAGGGGCGACATCGCCGGTGCACCAACGAATGGCGTCCAGGTAGTGCACGCCCCAGTTTCCCATCTGTGACGAATACTGCTGCCACCAACGAAATTTGTACGGCGCGATGTTGTCCTGGTACTCCCTCGCCGGTCGTGGCCCGAGCCACATGTCCCAATCCAAAGTTTCCGGAGCGGGAGATGTCGGCAAGCGGCCGATGCCCCCGGGAAACATATTGCTGGTTCGGAAAGCTCGCGACACACACACCTTTCCGATTCGTCCGGCTTGAACCTGGGGCGCTAACTCTCGGTAGAGCACGCTGCTGCGTCTGTGAGTACCGACCTGGACGACCCTTTGATTCCGCCGTGCCGCTTCAACCATCGCACGGCCTTCGCGGACCGTGATCGAGAGTGGCTTTTCGACGTAGACATCTTTGCCGGCCTCGCAAGCAAGAATCGTTTGCAACGCATGCCAGTGATCGGGCGTCGCGATCACAATCGCATCGACATCGGAACGATCGATGACCTTTCGAAAATCACGATACGTTTCCGCTCCTTTGACTTTGGACGCGGCTTTTTCGAGAGCCATCGAATCGACATCGCAAAGCGCAACGATCTCGCAGTCTTCATGCGGAAGAAATGCTTTGATCAGTTGACCTCCGCGATTCGCGGTACCGATCACACCGAGCCGTACTCGATCACCGGCTTCTGCAGCGGCGGAACCTCTGGCAAGCGACGTTGCCGTCCCTGCGGCGAGCGCTGCGGTGAATCGACGACGATTGGATTTCGGTTCAGGCTTGGACATTCGCCCCTCCGAGTGCTAAAAGGCGATTTGAAAGTACAAGGCGATTTCTTAGCTTAGGAACGGCCAATCATCAGAGGGCATCGTCAACCGGTGGCTTACGCACACCGGCAAGAATCTGTCGCCCGCTGGGCTATCACTTGTGGATAATCAACAGGAGGCAACGAGTCCCCATGCCTCCGAACTCATTTCGTCGTCCACAACCAACCGCGCCACTTAAACATTTGCTGTTCCTTAGTGTCTCCCTACAAGTACTCGCGCTTCTTTACCAAGCCCGGCATCGGGACGTTGTACTTCCCATCGCTACGGGGCTTCAGCGGAGAATCTGACTCGAGCGTGAGTTTGTCGATTCCTGGACCGAATTCATGATCATGC
>JBCCOI010000267.1:0-9541 GCA_039025515.1 Planctomycetota bacterium
AGTACGGCCAAAGGTGTTCCGCGGGACAAGCTAACAGCGGCAGAACAGCAAAAGGTTCGTGATGTTTGCAAGAAGATGATCGAGGACTCCGCTCAGCAATGGCCCGTCTACGAGTGGGATGTCATCAACGAAACCCGAAACAACCACATCGTTCAGGACCTCATCGGACATAATGTGATCGCCGACTGGTTCAAAATCGCGAAGCAGAACACGCTCGATCGCGACGCGTTGCTCTACCTGAACGAAAACAAAGTCATCTCGGATCCCGGCGAAGGTGACGTTACTGACAGGATGAGACAGTTCGTGAGTGAAGTCCGGTTTCTGCTCGAGAACGATGCCCCTATCTCTGCGATCGGTTTCCAAAGTCGATTCGGCAATCAAACTCCGCCCGAGACAATCTACCGGCGGCTTCAGTACTTCGAGAAGTTCAATCTGCCCATCGCGGCGACGGAATTTGAGATGAAGGACTCGATCGGTAGTGAACTGGAGAAGGCCGCAATGACGGAGCGTGTGATGACGGTTTTGTTCAGCCATCGCTTGGTCAACGGAATCTACGCGTGGACCGTATTGCCTCGTGGAGGCGGTCAAGCCGCGGGCCGAGCGATCCTGGACTCTGACGGTCGCTTGAGACTTCGTGGCAAGGTGTGGATGCACCTGATGAAGCAACGCTGGTGGACCGATGAAACACTCACGACGGATGCGAATGGCAGAGTAAGTCTTCGAGGTTTCAAAGGCGATTACGCCGTTTCAGTGGGCGACGATGTCATTGAACTGAAACTGGATGAAGATCAGCAGACTGAAATCACCCACTCACCCGCGACTGAACCGTCCGTTATTGGCCTGACGGAAATCGACGGCCGCACATGGCTGACAACGCCCGAGGGAAAACCGTTTTTTCCTCATGGGATTACTCACTCTGGCAATCGGAATCTTAGTGACCGGTACGACGTGCTCTCCAAGGCCTGCAAGAGTCTTGGCTTCAACGCCTACGGATACGGGTGTCCTGCGGAACTCAAGAATGACATGCCTTACGTGGAAGGTCGCAACTATGTCCCCATCTCGACATATCGCGGCAAAGGGGGCGGCTTTCGTTTCATCGACATCTTTGATTCGCGAGAGCAGCAGAAGCTGACCGCACAGGTCAAGCAAACCTGTCTCCAGAACCGCGACAACCCCAACCTGATTGGCTACTACTGGACGGATCTCGCGGCCTGGCCTCTGAAAAATCCCGTCGGAGAAAACTGGGTGGACTTTATGCGTGATCTTCCAGCCGATGCACCGGGGCACAAAGCGTACGCGAAGTTCTCAACGACTTGGATAGATGATGACACCAAAGCACGAGACACTGCATTCCTCCGAGTCATTGCCCGCGAGTACTTCCGTGTCATGGGGGAGGCAAACCAAAAACATGATCCCGACCACCTGATTTTTGGCGACCGATTTGCCTTCAACACGATCGTCCCCGAAGTATTGGAGGAAATGCTGCCGTGGGTTGACGCGATCGCGATCCAACCGAATTTCCAACCCGGATTTCCCAAGGCGAAATATCAACAACTTCATGAGCTGACACGAAAGCCGATTCTGATTTGCGATTTCGCGATTCGGTTTAAGGATGGCGACAAATCGATTCGTGGCTGGCAGTTACAGGAAGATGCACGAGCGGCCGGCGTCGAATATGCCAAGTACATCCGTGCCGCACTAGAGACGCCCTACATCGTCGGAGCGTTTTGGTGCAATCCCGTCGACTCAACAGGCGCCTTCAACAAATCAGGAGGGCTCAAACAGGGGCTTTTTGCAGACGGCTTAACGCCACGACCGGGCTTGGGCGAAGCAATAATCGAACTCAACCGTCACATTCGCGATGTAACTCCCATTGCAACTTATGCGACCGAAATCAACCATTGAATGCGGGAAATGAATCCGGTCGACTGCTGCCTTTCCGTCCACCTTCAACAAAATTGCAACGGGCACCAATGGATTCGGGCAGCAATGTAAATTCTTGAGCCCGTGCGGCGACGCAAAAAGGGATTTGCTTGCAGTTGCGGACCAATCCCGCGAGGTTGCTTCAATAAGGCATCGAAGCGCATTGGAGCATGGGCTACCCGAAAGAGCTCTTTCGCCCAGTTGGGTCCCGTCCCCGACACCACGTCCCCGACACCAGCCGAATCGACCAGGCTTGCGATTTAAATCGACTTCGATGCCGGGAAAATGACCGCGTTGCCTTTACAAAACTTTGGCGTGGACGGATTCGACAGCGGGGACAGCGTGTAGGGCGGCAATCAGGTCGACCTGTTTGGAATCGGGTGAAGGCGAAACTCGATAGACGAAGCTCAAGCTGGATCCTCGACGTGTGGTTTCAGCGGAAACCAAGCGATGATCGTCACAAAACTTTTGGAACTCCGATTCCCAGCCGCCCACCTGGCTCAAACCGACCTGCAAGGTAACTCGCCACGACGGATTCGTGGGATCGCTCGATCCCTCCAACGCTTCGATTGGATTTTGACCGCCGCGGGCAAGGAAGGTCGCCAGCCCAACGACGACGATCCCCAGACCGGACACCCAATATTGGCCGGCCCCGACCGCCATTCCGACCACCACCGCGGCCAACACAAAAGCGACGTCGCGGGTTTCCCGGACGGCCGTGCGAAAACGCACGATCGAAAGCGCACCGACCAGGCTGAACGCGCGGGCAATGTTGTCGCCGATGATCTGCGTCGCCATCGCGATCAAGATGCTCATCAGGATCAACGTAACCGGCAGCGTGTCCGGTTCGGCACGGGGCCGATTGCGACGAGCGATCCAAGCGACGCCGATTCCGCAGAGCCACGCCAAAACCAGACGCGATAGAAGCACGGTCAGCGACGGGTCAAGGGGACTGAGGTCAACGCCGTTTGACGACAGTCGATCAAGCCACTCGGACATTGGCGTACCGGCACGATGATGGTTCGCGCTCGGAAACCGATATCGAAGCGGATGCTTCGTCCATCAATTTGCTGACCGCAGTGCGATACTTGGAAAATGAAGTGGCGGGTAACTCAAATGTACGCAGCAGCTCCTTGAATAATGGCGGCATCGCTTTGTCGAATTTCAGTTCGAGCACCTCGTGCTGTCCGAATTGCAGCCCGCGTTGTCGCTGGCACTCGGATTCGCCGAACACTTGCCACCCGAGAGGCCGACGCGCACACATGGCATCGTCAATCGTCAGTCGCAGGCGGTGACCATCCGCAAAACAAGTGCGCGCGAAGCGTCTGTATGCGACCTGCACGGCCGGTTGCATTTGACGCTCGATGATTCGGTTGATGAACCAATCGCCGCACCACGTAGCATCCATCGTGCCGATTCGTGTGGGCATAAAGTCATGGTCGAAAACCGCTGTCCGACTTTTCTGGACGACCCTCTTTTTCTTGCGTTTGGTTTCCAGCCAAAGCGTCGATTCGTTGCCGTAGCGACGCAGCCGGTGCTTGGTGCGACCGACTTTTCCGGTCCGATAAAACATGTCCCGATCGGGCGTATCCAAATACAGGCTGTTGATCCGGTATGTATCGTCGTCACGACAGCACTCGTCGACGCCCAGGTGATCACGAGCCCATGCGCGGACATCCTTGGCGATCGAGTGATTGAGTCGAAATTTTAATTCGATGCGTTTGAGTTTCGGGCGAGAAGTGCCGCCGCTTGAAGCTCGAAATTCCAGATTTTCATTCATTGCTGCGTCTCGCTTTCAGGCAATTCGTAGTCCATCAGGAACTTGCTTCGTCCTTGAACGAATTGCTGCAGTGGAATCTGACCATGTGGCCGACCGGCAACTTCGCTCGATGCCTTTGCATCGCCTTCGGTCGCCGTCAACCGAGCGAATTTTTCATAGGAACCAAGTTTGTGAGTTTCCGCTTGGAAGACTTCACCAATCAACTCTCTTTGCTGCTTGACCAGAACCGACAGTTTGTCCCAATCGAGTGATTCGCTGGCCAGTGTTCGCAGGTTGCGGAGGTATTGATCGCGATACTTTGGCACGGCCAATACCTTGCTGCGAAGCGGTTTGTCCGGATGGTTCATCGCGACCATCGGATCGAGTTCGGTTGGCCCTCCGGCAATTTCCGCAGGGGGTCCAGGAGGTGGTCCACCTTCGGGACGTCCCTCGTGTCCTCCACGTCCACCGCGTGGTCCATGTCCACCCCGTTCTCCGCGGTCGCCATGTCCACCGGGGCCACCACGACCGCCGGGGCCACCACGACCGCCATGTCCTGGACCTCCGCCACCAAACAGGCCTCCAAATCCCGGACTGCCATGTCCCGGACCACCATGTCCCGGACCACGACGTTCCGGACCACGACGTTCCGGCCCGCGACGTCCTGGACCGCCGAATCCCGGGCCGCCGCCATGAGCCGGTCGGAACGCTTCGTTCATGTCGTGTGGGATGAAGTGGAACGTGTCCTCTTCGTCCAAGTAAATGCTGTAGTCACTGGCCCGCACCCAGTAGCCGTCGCCGTTCATCAAGCCAACGTCCAAAGCGAGGAACCAGAGCAGCCCGTCGACGTCACAGATCGGTTCGAGTTTGGCCGGCAAGTCCTCCGCCGGTGTTCGCTCCAAGATGCGGCACAACTCAACCAGTTTCTTGGTCGCTTTCTCACCGCCCGACTTCTGTTCGTAGGGTTGCGAATATCGCTTGATGTCTTCACCGCGATAGTCCAATCCGCCACCGCCACGCGGCGATCCGTGGACCTTCCATCGCGCGCCCTTTCTGGTGCCGTAGTTGGCCTCCAAAAAGTCTTTGTTGAATTGCTCCGCGTTCGTGTAGATGCCCCAGTCTTCTCCATTGATCACCACGCGAACAAAGTTGGCTTTGGGGGCAGGAATGTATTGCCGCGCGATGTGCGAATACAAAACGGTGCTCATCAATGTGTCGTCACCATGCCCGTTGAGCAGGTTGAGCGTTCTATAACCCTTGATGTTCTGGTCGCTGTCGACCATGTCCACGGACACGTTTAGCGAACGTTTGTGACCGGCGGAAACGTGTCCGTACGAAGATGCTCCGCGAAACCGAATGCCGCAATTCGGATACGATTCACCGTCGACCGTCAGCGTGGCGGCCACTTCGACATCGGTGTTGTGAAAGGTTTCCAGTTCGGATTCCCAGTCGTCGTTTTCAAAGTCGATGAAGACCGTTCGCAGCACGCTGGTGTCACAGAGGTCTGCGTTGGAAGGCTTGACGGAACCCTTTTCAATCGTCTTGCCTCGGCTTGGCTGGGGCATAGAAGGGCCGCCGTGGGCTAGTCGCCGAGCAAAGCCCCGAACATCAAGAACGCCTCCGATACCCGAATTCAGTTTGGCTTTCGCCGCGCTTCGTTCGTCCCGATTAAGCCAACCGTTTTCGTCAGCGTCGAACTGTTCCAGCAGGCGAACTTCCTCGCGGTCGCGGGGCGGTTGAGCTAAGACGATTGCAAAGCCGCCACAGCAGGCGGCTCCGATCAGGCAGGCCAGCAGAGTGCGTTTTCGCGGCATCGGACGGATGCTCCAAGAGAAAGGGATTCGGACTCCATGGACTCATGCGTCATGATCGAGCAGATTGGGCCAGCAAAATTTTTGACCACAATTGCCAATTATCTGGCCCCTTTGCCGGTAAGTTTGCGCATGGCTCCAGTAGGTTTCCGCAAGAATATGGACGAGATTTTTCTGAAAAACGGCTTATCTGTACCCACATCCCACTCACACTCGCGCCGAACCGATTGCTTTGACGAATCCCAACATCACCTGCGTTCTCGCAGCGATCGAAGCGGGCGATTCGTCCGCGACCGAAGAACTTTTACCTTTGGTGTATGAAGAGCTTCGTCAGATGGCGAGCCAAAAAATGCACCGCGAAAAGGCGTCGCACACGTTGCAACCCACCGCGTTGGTTCATGAGGCGTTTTTGCGACTGATCGGCGGTGACGATGCGGGATCATGGGACAGCCGTGCTCACTTCTTTGCCGCGGCGGCCGAAGCAATGCGTCGGATTTTGATCGAATCGGCACGAAGACGAAGTGCCGAAAAACGCGGTGGCGATCGCATCCGCGAGCCGCTTCAGCCCGGTGACGCGGTGGCTTGCCCCGAGGATGACCAAACTTTGCTGGAACTCGACGATGCGTTGACCAAATTAGCGTCGGCCGATCCGAAACTCGCACAAATGGTTCAGCTTCGATACTTCGCGGGACTGACCATCGACCAAACCGCGGAGATGCTTGGATGCTCGTCGCGGACCGTCAAGCGAAACTGGACGTACGCCAAAGCGTGGTTGCAACGGGAGATGCAAAACCCGTCATGAATTCATCCACCGAACGGACCGTGTTTCTTGAGGCCGTCGAAATCGACGACGAAGGCCGCCGCGACCAATTCTTGACGGATGCGTGCGGAAAGGACTCGGACCTGCGACGACGAGTCGACGAATTGTTGCGAGCGAGTGACTCGGAGGATGGCTTTTTGGAGCAGCCACCCGTCGGCCTGCAGTCGACGTTGGTGACACCGAAAGTTGAAGACGAATGGATCGGCGATCAAATCGATCAGTACACGATCATGGAGAAGATCGGCGAGGGTGGTTTTGGATTCGTTTTTGTTGCCAATCAAGACCAGCCTGTCCGTCGCCACGTCGCGTTGAAGATCGTCAAGCCAGGGATGGGCACCAAAGAGGTGATCGCAAGGTTTGAAGCCGAACGTCAAGCCGTCGCGATGATGGATCATCCCAACATCGCCAAGATCTTTGATGCCGGCGTGACCTCGGACGGACGGCCCTACTTCGTTATGGAATTGGTCCGCGGCCTGCCCATCACAGACTTTTGCGACGCTCAGGAAATGTCCATCCGAAACCGGGTCGAGCTCTTCGTCGATGTTTGCTCGGCCGTTCAGCACGCGCATCAAAAGGCCGTCATTCACCGCGATTTGAAACCGTCCAACGTGATGGTCACGCTGCATGACGATCGCGCCGTGGTCAAAGTGATCGACTTCGGTGTGGCCAAAGCTGTCGGGCAAAAACTGGGTGACCAGACGATTTATACGCGGTTCTTTGCATTGATCGGAACGCCACTGTACATGAGTCCCGAACAGGCCGAAATGAGCGGCTTGGACGTCGACACTCGCAGTGATGTCTATGCGCTCGGTGTGATGTTGTACGAATTGCTGACCGGTGTGACGCCGTTTGATCGCGAGCGATTGGATTCAGCGGGCTTGGACGAAATGCGTCGGATCATTCGCGAAGAACAGCCGCCTTCACCCAGCAAACGATTCAGCACGCTGGGCGATCGAGCGACAACGGTTTCGCAGATGCGGCGCGCAATCCCAACCAAATTGACGACCTCGCTTCGTGGCGATTTGGACTGGATCGTCATGAAGGCCTTGGAAAAAGACCGCAACCGGCGATACGACTCGCCGGCGGACTTGGCCGCCGACTTGAGACGATACCTCGATCAAGACCCGATCGAAGCCCGACCCCCAAGCTTGCTTTACCGCGGCAGAAAATTTGTGCGACGACATCGCATCGTGCTGACAACATTTGGGTTGGTTCTTGTCAGCCTCGCCGCCGGTCTGGCCGCGAGCCTGTGGCAAATGAACGTGGCGATTCGGGAACGTGATGCGAACGAGCAACTTGTTCGCCAAATCGAACGGTTTGCCGATCGCGTCACCAATGCCAATGACCTGATCGCGGGCGCCCAATTGCTCGCCGCGACCGGACAAGGCGATGCCGCACGAGTTCAATTTGACCGAGCCGTCGAACAACAACCGGACTACTACCTGCCGTGGGTTAGTCGTGCTCAATTCCTTGTCAGCCAGAATCAATTTACCGCGGCGGCGGCGGACTTAGCCAAGGCACTGCAGTTGAATGCCCCCGTCGACACGCCGCAGTGGTGGGGCGTGCCGGCACTGCTGACGCTGTACGGACAGGAAACCGATGTCGATCGTTTCTACGAACTGTATGGCAAGCGGATGCCGACATCGGTGCAAGATGCGGCGGAACTGAACTTTCCACTTGAAGCGATCCGCAACGGTGTGACTCGAAAAGGTCAGCTGACGACGGAGCAGTATCGAATCTTCGCCGCCGTCGCCGAACAACGCCTTGAGCGTCCAACGCAGCGCGGCCCGATGGGGCCAGTTGCCCGAGGACCAGACTCGCGACGACGCCCCGATCCGTTTGACCCTGCCTTCTCCCCCGCGGCACGGCCCGCTCCACGCACGCTTGCATTGCTGATCGCTGGGATGGCCCACCTGCGTGCGGGCGACCACTCCAAGGCGATCCGGCGGCTACGCGAGGCCAAGAACGAACGCCGGCCCGGCAGCTTGATCGCTGACGCGGCACTGGCCGTTGCGTATCATCACACCGGAGACACCGCGGCCGCGACAAAAGCACTGCGCGAGTACCGCGAAGGCGTCGAACAGCTTCCCGATCGGCGAGACCCAAGAACACCTTGGTTCGAAGACTTGGAGCGACAAGTCATCTTCAACGAAGCGATTGAACTGACCGTTTCCGATCCTTAGCCAAATCATGAAGCTTTTCGAGTACCGACCTGGTGACTCCCGTCTTTTTGATCCAATCTTCGAAAGCGGCTCGCGTGTCTCCATCAGGGAGCTTTTCAAGAAGTTGTTTAACCTCGAGCCATTCCTTCTTGGAAAGCTGTTTGTCTTGTCGGTTTACTGTCTTGTCATCGAACTTCTGGCTCCCATTCCCAAAACCGAACCGACCCAAAAGACTATCAATGGCCACTTCATGGCTCAACTTGGTAAAGCGTTGAATCGACGCGAATCAGAGAAAACCGACGACAGGGAAACAAACAGTTGTTCACGGGCCCTCGTAGCCGCCACGTATAGGGTGCAGCGGTCTCGCACGGAGGCGGATTCGGGATTGGAAAGCGGATCGCCGTCGCCGGAGCCCAGCATCGCCACCGCTCGGTACTCCAAGCCCTTGATACGCGGCATTGTCGCGATTCGAACTCCCGGCTCGCTTGCACCAGGGTCGATGTGTCGAGGACGCAACCGATGCGTCGCGATCGAGCGTCTTCGCAATTCGTCGATTACCCCCTCGCGAATCGGATCTGGACCCTGAAACACACTGTGGTCGCCCTGGGTGTTGGTTTCGCTTCCATCCAAATCATCAATCGACAGTCCTCGCAACAAACCACCGGCGAAGCGGCGAATCTGTTCGCTGGTTCGGTAGTTGACCTTCAAGCGACGCGAACGCCCGCGGAAGTCGATGCCCGCACGGCTGACCGGAATCTTCACCCGATAGATTCGCTGATGTCCATCGCCGGCCAAACACAATGGGTCACCAAACTGTTCGGGGTCCTGTTCGCACCGGTCGGTCATCGAAATCGCACAAATCAGCCGAAGGGCTTCTAGGGAGAAATCTTGCGCTTCGTCGACCAGGACATGTCGATACCTCGACACCTTCCCGCTCAACGCAAATTCTTTGGCGTGATGAACCGTGTCCTCAAACGTCATCAGGTCGGCCGCCCGCAGATGTTTTCGCACATCACGAAGCACCTTCCAGACTTGACGTCGTCCCGACCTTCGCAGCGGCTTGCAA
>JBCCOI010000268.1:0-9513 GCA_039025515.1 Planctomycetota bacterium
ATCGGTCGGTAGTAGATGTATCGTCCATCGACGGGGCCGACCTGCTGATGGACGGGCAGCGTGCCCAGCCCGATCATGCTCATCGATTCGTTTTCGCCCAGATCGATGGACTTGGAAACATCCGGCCGCTGCTCTTCAATCCGTAACGCAAGTTGCTGGCGGAATTGCGGCTCAAGTGCCTCCAGCCTCGCCCGCTCCTCGGGATCTTCGGAAACCTTGAGCGGCAGATCGGTGAATGTGGCCGCGTCGTTGAGCCCCAAGATGTCAAATTCGATGTTCCCGGGCAGTAACTCCCTGCGCAGCTCGTCGAGTATCTCGACATTCGACTCGGCCAATCCGCTGGGTGCGGTCTCCAGCCAATGCGATTGATAGTGCAGTAGGAAAAAATTCCAGTCGGCGAGGTCGCGAGCACGCTGCTGCGTCGTTCGCTGCACGAGTCGATTCCCCAGCGTCTGCACGACCAAGAACGCACCGCACATGAGCACCGTGAACGCGGACCCGAAGAAGAGCAGGCACTTTCGCTCCAAGCTCATCGAGGAAAAGAGGCCTTGGACTAATCGAAACATCAGTGGCCGATCTCTGGTCGTCTCAACTTACGTGCCGTGGCGGAGGCAAATCTGGTGGGCTCAACCCCTTCATTGGAGTCGAAATTCGTCGGATTTTCCATCTCAATGCGAGTTTTGGTCCTTCGCAGGTCTCGCGCGGATTACTCTTTACGACATTCGTTAAAATCAAGAATCAGTCGTCCCGCCGAGGAGCCTTCCCAATGAATCGCACGGTCCGAAACGGTTTCCGCTGGGCCACCGTCGCCAGCCTCTCAGTTGCGTTGGGTGTCGGCCCGGCGGCGGCTGGTGGATTGTTCAAGCGTCTGCGATGCAAGTCCACGGATGCTTGCGCCACGACCTGCCCTCCACAGTCCTGCGAAGTTTCCTGTGTTCCCGAGCCGGTTTGTGTTGTCGAGCCCGCCCCGTGTTGCCCACCGGTGAGCTGTGCCCCTGTGAGCTGCCCACCCGTTGATCCATGCGGCGGCTGCGGAACGGAAATTCCGATTGGCACGATCCCGATGGGCTCGGTGATTGAATCAGCGCCGATGATGAGCGACGAAGTCATGGCCGATCCGATGCCGGCGGAGATGATGGAGGATGCTCCACCGATGTCCGCCGAAACGGATGCAACACCCGACAGCGAAAACGCACCGCCGGAGCCACCAGCGGAGACCGAAACTCCCGCTGCGGATGCGGCAGATGACGCTGCCGAAACAGCACCAGCGGCGGATGAGCCCAATCCTTTCGACGCACCACCTGCGGATGACGCCGCACCGACCGATGCGGCACCCGCAGACGAGCCGTCGATGACCGACCTGTTCGGCGAGGAATCTGGACCAACCGATCCGCCAGCGGCACGCGAGGGCGATCCGGCCCCGGCAGAAACTCCCAACACGGACCCGCCGGCAGACGATGCGGTACCGGAAATGGATGACCTCTTCGGCGATCCGTCGCCTGCTGCGGATCCCCCAGTGGCCGATCCCCCGGCAGCCGATGCGGCTCCGGCGGGTGACGCTCCTGCGATGGACGACCTCTTTGGTGATCCCGCACCCGCCGCGGCGGATGCTCCGGCAGCGGACGCAGCTCCCATGGATGACTTGTTCGGCGATCCGGCACCCGCCGACGCTCCCTCTTCCGATGCAGCTCCGGAAATGGGCGACGATGCTTTCGGCGACTTGTTCGGTGACGCTGCAGAAAAACCTGCTGACGCGGCTCCAGCTTCCGACGCCGGCGCGATGGATGACCTCTTTGGAGACCCCGCACCCGCTGCAGATCCGCCCGCCGGCGATGCCGACATGGATGATCTCTTCGGCGATCCGGCTCCTGCCGACGCACCTGCGGACGACGGCGGCTTGGATGACTTGTTCGGTGACCCAACCGATTCCGATGCTCCTGCAGGCGACGAACTCGAAGATTCGATTGACGATCTTTTTGGAGCCGCGCCGACCGCCGAGCCAACCGCGACCGTTCAAGTCGTTTCCGTTCGACCGGCTGCAGTTGCCGATCCGATGCAATCGCTTTCCATGCGAGTCTGGATCGACGACAGTGGGCAGTTCAGCACCGAAGGCCGCTTGATCGAAATTCACGCGGACTACGTTCGTCTGTTGAAAACCAATGGCCGGACCTGCACCGTACCCAATGGGCGACTAAGCCCTGCCGATGCCGCTTATGTCGAATCGGTAAGGAAGCAACTTCGCCAGCACAAGCTTTCCTTGTTGAGCAGCAAGTAGTCTTGAGGTTGACGCTCGGGCAACATCATTAGCGAGTCTCCGTGGACGGGGGCTCGCTTTCTTTTTTGATGGATGGAGTTGATGAGCGAAATCGTCCGGCTGATGCACTACGATCCTCGTTGGCGACAGGAATTCGAGCAGACCAGGAGCAGCGTTCTGCAGTGCTGTTTGGGTTGGGTTACGGATCTGCAACATATCGGCAGCACGGCTATCGATGGCATGATCGCCCGCCCGGTCTTGGATGTGATCGCAACGGTCGAGAATGATGATGAACGAGATCAAGCCCTGGCAGAATCTGCGGCGCTGATCGAAGGGTTGAATTTTCGAAGAATGACTCCACCCATGTGGGCCGCCGAGACAATCGCGCTGGAAAAGCCTCGCAGTGGTTCTCCGACACATCGCGTCTTTCTTTCCTATCGCGACAGCCCCTTTTGCCGCACATCGGTGCTGATTCGAGATTGTCTTCGAAGTGATCGCGAACTTTCCATCCGGTTTGAAGAAATGAAAGTCGCCCGCTGGAAACAGGGCGAGGGAGATCCGGAACGCTACGCCGAAGACAAATCCGTCTTCTTTACGCACCTGCTGGAACAGCATTCGAACGAGCCCTAGAGCTGGCGACCGCGACTGGGCTCGCAGAACCTGGCTACAGGTCTGGACCATGGCCACCCGCACCTGTGGGTGAGGTCAGTGACCTCACAAAACACCGACCTCACAGAGGCCAGCTACAGCAGATTCCCGGCCTCACAGAGGCCGGCTACAGGTTGGCAGGGGCCGACTTGTTTACCGAGATGAGTTGACGGTCGTTTGCAGGGACGACCGGAAAATCGACAACGTTTCGGGCGAAGGCAGAACCATCTCGACACCCAGTTCCTGAAAGACCAAAGCACGTCGATGGGTGGCCAATTCCAAAGCGCGAGACTGTCCCAAAGACTGAACGACATCGCGATTCATCGCTGCGATCTGAAAAACCGTCTCGGCGATTCTCGAGAATGCGTCCTCATCATCTTCCCAAAGCACTACGCTCGTTGTCGAAAAGCTGGCGACCGCCGAACGCATCTTCTTAAGACTGATCGCGTGGGTTTGAAACAGAACCTCACTCCGGCTCGGCATCGCCTCAGTCGTCGGTGCGTGTTGAAAGGGTCCCCAAAACCTCCGCACCGCATCACGCCAACGCGTGCCACGTTCGCAGATCAAAACGGGGACGATTTGGTAGCTCATTCGTTTTCTTCCGCATCGAGCTTTCGCAGCAGCCTTGCTCGTGAGATCCCGAGGCGTCGCGCGGCCTCCGCCCGATTTCCATCAACGGTTTCGAGCGTCCGATCAATCAGGCCCCGCTCGAAGGATGCCACTTCCGCATCAAGGTCAATCATCAACTTCGCAGCCGGTATCTCGGCATTCGGTCGGTAGGAACGAATCGCGAGCGGAAGATCGTCACGCTGCACGACAGATGAACGACACTGACGCGCCGCCTGACGAATGGCCTCGTTAAGTTCCTCAATGTTCCTCGGCCATGGATAGATCACCAACGCGTCAATTGCGTCCTCTGAAAATCGATCGGCAACGGACTCTCCCGCCGCTCGCCGTCGGTCCAGCGCAGCGGTTGCCAAGAGAGGAATATCCTCCACGCGACCGGAAAGAGGCGTCAACGTCACACGCAAAGCACTGAACCGATCCTCGAGCGCGGGATGAACTGAAACGGTATCGATCGGCGTGGGCGCAGCACTGTCGCGTGAAGCCACAATGGCAATCAGGCGGAGCCGACTTCCGTATCGCTTCGTATGCTCAACCAGTCGCGACTGGGCTTCGCCGGGCATTTCGTCGAACGCATCCAACATCACCGTCCCCAGCGTCTTGTCGGAATCGTCAAGGTGCGCGAACAAGCTACTTAGCGACGCATCAAGCAGTTCGGCGTCCATCAACGAACCGTCGACCGTCACCAGGGGCTCACCGGCCGTCGAGCGTTGATGAAGCAGTCCGCCTAGCCGCGAGGCATCCATTCCTGGTGCGGCATCCACGACAAAGTCAGCTCGGACACTCGACAGAATATTTAGCTGCGACTGCAATCGTCGCGAAGCCCGTGAGACACCAAGACCGAGCAACTGCGCGTGCTGCTCTCTCGATCCACTTAACCGATCAAGT
The DNA here is from genome assembly GCA_039025515.1 of Planctomycetota bacterium. GTDB lineage: Bacteria > Planctomycetota > Planctomycetia > Pirellulales > Pirellulaceae > Stieleria. Next base: position 4,415 of record JBCCOI010000268.1, read on the forward strand.
GCTTGACGCAGTTGCAACGCAACACGCTGGTCCTCGGTCGTTTCGTCAGAGAACTCGCCCGAGATGGCGAAGGCGAACCGACCTTCCTCCAATGCAACCGAAAGAAACCGAGTCGGTCGTGACGAGAACTTTTGCTTGTGGCTTCCCGGCAGCGATGGACTCACCTCAAGCGAGGCAATATTTTTTTCCTCAAATCCCGGTGGCGGCGCAAGCGAAGCCGCCAAGTAATCCAATGGGTCATCAGACAGACTCGTTCCGGCTTTGCACTTCCTCCCGATCAAGGCGTCACCGCGGACGCCCAACCAGTCCTCACAAGCGGCCGATAGAAACACGAGCGTGTCATCGGGGCCAATGACCCAAATCGGTGAGAGCGACTGATCAATCAGCCGGCTAAGCGGGCGAATCTTCGTGCTCTCAGCCATGCATTTGCGAGACCGGCTATCGACTCTCCCTAGAACACGTCTAGGATGAAGTGATGGCCCGAGTGGAAGCGTCGGTTCGACGGATAGTAGTTGTGCCAACGCTTATTGTAGACAGGGATTCGCATTTCCGGCGGATAACGGTGGTACATACTGTCCGCGCTCTTGTAGTACTCCTGTCCCCAGAAGTTCTGCGGATAGTAGACGTAGGGATAGTGATAGAAGCGATTCCAGTCTCGTGTGCTGGAACTACCACCCCACGCCTGTCCAAACGCACGCTGATCCGCCGACGCTTCGCCCGCCGCGGTCCATGCGGTCGCCGCTAGCACGGCAACGATTATCAACTTTCGTAGCATCCCTACTCTCCCCCCTGGGCTGCCGAACCGAATCGCTTCAATTCGACAGGTCGGCGTGATTGGTCGAACAAGTTCTCATCACCGGAGCTTACGGGCACTCCGGTCATCGCGGGCGAGCAAGCGGCTCTCCCGAATCATCGGTTGTATCGGCAATCGGTGCTGGATGGGTTGAGCCGTTCGTACCGGGAATTCCAGGAGAACGGTTTCGTCACTTCTCACCGGCACCAATTACCACCTATGATTGATGCGTCCCACTTAGTGACATTTCCCGTCATTTCGGAAAACCCGCCATGCCGTCGGTTTCGGATTCTGCGTCCAACGCTTCTCGCCCGCGTCGCCCGATCGCGCTTGCCTCGGTTTTCATCTTGCTGGGATCGATCGGAATCAGCGTGGCGTGTCCATTCTGCGAATCGGTTCAGCAGACAATTCGCCAGCAGTCGTTGACGATGGATGCCGTCGCAATCGCGTCCAGCTTGAACAGCGAAGCCACCCGAAACCTGACGACCGGCGTCGTCCGAATGCGAATCGAAAAGGTCTTGAAGGGGGGCGAATTCCTCAAGGCCGGCCAGGAGGTGGATGCGATTTACTACGGTCAGGTTGATGTGGGACGTAGATTCCTGCTTTCCGGCGTCGACCCTCCCGAGCTGAAATGGTCCTGTTTACCGGTTTCGGATCGAGCAGAGAAATACATCGTCGAAGGCAACGATCTTCCCGATGACTCCGTTGAACGATTGAGGTACTACCGAGATTACCTCGAAGATGAAGAGACTCTGATCTCCCGCGATGCGTACGACGAGTTCGCGTCGACCCCCTACGACATCATTCGAGATTTGGGACCCGACATGGATCGTGAGCGTTTGCTCCGTTGGGTGAAGTTGCCTGACTTGGGAGCGGATCGAAGACGCCTCTACTTCACGATGTTGGGCGTTTGCGGCACGCCGGACGACCTGCCAATGTTGGAAGAGATGCTCAGGCAGCCGGCGAACAGCATCACGGGTTTGGACGCAATGATCGCATGCTATTTGACCTTGGCTGGTGAAAAAGGGCTGCCGCTTATCGAAAAGCTATTTATCGAGAACAAACGAGCACCGTTCCCGAGCAGCTACGCGGCGATCATGGCGATTCGCTTCCATGGAACGGACGGCGACGTGATCGCTCGAAGTGCACTTTCGGAGTCGCTGCATAAGGTGCTGGATCGTCCCGAGTTGGCCGACATGGTGATCCCAGACCTTGCCAAATGGAACGACTGGAGCCAAATCGACCGCCTCGTCCAGCTTTTCGTCGAAGCCGACGAGGAAAATAACTGGTTGCGGGTGCCGGTCGTCAATTACATGCGGGCCTGCCCACTCCCGGAAGCAGAAGAAGCAATCAATCAACTGGAGAAAATCGACCCCAATGCCGTCCTTCGGGCCAAGACGTTTTTCCCAATCCCGGTCCCGGCACGCGCCAGACCCTCCAAATCGGACGCGGCAGCGACGCCTCCCAGACCGAGCGGAGAACGATTGACAGAATATGGGCAAAAGTACGCCCAACTGGCCGTTCCTGCGCTCGCAGCTCAGCCAGCCGAAATTGCGTCTTCGACGTCGAACCGGTGGCAGCTTCTCTGCGTACTTGGCACCTCGCTGCTAACTGTCATGCTCGCCATGTTTCTCGTTCTCACCGGAGGCAGTGCCTCCGAGGCATTGGGTGCTTGACGGCAAAGATTCCAAAACCAGACGTCGTTAGAGTTTGATGGCAAGTTCATTCGCGACCGACATGCAAATGTCTTCCTCGGCCGACGAGGTGGACTTCCCTTATCGGGCGCTCAGCCGCAGCGCCGTGGTGTCAATTGTCCTGTTCGTGATCGCCCTCATCGGGTTGATGGACCCGTTCAAGCCAATGCTGGCCTTGGCGATTTTGGGACTATTCTTTGCACTCCTTTCGATGCGGTCGATTCGTCGATTCCCGGACGAATTCAGCGGCATGTCTCTCGCGAGAGCTTCGGCCATCGCAAACATTTTGCTTTTCGCCGGTGGCGCCGCCTTTCACACCTTTGTCTACTTAACCGAGGTGCCTCCGGGACACGTCAGGGTCAAGTTTTCCGCGTTGAAAAGCGACGAGGAAGTCGACCAACCGACCCTCGCCGCCGCCGAGCTGGACGGTGAGGACATTTTCGTGAAGGGCTACATTCACCCTTCCTCAGGTGGCGGACTTCTACGCCAGTTCATCCTAGTGGGGGATTTGGGGACCTGCTGTTTTGGAGGCCAGCCGCGGAGCAGTGAAATGATCGCCGTGACCCTATCCGGTGGACAAACGATTGAGGGTGGTCTGACGCGGCGCAAACTCGCCGGAAAATTCACCCTCAATAAGGTCCCTCGGATGCAAACCGATTTTGACAACGCGGTCTTTTACCGGCTAAAAGGAAAACGTGCCGAGTAGTGGAAGTTGCGCGATCTTGCCGGTGATCCGTTCCTGACGATCACCTATAGTGAAGCGTACCCGCTCACGCGGCGTCGTTTCCACGGTAGGATCACTTCATGTCTGGCGCCTTCAAACATTCCATCGCTGTGCTTGTATTGCTGCCGGTTCTGGCGGTATCGCAAGTCAACGGCGCCGACCGCCCGAAGGTGAAACCTCGGCCGAGTTCCGAGGCACAGCTTGCGAAAGGCGAAATCAATTTCGATGACCTCGCATTCGACCTCGAGAAAGATACGGCCTTTGATCCGAAACTCTGGACGGAACGGCTGAGGCGTATTGACGGAAAGAAAGTCCGACTCCGTGGCTACATTCATCCCTCCGTTTACCAAATGGAAGGAATCAAGCAGTTCGTCTTGGTCAGAGACAACCAGGAATGCTGCTTCGGCCCCGGCGCCGCGCTTTTCGACTGCGTCATGGTGGAGATGAAGGGCGACGCTTCCGCGAAGTTCACAACTCGACCGGTCACGGTGGAAGGTAAGTTCTTCCTTGATGACGAGAAGTACAAGTACCCACCAGGAATGGCCCCAGGAACAGCGACGCACATGGCGGTCTTTCGAATCGAGGGAACCGCGGTAACGAATTAGTGTGTCGAGTCTTTTGAACTGAACGGGTACCAAAGCATTCACGCCCGCTCTCCCCATCGACGTTGGCTGGCCATGGCAACTCTGGTTGTTGCCGGCGAAGCAGTCTTCTTTCTGCCGTTTGTTCTTCCACGGATCTTTCGACCGACGCTCTTGGACGTCTTGCAGATTGACAACCTGCAACTGGGGTTCGCGTTCATGGTTTATGGCATTCTTGCCATGCTTGCCTACGGACCAGGTGGGCCGCTCGCCGATCGGTTTCTTCCCGGGCGATTAATGACCGTTGCGTTGGTGGCGACAGCTGGTGGCGGCGTGACGCTGCTCACCTTTCCTCACCCATTTTGGCTTTCGGTCATCTATGGCTACTGGGGACTGACCACGATCTTGCTGTTCTGGGCGCCACTCATTCGAGCGACTCGGTCTTGGGGAAACGATGCAGCCCCGGAGCCAGGCATGGGATCCAAGTCCGGTCAGGCGTTTGGGTTGCTCGACGGCGGGCGAGGCTTGCTCGCTGCAGCCATTGCAAGCTCTTCTGTGTACATTTACGCCATCTTATTGCCTGAAGATGTCGAGTCGGCAACGCTTGAGGAACGCCGTGGAGCGTTCGCATGGATCGTTGTCCTCTTCATCGCCGTCACCGCCATCGCGGCATTGATGACGTCGATCTTTCTTTCGCGCCAAATGGCAACCGCCTCGGGCGAAACACGATTCCAAAGGGGCATGCTTACCAAGGTTGCTCGCTTGCCCGCGGTTTGGCTTCAGGCGGTGATCGTGGTCTGCGCCTATGCAAGCTACAAAGGTCTGGACAATGTGTCGTTGTACGCCAACGAGGTTTTGGGATTTGATGAAGTCCGCGCCGCTGGCTTGAGTTCACTCACGATGTGGTGTCGACCACCGGCTGCAGTGCTGGCCGGGCTGGCAGCGGATCGGATCGGATCTCGACGGCTGACGATCGCTAGTTTTTTGCTTACTGGTTTTGGTTTCGTGCTATTCGCACTGGGAACGAGACCGCCCGGACAGATCGCGTTGTTGGTCGGCATTCTGCTCACCACGAGCGCTGCTGTCTTCGCACTGCGAGGACTGTACTTTGCGATCATGGAAGAAGGCGGCATTCCACACGCCGCGACTGGAACGGCAGTCGGCATCGTTTCCGCAATCGGATTCACGCCCGATGTCTTCTTGGGACCGGCAATGGGTTGGTTGCTCGATCGATCACCCGGTGAAACGGGGCATCAACACCTATTCGCCATGCTGAGTCTCTTTGCATTGGTCGGGTGCGTCGCAGC
>JBCCOI010000269.1:0-9483 GCA_039025515.1 Planctomycetota bacterium
CAACCGGGTGCTGCGACAAGCGGGTTTGCTTGCGGTGCGCGACGGTCCATTCGGCGAAATGCTGATTCCAGGTCAATCACGTGCCTTCGCGGTCGCCGATCATCAAATCGCCCATGTCTATTTGAACGACGAATCCGCCGAATCCGCCGTTCGCGAATTGCTGGAAGCGACGGCGGGCGTTGATTCGGTTCGCCACCGCAAGGAACTGCAACTGGACCATCCCCGCAGTGGCCACTTGATCGCACTCGCTGATGCTGATGCGTGGTTCACGTACTACTACTGGAACGATGAGCGGCGAGCTCCCGACTTTGCGCGAACCGTGGACATTCACCGCAAGCCCGGCTACGACCCTTGCGAACTCTTCATGACCAGCAAGATGCGGGCCGGACTTCGGCTTCTCCAAAAGAAGATCGGAATGCGATACAAGATGGATGTCATCCCGCTTGATGCTTCTTTGGTACGTGGCAGCCATGGGCTGCGTCCCGATCCGATGGACGGGCCCCTGCTCATTGGTCCCTCCGATCGCATGACGTTGCCGAAGGAGATGACGGGCTTTTTCGATTACATGCGGGCTGAGTTCCTTTCAGCCTCTTAGCTATCAGTCGAGATTCAATTCTAAGGGCAACCTCAACTGGTCGGACGCATCCGCCGATTGATAGATGTTTCGCAGCAGCGGCATCGAGTCATCCGTCTCATCCGCGATTGCAAGCGGATAGGGCGCCCGTAGCGAAAGCAGACCTTCGATGCCCAGATACTTGCCAGAAGCGGGAAGAAAATACTGGTCGCGATAATCCTGCACTTGATTGAAACGAAAGCCATCCAGTTGCACGAAGAACTCGTCGACGATCGGTCCAGCCACCATGGCGGCTCCCGCCGCGCTTGCAGCCAGCCCACCGCCATCGGCGATCAATGAAGTCTCGGCACCGGCTTCGTAAGCAGCGATCACGCACAGAATCTGTTCGAATCGTTTGACCACCAACGGTCGGTTGTAGCAGAACGTGAATCCACTGTAGGACCTTGAGTCATCGACCAGTCGCTGTTGCCCTTGCAGCATTCCAGATTCATCTTCGGATACGTTCTCGGCAGCCAGCAGCAATGGCACGACGAACTCAACGTCATCCGTCTCAAGAAGAGGCTTGGCCACGAAACCGAATCCATCCCGGTCTGCCGTGGCGGCTTCATCGGGTCGCGTGACAAAGATACTCCGCTTTGCAGACGAATCCTTCGTTGAACCGTCTTTGGCAGCATGAAAGACTCGCACGATGACTTCCGTTTTCCACGCGGGATGCTTTATCCGATCGATACGAACACCGCCGTCCGTTTTTGAGATCGTTTCAATCTGGAGGTCTTGGCGTCGTGGCAACTGGCGGTCGAAAATGACTGACCAGGCAGAGGCCATTTTGGCGTTGTACTGTCCCCACGATTGTTGCTGCTGTTCCTTCGAAGCCTTCACGTCGGGTATCCAAGCGCGAATTGCGGCATCGCTTTGCTCGCTCCACCACCGCAGCACGCTTTGCTCGTGCTCGACTCCAGATTGCGTAGGCGCGGGATGCTGCTCATTCCACACCGTCAACTGTTCTTCGCTGAACGGCTCGAAATCAAGTTCCTCGAGGGGACTCTCATGAAGTTCTAGGTGTTTTGCCATCCATGGATACATCATGCTGCGCGTGACGTAGTTGTAGTTGTGCGGGTATTTGAGAACGTCTCCGCACATTACGTTTTCCGGCACGCCGAGTAGAGCATAGAGCGATTTGAGCTCAGGGTACCCGTCGGTAAGCATGTCTACCGTCCAGTCATCCGCTGCCGTCATCCCTTGGGGCTTTGGAGCAAACAGCGCTGCCAGTTCGACGTTGCCCGTTCCAATCCGGAGATAGTTACAATTCTCGCAAAAGCAACCTCCTTGCATTGATGTGGAGACCATTCCATTCGGAAAGCTCGCTCTTACGCGTGCATCGATCGCTCCCAGCAAGATTGTTTGCGTTCCACCGCCGCTGCCACCCGTCACACCGAGTCGTTTGGGATCCACATCGGGCTGAGACTCCAAAAAGTCCAGTGCCCGAATCGCGTTCCAGGTTTGAAGCCCCATAACCGACTGGGCGTTTAAGTCTGCATCAATGCTGTAAAAGCACGGGCTTTCACGATTGTTTTCTGCCTCTCGAGCCTCGGAATGTCCATGCGCAACGGCATGTGCAATCTGCAGTGAGTCACCGAAGCCGAGCATGTCGAAGATGAGCACGACGCAGCCCATCCGGGCAAGTTGCCCGCACCTCGCGAGTTTTGGATAGCGGCCGGAGGCCGAAAACCGCTCGCCTCCGTCCTTGAGTTGCCGTTCAAGTTCTTGATCAGTCAAACGCATCTTGCGACCGCTATGCCCGTGCGGTGAGAGCACTGCCGGACGTCTTCCGTCGACCAAGCCGAGTCGATTGTCGTCCGATGGCCGAAAGACCATCCCAGAGACGAAGTGTCCTGGAAGAGATTGAAAGTAAACTCGTTCGACGAAGAAACCTTCACGATCAACACGTCCGTGCGTCACCGACTGCAGTGGAGTCTTTTCGGGAAAGGGATAGAGTCCGGTCGCCACAAGGACGCGCTGTTTCAAAGCCGCCCGACGTTCCTCCCACTGTTCCGTCGACGCGGGAACACGAAAAGGGAAGTGATCATTCAGCGTGATCAGCTTCGACGAATCGCCCGTGACCAAAGAGTCTTCGGCCGCGACATTCGAAATGACGCTTAAGCAGGCAAATAAGCAAACGAACGAAGCTCTCATCGTGTCCTCTCATCAATTCTGGTGTTCGGTTGGACTCGATCGTATCACGTCGAGGCCTCGACGTTTGCTGAGAACCAAGGAGAATGACTCAGATTGGTGTTGCCGGAATGCGTGCGACTTTGATAGCTCCACGATTGGGGAGCTCTCGATCACCGGATTCCAACTGAAGCCCATCCATGCAAAACAGCGGCAACTCGCCGGTCCACATCGCATACACCGTTAACGAAGCGTTTGTGCCATTCGCGATGGTGAGCTTGAGTTCGTTGTTGGAGCACCAAACACGCCCTTGCTCGGTTCACTTTGTGCACGACGGCGATTTGAATCCGGACACGCAACACCGCATCCGCGATTTCGCCCGCTCCTTCGCTCCTGTAGCCGGGCTCTGTGAGCCCGGGAGAAATCCCACTGTAGCTGGGCTCTGTGAGCCCGGGGAAATTCAGCAGCCGAGAGACCCGTCCGGCCTCACAAAGGCCAGCTACAATCCAGACCCGTCCGGCCTCACACAGGCCAGCTACAAGCCAGTCAGTTCCGGCCTCGCTGAGGCCGGCTACAGTCCTGCCAACTCGGTCGAAGTCCTCTTTCATCGACTCGATGATGCATTTCCCAGAGAGTTTGCGAAAGAGACGGACTGGGACATTGCCGTTCTCTACCGCCTGGCGCTGGCCGATGTATTGCCTTCCAATGTCCACCGTGTGTTGTATTTGGATGGTGATACCTTGGTTCGAAGTTCACTGGATGAGATCTTCGACATGGATCTGGGTGAAACCGGATTGGGCGCCGTTGCCGAACCACATTCGGCGACCAAACGACTGAATCTCGGTCCCGAAGCGAAGTACCTCAACAGCGGCGTGCTCGCCATCGATCTTGAGTGTTGGCGGACTCACCAAACCAGCAAGCAAATGCTCGCGAAAATCATGGCTCACCCAGAGCGATGGCATTTTCCCGATCAAGACATCTTGGCCGTCCAATTCGAGGGACGTTGGCAACGGATCCCTCCAGAATTCAATGTGACGCACCGGTTCTTCCAGCGTGATTCGATCCCGCTACCGACCACCGAGCCAAGGATCATTCATTTCACCGGCCAAGGCGAAAAGCCTTGGCAGTCCAGTCGACCACATCCCTACGCGGATGAGTTTTGGACGATCGCAGAGAAAGTTCGCCAAGCAGGTTTCGAGATGCCAACGCGTCCGACAAAACGGAAGAAGTGGTATCAGCACGGTCCGGTTGGCTGGTATCGAAAGCACCGGGAGACTCGTAAAGCCCGCCGCAAATCGGTGAGGCTTGCGATGCAGATCCACCGCCGTGAGTTCTTTCGAAAGCGTGATCGTGAAATCACCACACAGTTCACGCCGGAGCTGTGTATTCGAAGAGGTCCGTTCAAAGGTCTTCAATACCCGCAAGCCTATTCGCACGGAAGTACGCTGGCGGCGAAGATGCTGGGAACCTATGAGGCCGAACTACAACCCACGTTCGATCGACTCGTTTCCAAGGACTACGAGACGATTATCGACGTCGGTGGTGCGGAAGGGTACTACGCGATCGGAGCGGCACTCGCTTGGCCGTCGGCATGTGTGATCGCTTACGAGTTGCAGCGGGAGGCGCGAGAAGCGATCCGTGAAATGGCAAGGCACAACGGCGTCAGCGAACGTGTCCGAATTCATGCGGAGTGCTTGTTTGGAGACCTCTACGGTCGACGGTCCTTGATCATCTGCGACATCGAGGGTTCGGAAGCGGAGTTGTTGATTCATCCCGAGGCATTGAAAGGCTTTGCGGGTAGCGACTTCGTCATCGAAACACACGACCTGTTTCGGCCGGGCATCTGCAATCAACTAAGGGATCAGTTCTCGAAGACGCACGAAGTTTCCATCATCCAATCGATTCCCGATGCGGAACGTCCAGTGATTTGGCGACTCGACGAATTAAGCAGCCTGAGCCACGAACGACAGTCACAGACTCTTGCGGAACGCAGGGGCGGCCCGATGCAATGGCTCGTCTGTGAATCGAAGCGGCCATTTCCGGTTCGTACGCCTCATTCCCGCCGAGCCGCGTCATGACGACCGCGAAGGCTTCAAAGATCACGGTCATGATGCCGTGTTTTAACAATGCCGCGTACATCCAATCGGCCGTCTCATCGGTACTGGATCAAACGGGTTTGCCGGCGACTGTCGAGCTGGAACTCCTAATCGTGGACGACGCATCAACGGACCATTCGGTCGATCAGATTCTGGCGTTTGGCGATCGCAGAGTTCGCCTGCGACGCAACGAAACGAACCGGGGGATCTCGCGAGTCCGAAACCAGCTTTTGCAAAACGCGTCGGGCAATTTTGTGACTTCACTCGACGGCGATGACTTCTATGACGATCCAAACAAGCTGTCGCGAGAGTGGGCTTTGATCGCGAAATCAAATAACCCCGAGAGAACGATTGCCTACAGCGACGTTCGGTGGGTCGATGAGCATGGCGAATTTCTGTTGAACGCGAGCAGCCTGGCGCCGCCGCTTGAAGGAATCCTGTTTCAAGGAATGCTCGACCGACGCGTGATGATTCCGCGCGATTTTCTAATGTCGGCGAAGCTAGCGAAGTCCGTCGGCGGATTCGATGAGTCACTGCCGATCTACGAAGACTGGGACTACAAACTTCGTTTGGCACAGAAGGCCTTTTTTCAGTACACACACGCACCGGGGATCGGCTACCGCCGACACGGCGAAGGCTTGTCGGCGGCGAAGTCTTCACTTCATCGACAGTGCATCGCAAAGATTCGTCGAAAGCACGGACTCTCGGGCTTTGCCGGAGACGCAATGAACATCTTGGATCACACGGGACGCATTCAATCGATCATTGCCGGAAACCGAATGCGTCAACGCAAACGAGCCGCGTGAGTTTTTCTAGTGAAATCACCTTCGATCGTCTTCATCGTCTCGCAGCCCCGTGCCGGATCGACGCTTCTGCAAACGATGCTCGCCGGACACGCCGACATTTGTGCGCCGGGTGAGACATGGCTGATGCTTCCGCTCGTTCATGCGATCTCGGGCGGCCGACGAAAAGTCGACACGCCCTACGACTCTATTCTGGGTGATGATGCACTCGGCGAATTCGTTCAGTCGAACTTGCCGGGTGGATGGACTGACCTTCAGCGCGAAGTCGGCATGGCTGCCAGCCGCGTGTACGAACGAGCGAGAATCGAGAACGATGCAAAGGTCCTCGTCGACAAAACGCCCAGATACTACTGGATCATCGAAGACCTGCTTTCGCTCATCCCCGATTGCAGAATCGTTGTGCTGGTGAGAAACCCGCTCGCCGTACTTGCTTCGATCATTCGAACATGGACCAAACCAAGAAAGGTCGGCTTCCTCAAGGACTACCGAGCCGACTTGTTGGAAGCACCGACACGGCTTGCCGGGGCACGCGAGATCGAAGACCCCCGTTTGATGTCGGTCCGCTACGAAGATTTGGTAGCTGAACCAGAGAGTCACTTGCTGCGAATTCAAGAGTTCATTGAAGTCTCGCCCGTCCGAGGGCTGAGCCAGTACCAGGCAAATGCATCCCGATTGTACGGTGATCCTGTTGGAATCCATCAAGCGACGACGACACAACAGGCGTCGCGGCAGCGATACCTGGAAGACGCGTCGGCGAGCGCAACGATGTGGCGACTGATTGATGATTACCGTCGGGCGCTGGGGCCAAATCTGTTGCAACGTTTGGGATACGATGATGGCGAACTGACGAAACATCTTTGTTCGGTACGTCCCGCGGGAACCGGTTTGGCTCCACCACTTCAGCAGCAAGTGCGCAGCCGGCCCGCGGAACCTCTGCGAAGCTTCATCCGTTGCCGACGCATCGTTGCCGATGCATTTGCAACAGGCATGGCCGATACGAGGAGACGCCGCGCAGCCTGAGGCCTGAATGCCACCACCGGATAAACCGCAATCGAATTCGCCTGACGCGATTCATCGGCGAGCCGGCTCGCGACGGACGATCGTGCTCTATGGATTGGGACATACCAATACGGAGATGCTCCGGCGATTCGCTCTGAACCCGATCCAGGACACTCGCTTGATTGCCGTCTCGAAGTTTCCCACGGCGACTTACTCCGGTATGCTACCTGCGGTCTTGGCGGGCCAGTTTCCCGCCAGTTCAATGGAGATCGATTTGGCCCGACTGGCGAAACACGCGGAAGCCGTATTGTTAATTGATGACTTGGAGTCATCCGATTTCGATTCACGAACCATCACGTTGCAAACTGCCGGCGAAATTCGATTCGATGTCCTTTCCATTGGTGTCGGTTCTGTGCCGACGGGTGCGTCCGTCTTCGATGATTCCAAGTTGGTCGCCATCAAGCCGATGCAAACGTTCTTGCAGAGACTCGATGATCGCATCGCAGAAGTCGCAAAGCAAAACAAGGCTGAGACATCTTTCGTCATCGTGGGCGGCGGTGTTGCGGGCGTCGAAATTGCCTTCTGCCTCGAACGGCGACTACGCACGCAGTGGCCCACACTTCCTTTTCGGATTCAGTTGGTTAGCGGTAGTGCCCGGGTCGCCGATGGAATGACGGAGCGTAGTTCCAGGATCATCAATGAGTTGCTCTTTGACCGCGGGATCAACGTCATCACCAGTCAACGTGCCGTATCCTTGGATCAAGACACATTGCGAACGGACGCTGGCCTGGAAGTCAAATGCGATGTTTGCCTGTGGGCCACGGGAGCAACTGCCCCTGATGTACTGAAGCGATTTGAAGTGAAAAAGGACAAGCAGGGATTCCTTGCCACGCGTGGCACACTGGAACTCGCGGAGCATCGCGGAATCTTCGCCGTTGGTGATTGTGGCACATCGATCGAAAACCGCCACCCAAAAGCGGGTGTCTATGCCGTTCGTCAATGCCCAGTGCTGTGGCACAACATGCGTTCTTCTTTGGCTGGCACCGATCTGAAGGAATTCCATCCACAGCGAGACTTCTTGCGGTTAATCAATACCGGAGACGGAAGAGCGCTTGCGCAGTACGGCTCGTTGACGATTCACCATCGCGGATGCAGATGGCTGAAGGACTTCATCGATGGGCGTTTTCTGAAGCGTCACCGTCTTTAGGCCAAGCCACAGCTCCGGTCGCAAGACTAAGTCCACTTGCTTGGGCCCCTTCCCGCAAAGCAAAGAGTGCCTATCGTCTTGAGTCTCCGTTCAACGGTCGTCCTTCCGCGACAGCACGAGCAATTATTGGATTTGAAATGAAGCAATCAGACATTCGGATTGTCGACGTACGCCTTGATTTTGAAGACTACCAATATCGGTCGACGATGAAATTTGGCGGCATGTCGGTCGATCAAGTAACGATCCTGAACGTCCACTGTGACGTGGAAACGCGAGACGGAAAGTCTGCGACCGGATTCGGATCAATGCCGCTGGGAAACATCTGGGCTTTCCCTTCAAAGCAGATGTCGTATCACGAAACGCTGGGCGCGATGAAAACGCTCGCCGGCAAGCTACGGGATCGAACGTCTGACTTCGATCTTACCGGGCATCCGATTGATCTCGGTGTCGGACTCGAACACGAGTACTTGAGACTCGCTACGGACGTTTCTAGCGAGTTGGGTTTGGCCGAACCGATTCCAAAACTCGCAACGCTGGTCACCGGCAGTCCTTTCGATGCGGCCATCCATGATGCCTTCGGAAAGGCGCACGGTGTGAACTGTTATCGCACGTACGGCAGCGACATGATGAACCAAGACCTCTCGGCCTATCTTGGGCCCGAATTTCGTGGCAGGTGGTTAAGCGAATTCATCAGCACCGACGCGAAGTCTTCCATGCCGCTGTATCACTTGGTCGGTGCGCTGGACCCACTGGATCATGACGAGCTCGACCAGCCCACCGCGGACGGACTACCCGACACGCTGCCGGAGTGGATTCGGTTCAACGGCTTGACGCATATGAAGATCAAGCTGAACGGCGATGATCTCGACTGGGATCTCAATCGCGTCGTGAAGGTCGACCGCGTTTCCGTTGAGACACAGACGGAGCTTGGCGTCAAAGACTGGTTTTACTCTCTGGATTTCAACGAGCGTTGCCTGAGCGTCGACTATCTTATCGAGATGCTGAAGCGTCTTCGTGAGATCACACCGGATGGCTTCGATCGCATTCAATACATCGAGCAGCCGACGGCGCGCGATCTGGAAGCACACCCTGAGAACCGAATGCACGAAGCGGCAAAGCTGAAGCCAGTTGTCATCGACGAATCCTTGACGGATCTGGAGTCGCTCAGACTTGCCCACGAGATGGGATACACGGGGGCCGCCCTCAAGGCCTGCAAGGGACAGTCTCAGTCACTTTTAATTGCGGCCGCGATCAAAGAGTTGGGCATGTTCCTCTGCGTTCAAGACTTGACCTGTCCCGGAGCGTCGCTCATCCACTCGGCTTCACTCTCCGCCCACATTCCCGGGGTCGCCGCGATCGAATCAAACTCTCGTCAATACTGCCCCGCCGCGAACGAACCATGGCAAGAGAGATTCCCTGGGATCTTCATCGTGCGCGACGGGCGGATGGACACGAGTTGTCTGGACGGTCTGGGTTTGGGCGCGACCGCCTAGTGCAGTGCATGGCGGTATTCAATGGACGGACTTTCGGCCAAACTATCGTCGGCTGTACTTCAGCGTTCGAGACCTCGCGTTTTTCAATCAATCGGTAGTTTGTGATGGTTTTTTGGCGATCGAAAAAGACTGATCCCGACCC
>JBCCOI010000270.1:0-9479 GCA_039025515.1 Planctomycetota bacterium
GAAGAGACGCGTCGGCATTTGGCGAAGGACGCACAACGTGAATTCGAACAAGTCATCGAAGCTTGGCGAAGAAGCGCTGGCGGTGTTGCTGGATGAAGTCGCAGCGATGGCTGCGTCCGGACGTTCGATCGGTTTTGGTCTCACGCGATTGGAACACCGGGCGTTGGGTCCACTGGGACAGGCCGCTTCGCAAATTCGCAAACGGCTGGCCGATGGAGAATTAGCCGAAGACGCAATCTCGACGGTGTCGTCAAATTACCGGGCCCCCGTTCGATCCGCGATCAGACTCCTGCACCGGACCGGATCACCTGACGCCATTATTGAAACGGGACGCCTCATTCGCGAATCGGCTCGAGAGAGGCAGCGTGAAAGGGTGACGTTTGTTGGTAGCCTGATTCATCTTCTACTTTCGGTCACGATCTTTTTTGCGGTCCTGCCGTGGATGATCGTGTCTCTCTCCGAGACGGAATGGCAGACGGGAATCTCGGACGGGATCGTCGATTTGAGCAGACGTGTTTGCAATAACATGCCGCTCACTCTGGCTTTCATTGCAATTGCGGTCGTCGCCATTCTGCTCGCTTGGATGATGGTGCGCAGGTTGCTCTCGCATAACGGCCTTCAGGCCTCCGCGGTGCTCTGCCGTTGGCTGGCGGTCCAACTGAATGCGTCTCCCGAGTCGGCGGGAGACGACGTCTCATTTTTGGTAAGTGCTTCCGCCGAGGCGGCGGGCACATCTGCCGATTGGATGCCGGTCGTCGAGGCAATTCAGTCGGGCGCAACGTCACAACAAGGCTTGCGGTTCCCGGCGACCGCGACCGAGCCGATGTGCAAAGTGATCACTCAACTTGCCAGTGGCCAAGTGCGGGGCCGAGCGGCCGCAGCGGACCTTTCGAAGTTAGCTTCGCTCTACGAGCGGCAGAATTCGATCAGAAGCCATCTATGGACCTATGGGCTTCCGAGACTTTTGACGTTCGGCGTGATGCTACTGTTGATCCTGACGTTGATGTTCGTCATTGTTCGTCCACTCGGTCGCGCATTCGAGCAGTTGGCGTTATGAATCAATCGACGACCGAGTCCATGGATGACACCGATGTTGGGCTTCAGGCAGAGCTGGAAGAGTGGCGTTTGATTCGCCGCGGTATCCGCTGGCGACTTTCGCGAGTCACGCTGCTCGCTTGGTTCTACATCACGGCCGCATTGGCCAGCGGCGTCTATCTACTGAACCGTGTTGCAACGTTGATTCGGACGATCACCGTCGATTCATTTGTGGATGAAGACTTGCTTTCGGAGTGGTCTGAACAGTCGGTCGCGTTGATTTCTTGGACGTATCTGGTCATTGCAGTACTCCTGCTTTTGCTCTTTCTGTTTACGACTGCCTACATTCACGATCGACTGCCGGCCAGCTTACAAGTCTTCGGGTCAGCCTTACCCGGCATTGGTGGCTGTATCTCAAGCAACGTCCTCGGAGAGTTTTGGGCATCGCTTTATCGAGCAACGGAGCATCAAGAGACGCCCGCAACGGCGCTCCGGCTGATGGAGCGCGAATCTCGGAACGCTTCGGTCAAGCATTGGGCACATCGCTCGGCGGATCGGCTCGACGAGGGGACCGCCTTTCATCAGGCGCTTCAGGACCTGCCCGTCTCGGATGGTTCCGATCAAGCTGCCGCCGCGATCCTTGAAGAGACGCAGGCGAATCGTGACTTGCCAGAGATTTGTCAGCGGACGGCAACGCTCTGCCATCAATTGGCGGTATCACGGACCGCTCGGACGGTGCAATTGGTTTCCCTGTTTAGCATCCTCATTTCCGCAGGCGTCGCGGGAATCGCGTTGGCGTCGGTCCTTTACACAACTTATCAAATGATTGAGGTATTCATCTATTGGTAATTACGTACGTCGGAATCTTCACAACGATTGTGCTGCTAGCCATTGCGGGGACGCTGCGCACGATTCGGCGAAATCTCATCGATTTTGGCGACAGTCGTCGATTGCGCTACAGCGCCGGCTTCATCTGGCTGCTCGAGGGCTTTTGCTACTTTGTTTCTCTCGTTTTTTTAATCATCGCTGCCCCACATCCGTTGACAATCGTGGCGATATTCGTGTTCGCAGCTTCGCTGATCACCTTCTGGATTTTGCGTGCGGCGGAAGAGCGTCGCGTGCTGAACGTTTGGCTTGAGTTCGCATCGAATCTTGGCGTTCCGTTTCCAAGGTTGTTGGATCGTTTGGGTCGTAGTTTCAGAAGTTCGCTGAGCGCACGGTCGCGGAACTGTGCAATTCAAATGTCGTTGGGACAGGCCTTTGGGGTCGCCGCCGTGAAATCCAAGTTGCCCGTCGAAGCTTCACTCTTAGTCGCAGACGGCTCGATCGCCGGTGCCACGAACGATAACGCGAGTCCGAACGCCGAGGGATCTTTATCACGGCATCAAGTTGGTTCGCGAATGACCGATTCCTCGATTTCAGAGACGGAGTCATCGACATGGATTAATCAACAACTCGCCTATGCGTTCACCGTTCCAGTCATTGCGTTGTATCTTGGCATTCTTGTCGAGTCTTACTTGATGCCCACGATTGAACAGGTGCAATTCGAGATGATCGGAGACGTACGATCACAACGCATGGCGGTCATCGACACCGCGAAGGACGCACTGGGCCAGATCAACTGGTTTGCGGGAATCATCATTTTCACGCTCTTGGGTTGGCCCGTTCTTGCGATGATGCGCCGATGGTTACCCGGAACTGTCGTTCGCTGGATTCCATGGTTTGGTCGTAGCGGAATCGATCTTTGGCGAGCGGACCTACTTGCCCAACTTTCGGGTGGCATCGACCGTCGGCTACCTTCCGAGGATCTCCTGCGAGCGATTCGCGCTACGGCCCGGCCGATTTGGTTACGATCTCGCTGCAGTGTCGTGATCAAGCGTCTGCAGTCGGGCATGCAATTCCCGGATTCGCTTCAGAAGGCGAAATTGATTTCCAAAAGCGAGCGTGCATGGCTCGTCGCGGCAGAGTCGAACCGCCATTTGCCACAGACGCTGGCATGTCTCTCCTCGGATATTCTTCGTAGCAGAACGAATCGATGGCGACTTCGTGTGACGTGGCTCGTGCCAGCCGTTACCCTGCTCGTCAGCTTCTATGTGCTGTTGCACGCGACGTACTTAATGGGCGTTCTGTCATACATGATCGAGCAGATTTCAACATGACGACCAGACAACGAAAGACAGCCATTCGCCGCCGTGGCGGATTCATGATGGTCGAGACCTTATGCGCACTTGCATTTCTATTGGTCGCTGCGGCCGCCATTCTCCAGACGCAACGTATGGCACTCGAGTTTGAACGCAATGCATTCCGGCAATTGCGTGAGGAGCTGACACTTGACGAAGCCGCCGATTTCCTGAATACGCTTCGCTATGAAGAGATCGAAAGACTCGTGACGGAGGGTAGTGACACGATTCCGGAAATTGAAACCTTGTCAATCCAGTCGGAATCGTTCGAGGCAGGACCACGCAAAGGAATTCATCTCACTATCGGGCTTTCAAAAGATAAAACGGGCTTGCGGCGGCATCTATGGCGTTGGGAGCCTTAAATTGATTATTTCTTGCTAGATTGATCCACAATGCCTGATGCGCCTGTTTCCACGCCTGCCCATTCCGTGTCAGAAGCGGAACCAACCGGACCGGGGGTGAGTTCGAGCGGCAGTGCTCGCGGATGGGCGGACAAGACCATTGGTACCCGTTTACAACTAAACGAGACGAAACGCCAATTCGTCTACGCGATGATCGATTTACTGGACTCCAAACTGGACTAAGATCTGTCTTGGTGGCGGAACCATCCACTCCACTCCCAAGTGCGAGCGTCTGTCCCTCGTAGATCATTCCGTTCATCGGACAAGAGTTGGATTATCAATTCACAAACTAAACACAGCACCATGGCAGCACGATTTTCGGTATTGTTTCTTGTCGCAATTACTGGCTTTGGAGAATCGCTCGCGGAAGATGCGCCGCCGGTCGAAGCAATGTTGATGTTTGCTCCTGTAATGGGGGATGTCGAGATCGATACTCCCACGCCTGAACGCATCGGCAAGCTTGTGGTCAAACGCATCGCGAAAAATGATTTGACTGGCTGGCAATTGCAGGATCAACATCGAGCAGTGCTTCGGCGTTTCCTGGATACGAACGGCGACAACAAGGTCGACCGATGGATCTACTTTCGGGACGGCCGAGAAGTGTATCGTGATGCAGACACGGACTACGACGGCACGGCTGACACAGCTAGAAGAACATTTCGCATTCGAAAAGACAGGAATGGCGAATTGGCTATTGTTTCCAGAAAAGGTGAGGAAACAGGAGCGGGCAATCCAAAGGATGCACGTGAGTTGCCGAGTCGAGTTCACTGAAGGGGTTAGTCGTTCGCGGCGACCACGTGATCGTTACCGTTATTTGCTTTAAAAACTAAATGCGTGCTGGAATGTGGTTCTTTGTTGCTTTCATCAGCATCTTCTACGCCGTAGGGTTTGGACTGCTTGGGTATTCCCTAACGTCCATGAAACGCTCAACCGAAGCGGCAGCTTGGCCTGCTGTGGCGGGCAGGATCGTTTCATGTGATCTCGAATCGAATTCAGACGGGGATGGCACAACGTACGAAGTCAAAGTGAGTTACAGCTACAAGGTGGGTGGTCGCGAATTGACGAATGATGTTCTTGCTTTCGGATATTCTGGGAGCAGCGGTCACGAATCCCATCGTGAGATTCTCGAAAAGCTGAAGGCGGCGAAGACCGTTGAGGTGCGCTACGATCCAGACAGTCCGGAGACTTCCGCACTTTCCTTTGGCTTCCACCGGTCTATTCAGTTCACGCTGGCGTTTGCGGTTACTTGGCTACTGTTTGTCGTCGGTTTTTCGATCATCTGGTGGGTTGCCTCTCGAAGTGATGATGTCTTGCTCCGTAACCTTGTCACTCGATAGAACTTCGCAATTCACAGTGACATCCCAACGCGCACTCTCGGATATGCCCGGAATCACAAATCCCAACGAATCGTCTCTTCTTCCCGATTCGATTAGGAATTCTCGGGAGTATTGATCATGCCAAAACAAGACGGCAGCTGTCAGCTCGCACGACTTCTCTGCTTGCAGAGCTGCATTCCGCGACCGGTGGACCTAGATGGTGACGGGGTTATCTCTGAGTTGTCACTGAGTCCCGATTCTACGCTGCGCATAGCCCACGAGGACGTCCTGCTTGACGACCACGCGACCACTGTCGACGAATTACCGAGAGCAATGAACGGCTCCAGGATTACTGTCCTCGATATTGCTGTGCTATTCGTCGATTTCCAGGCCTCAGGATTAACGATTGACGGTATAACTGTAGTTACGTCTACCTTTTAAATCACTCGAAGGAGCCCACGATGCGAAGCTTATTAGTTGCCCTGATGTTTTTCGCGATCACATCTCTTGTCAATGGACAAGAACTAACCAACGAACAACTGGAACCTTGGTCCGCTTTGAAGAAACAGGTTGGACTATTCTGGGAGCGAAATTGGGACGAGCACGTTAAATACATTCATCCTAAGTATGTCGACTGGGGCGACACGATGGCTGCGTCGATGCCGCTGAACGAAGAGTCCCGGAAATACTGGGAGGAAGTCCAAGATGGGACCGATAAAATTGTTGCGTTTTACTTATCACCCGTTGCTGTGGTGGTCTCGGGCGACGTCGCGATCATCAATGCGGATCTGCACACTGTGGCAAAGCCAGATGGGAAATCTGTCGAGGTGCTCTACAGACTCCATAATACCTGGAAAAAGGAAAACGGACGCTGGCTCTTATTGGCGACTCGCAACAAAGTGGTAGGCTCCGACGACTGAAGGCTTGACGAACCATCGCTGCACAGTGTGCCGGTGATTCTAAAGGTTATTTGGATGAATTCGATCATGTCTTCAAGCCGACTTTACGCTCTTCGTGAAGACGACGATTTCAACTACAAGGCGGAATGTCGATACCGAACTCAGTTTCTAACAACCAGAAAATAATGTGTTGGACGCGGAGGCCTCGAAGAAGGCTTTTGAAAGGGTTAATCTTGCTTCGGGCGCTAATAAATGCTGCCAAGACCCAAAAGGGACGCTCATTTCTGCTTAATGAACCTCACAGACGCAATCGCGGAATACGTTAATGCTTGGTCTGCATCAACTCCGAATCCTGCAGCTGCCTTTGCTGTTCTCGACGCGTTTTGCCCGGCAACTCCTTCGCTGGACAAATCGCTTGTCGCAGGGTTTTACGCGGTATTGCGACGACAAGACAACCGTTGGTCGCCGCGGCTGTTTGTCGCTAACGTACTCTCACGTTTTCAGAACTTCGATCGCTCGCTGATGGCTCCTATGCTTCAAGCGGCGGATGATATGCCTGATCCGAGCTCCAACCGGGACTTCCTAACTCACTGTTTGCGATCATTTGGCGTGGAAGACTCGCCTCAGCAATCCCCGGCCGTGTAACTGGGCGTCTGGCATCTACTTGTCATACAACGCTGGGCTTTTCGTGACACCTGCAATCGACGGCTGGATCTTAGTTTGCGGCTGTGGCCTGCCACCAAATTCGGAAGCCGCTGCCGATCAGGTCGAAGAACGTCTTTGCGTACTTAGCCGACAGTTTGGCGAATCGCGGTCGAAGATGTGACGAGTCATCGAGAAACACTTTTTCGCTGTAATTCAGAAGCGGTTTCAAGTGTGGCAGCGTGGATCGAGACAATGTCGTCGATTTCGTTGGCGTAGCCACCGCTCATGGCGATTGCGACTGGTATCGATCGGTCCCGGCACCACCGAATGACCTTTTCGTCGCGTTGACGCAGACCTAGTTTGGATAGAAGCATTCGGCCGAGTCGATCGCCCGCGAATGGATCGGCGCCAGCGAGATAGATCGCGAGATCGAACGGTTGAGCGTTGCGATGTTCTTGATCGAGGCTGGCAAGGGCATGGTCCAGTTCGCGATGGTACGTCACATCATCGGTGCCGTCTTCGAGAGGCACATCCAAGTCGCTGGCGACCTTCCGCATCGGAAAGTTCCTCTCGCCGTGCATCGAAAAGGTGAATGCCGAGTCATCATCTTGCAAGATGGACGCCGTTCCGTTCCCTTGATGGACATCCAAATCAATCACGCAAACGCGGTCGATCAAACGATCGGACTGCAGGCATCGGATTGCGACAGCGGCGTCGTTAAAGACACAGTAACCTTCCCCGGCATCCGCGAATGCATGGTGCGTGCCGCCGGCTAAATTTGCGGAGACGCCGTCCTGCAGGGCGCTCATGCAAGCCGCGATGGTCGCGCCCGTGCTGCGTCGGCTCCGTTCGACCATCTTGGTCGACCATGGAAAGCCGATACGCCGGACTTCAGGCTCACTGAGCGTTCCCGACTTCACGCGCTCCACGTATCGTTCGCAGTGACAAAGTCCGAGCTGTGCATCCGTGGCGGCCGGTGGTACCAGCAAGACGTCGTCGCGATGACGATCACTCGTTGCCACATGCCGGCGCAGCCGCCGGTACTTCTCCATCGGGAACCGATGTGACGCCGGAAGCGGTAACTCGAAGTGATCGGTATAGTACAGCTTCACTTTGCGACGACGTTGTTGATCGGTTGGGATGCACGGAGAACAGGAACGAATGATGAACGATCCGGCACGTAATCCTTACGCTTCGGGAAGCGGAACGGGAGTGGACTCGAACAACGGTGCTGCTCAGTTTCGGGGAGCGGTGCAAACCGGAAAACTGATCACGTTTGGGCTTCTGATGGGACTGCTCACAACGACGAGCATTTTGACGGTCCTCTGGATCACTTCCGGACCTCACGAAAAACCGGTCTTTCGTTTCGATGAAGACTCAATGATCTTTATCGTGATCGGTTTCGGGAAGCTGATCATTTGCTCGATCGGTTGGGTGGTGATGCGACTCCTTTTCAATCGCAAGATCGCCGAGATACTGAAATCATCCTCGGAGCCGTTTCCTGTGCCCATTAGAGATGATACCTTGTTGCCGCCTCAAACGCAGACGGCGATTCAAGCGATGGTGACCTCAAATCTTATTGGGCAGGCACTGATGGAAGGTCCCGCGATGCTGAATGCGATTTTGATGTTCATCGAGCACAATGCGATCTTTGCGATTCCCGTCGTGATCGGCTTCGTCGGTGTCTTGTTGCAACTCCCGACGGTGAGCAAATATAAGTCGCGACTCGAAAACGCAGCACTGTGAGCACGGCTAAGTCGACGAGGTCTCACCTTCAAGGCGCTCGCTTAGCGACGAATCATCGCTGGGCGAAATCCATCTTAGGTCAACGACGAGATCGTCCTCTTGGACCGTCGTGATGATGGATGGATCGGACGCGTGCAAACGAGCATTCCAGTCTCTCGCGCTGAGTCGTTCGTGACGAAGCTTGAGCTGTCGGGAGGGGAATTTCCAGCGAGCGTTTTTAAGGAGTGTGGCTTCTTCGTCGGTCACCTGACACTGCGTGATGGCCGAACAACCGGTTAGACGCGTCGCCATCCGCTCCGCTCGACTTCGGAGGTTCTCGATGTTGGTTTCAACAAGCTTGCGAAACGGTGAGACCGCTTGATGGAATGCCGCGAGCGTCAAAGCTCTGGTGAGATCGTTGGCCGACCAACTGGCCCAGCGTGGATTCGACTCGATCCTTTCGATCAAGTCAGAGCTTCCGAGGATGAGGCCGGAAGCCGGACCCCCGATCAACGTGCCACCGGCAAAGACGACAAGATCGATTCCTTCTTGACGAAGCTGCTCTGCCGAGGGGATGGAGTCTTCATGCTTACCGAGCATCGCGATCGGTAAGACTGCAATCGTGAAGCCTGCACTGCGAACCAGGGGCGAAATTGGTCGAACTCCGTCGTCGGCAAGCACGACACACGGATCCGTACGAACGCCAAAGTCGCTTTCGTGAAAAGCGTCGGAGCCTCCACATTCTCTCACCGTTTGGCCGATAAATAGGTCCGGTAGCGGAGTTCCTGACGGAAGCCGTATCGCTTGGCTGCGATGAATCAAGACTTCGCCGTTTGCCAGAGCAGCAACGGAGGCCGAAATCGCGGAATCGAGCGAGCTGGCAACCAAGAGCCGGTCGCCTTTGATGCTCGTCAATTGATTCAGCGATGTGGAAAGTGACTGCTCGGTCTTCGCACGGTCCTTGCCCTTTGAGAGCATCGCTAAGCCGACAGAAATCACTTCCGGATCGAGCGGTAGCTCGAAGGAACTGAGTGATCCAGACGTTTGATCAACGTTCTGCCAACCAAGCAGCGACGCGCTGGCGTTGAGGCAATTTGCAATTTCACTTTCCGAACCATCGGTCCATTGACGAACCGTTTCGCGGCCTTGCTCGACGGCCGATTTCGCCGTTTCACTGGCCGTTTTGACGATCGCGTCAATTCCACGCGAAGCATTTTCGGGCAGATCTCGCAATAGCTCCGCAGCTTGCAGTTTGACCTTCTGGATGGTGTTTGGGTC
>JBCCOI010000271.1:0-9443 GCA_039025515.1 Planctomycetota bacterium
CGAAACTGGCAACTGCTGGGTACGTTTGTTCCCACCGATACGCAATTAATCGTGACGGTCGAAGCACCGTCAGGACAAACAGTTTTGACCGATGCGGTTTATACACGCAAAGTCGACGCGCCCACGTGGCCGCTCAAGCATTTGTCGTTGACCGGAACACCTCTCGATGCGACATCTCGCGATCATTTGATTCGTGACCTACGGATCGCCAATCCGGAATTGGAAACCGTCGTCGACACGCCCAACGATGCAACTCCGACCGTGGTTCAGATCCCCGATCAAACAGTCGGCCCCGATTCGCTTTCGTTCGACGACAGCGTCGCAACACTTCCTCCTTCGGTATTGAATGGCCAGTCGTCCTACCTGGTTGAATTCTGGTATCAGTCGGAGAACTGGGATGGGCGGCCCGAAGCGTTGCTCTCAGCCGGCGGAAGCACAGCGGCGATTCAAGACGAGTTGCTGATTTACTTGTGGTCACCGAATTTGATCAGGATTCAAAATCACAATGTGAATGTTCCGTTCTTCACCGGTCCAAGTCTCAACCTGGTGGACGGCGAGTGGCACCATATTGTGGTTGTTCGTGATGCGACGGTTTCGAATCCGACCATTCGTGTGTATGTGGATGGAAATCTGCTCGGTGTCGAACAAATCACTCGTGCGACGCCTTTGGAAGTCAGTCACCTGGTGATCGGTCACGACATGGACAATCCCGGTGGTGGCTATAGTTCTTTCGAAGCGACTCAAGGGCGTATCGATGAAGTCGTGTTTTGGAACCAGTACTGGGACATTGCGGCCGACGATATCGATCAGCAGATTCTGTCGAAGCTAAGTCGCGAGCGAGGGCCGCAGCCGATCCAGCCTGAAATGCGCGGCATGTTCTCTTTTGAAGAGATCGCCGGTGATCAACTGGTTGACTCGACCGGGAATCACCCCGCGGGAATGCTCGGCGACTTTGATGGAAGCGGCGATGATGTGCGTCCTGCGCCCTCACGAGTCGGAACACGGACCATCGAGCTTGCTTTGGAAGACGGCCAACTGATCGATGGACGGTGGTTTGATGCCGACGGTCATCCGGTGTCGTTTACAGCGGTGCCTGAGGACCCCAGCTTCACACCCATCGTCAGCGGAAACCAACTTTTCCTCGAATATGATCCCACCCGAAACGCATCGACCAGCGTTATCGTGACCGCTGATGACGGGCTTGGACGCGAATCACGAACCATCTTCGACTGGAACAATCAAGTCGCCAACGAACGCTTCTTATCGGGTCAAGTCGCCATCGATCCGTTTCTTTCCGGAACGGTTGTTCGTGATGCGAACGGTGATCCAGTTGGCGGAGCTCCGGTTGTCCTGCGAGACATCTTCGGGCAGGTCGTCGGCTGTTCTGTCACCGGTCTCGACGGAAGCTTCCACGTCGAGGGGCTTGGTAGCGATGTCCATACGCTTGAGATACAGTTGCCGGGTGATCATGAAACGACGCAATCGTCTTGGACGCTCGCAGACGGCTATGATTTCGAACATGACTTCAATTCAAGCACCCTGCCGGACCTCGACGGAAACGGCATCAATGACTTGAATTTGAGCAGCGGTATCGTCATCGACAATGGCGTCATGACGCTCGGTCCGAATGACTTTGTCGGAAACAACTCCGACACGGAAACCCTTTGGACCCGCTTGGCACCAACGCGGGAGACCGGCTGGGCGGTCGAACTGCGAGCGAAGGTGATCGATGACGAATCGGTCGAAGGCTCCCGCGGATCGGCGATACTCGCCGTTTCACCGGAAGGATCGACCGAGAATGCGCTGCTGCACATCGCACGAAATGACGTGAAGTGGGCGAACGCTAGTATCCTGAATACCGACCCGATCTCGGGCGAGCCCATTCCAGTTGATAACACCGACGACTTCCACGACTTTCGCGTGGTTCAGGTTCCCGGTTCGGTCGCGTTTTATGTTTGGCGAGACGGGATTCTGCTCAACGACGGAGAGCCACTTGGCAACGGCGTTAACTTTCAAACGAAGGCAAGGTTTGTCTTCGGGGCGCGTGAATTCGGAGGTGCTTCCGGCACCATCGAAGTCGATCGTTTGAGGATCAATCGAGGATTGCCCTTTGTTCGGCCCGAGACGGTTCAGAACCGCGATTTGACCGTCGTGCGAAATCTGGACGTGGGAAGCAACCGTGTTGCTGAGCAAAAATCGCTGCAGACGTTTGTCGCAACAACCGACCGTAGCTTGATCAATCACGAATGGGTCATCTCGGATGATTCCGGCGAAGTCGCACGATTGAGCGGTGCGACGATCGAATTTACGCCCGAGCAACCGGGGATCTACGTCATTCGTGCGACCGCGGAAGATGCAGACTCCGCTGCGGTCTACGAAGACAGCCTTCGCATGAACGTCATCGCACAACAACGCGTGCCGATCATCGAAGTTGCACCGCCTAGCGGCACCGCAGGGATCTTCTTCGAAGGCACGACGATTGATCTGACCGCCGACCGATCGCGTTTCTCCGATCCATCGGCTTGGTCCACGCTGACATGGCTGGCGATCGATGAGGCTGGCGTCATTATCGCCAGCCAAACTGTAGACAATGGCGATGTCACTTGGGAATTCACCCCGGAAGACGAAGGCGACTACGAGCTTCGTTTGATCATCAGCGATGGCAACGAGTCGATCGCAGCGGAACCGGTCCTGATTCGGGTGGAAAACGTTGTCCCGTCTGTTTTGAGCTCGGTCGAAAGCAGTTTCGACCGGGATGTGATCACGGTGAGCGGTACCGTCTTGGATCCCGGCAAAGATGTCTCGCTTGTCGACGTTGACTTTGGTGATGGTGTCAAACGGCCGGCCATTGTTCGAGACGACAAGACGTTCTCGCTCGAACATCGATACGAAGACACAGGGACGTATGATGTCATAATCACCGTCGATGATCTTGACGGTGGTTTGGGACAAGCAAGCTCGCAGTTGCGAATCGACACCGAAGCACCGAGCGATTTGATTCTGAGCTCGGACCTGCGAGAGAACATCGATACTTCGAACGGTAACGTATTGGTCGGACAAATCGACGTCTTGGACGCGACTCCCATCGATGACCACACGCTTGAGTTGGTTGCGGGCATAGGCGACTCGGACGACTTCGAATTGATCGGTGACGAACTCCATCTCAAGCAAGGCGTAAACGTTGACTATGAAACAAAACCTTCCTACACGATACGAGTACTCGCCACCGACTTGGCCGGCAACTCGGTCGAACGTGATTTAGCGATTTCCGTCGTCAATCTTCCGGAAGTGAGCGGTTTCACGGTGAATGATGGATCGGCTCAGCGATCGCGAATTCGCGGTCTTCGAATTCAATTCGATCAAATCGTCGAAGTCGACGACGACGCCTTCGGCTTGATCGGCCCCGACAACAGTCCGGTCCCCGTCGTCGTGGAACGGGTGCATGAGAATCTGATGACGACGGTGTGGCTGACACTTCCGGCATCGAGGTTGCTCGATGGAGACTACTCGTTGGTCGTCAAGGGCGATCGAATCGTGGTTGACAATGAGGCGATGACGGATGACTTCGTCGACGGGTTCTTCCAAAAGTTTGGAGACGACAACGGCGACGGTTCCGTTGACTCATCGGATCTTGTTGCCTTCCGATCCACTTTTCGCCGAAGCCATGGCGATGAAGGTTTTCAATCGCACTTTGACTGGGACGATGACGGGAGCATTGGAGTCCAAGACTTCGTCCAGTTTCGCCGCACCTACGGAACGTAGCCGCAATAGCTGATTCTTTCGCGGCGTCTCGACGTGATTTTTCGCTGTCTCCTTGGTCGGATCACCAAACGCCAGCTGAAAGGCGTTTCGCACCGAACCTGAACCTGTCGAGATCGCTCCAACTTGGCTCCAGTCCAGTCCTTCATTGAGTGCCATAAGTGGGCTTGCGTAGCTTGCAATTTCGCATTGGTCCAAAGAATCGTGCGACGAAACCAGATGGATTAGACTCTTGCGTGTCTTGCAAACTTCGGCCCACGACTCGCACGCGTTTGGAGCATCCCTTGTCCAGGCATCGACTCTCTCTTCTTCCCTGCTTGATTTGGTTTTCGTCCGTTACCGTGGGCTTTGCCCAAGAGCCGGAAAGCTCGAGAGCGGAGACCATTCGGGCAGGGTTTGCCAAATACGAGTATATGATTCCGATGCGTGACGGCACCAAGCTGTTCACGGCAGTCTACGTTCCCTACGACGCGTCTGCGTCAAACCGGTATCCCATGTTGATGGTTCGAACTCCGTATGGGTCAGGACCCTATGGGGCGGACCAATATCGCACGCGGCTTGGCCCCTCCGCCGAATTCGAGGAAGAAGGATTCATATTTGTCTATCAAGACGTGCGAGGCCGAAACCTCTCCGAAGGCGACTTCGTCAACATGCGACCCCACATCGAAAACAAGAGCGGGAACCAATTCGATGAGAGTACTGATACCTACGACACGATCGACTGGTTGGTCAAAAACATCTCTTACAACAATGGACGTGTTGGGCAGTGGGGCATCTCCTACCCTGGATTCTACAGCTCGGCTGGCTGCATCGATTCTCATCCCGCATTGAAGGCAGTCTCACCACAAGCTCCCATCGCCGACTGGTTTTTCGATGACTTCCATCGTAACGGCGCGTTTGTCCTGCCGATGGCGTTCAATTTCTTTAGTCGATTCGGAGTTCCGAGACCCGAACCGACGGCGGTTGGACCGGAACGGTTTGATCATCGCACGCGCGATGGTTATCGCTTCTTTCTTGAACTTGGCCCGATGGCGAACGTTAACAAGAAGTACTTCAAGGGCGGAATCCCGTTTTGGAATGATCTGACGGAGCACCCCAACTATGACGAGTTTTGGCAGTCGCGAAACATCCTTCCTCACCTCAAGAACGTTTCTGCTTCGGTCATGGTGGTCGGCGGCTGGTTTGACACGGAAGATCTTTACGGACCGTTGATGACCTACCAATCGATCGAGAAACTCAATCCAAAAACGCATTGCACGTTGGTCATGGGACCTTGGTATCACGGTCAGTGGAATTCCAATCCCGGCCGGAGTTTAGGTGACGCGGATTTCGGCTTTGATACGGCAGACATTTTTCGGGATCAGTTTCAGTTTCCATTCTTTGTTCAGGCTCTCAAAGGAGAAGGGCCTCCCGATTTGCCCGAGGCTTTTGTGTTCGAAACCGGTGCGAACCGATGGCGATCGTACGATCAGTGGCCGCCAAAAGATGCGAACAAGTCAAGCATGTTCTTTTCAAGCGGCGGGGAACTGTCCAGCGAACGTCAAACGACGGAAGGTGGACGGTCCGGCTTGACGCGAGTGCTCGGTAATTCTGCGAATGTGCTGACCGCAACCGCTGAACAAACGGCGTGGGTGAGTGATCCGAATAAACCGGTGCCTTACACCGAAGAAATCACAACGCGCTGGGCGCGAGACTACATGACCGAAGACCAACGGTTTGCCGGTCGTCGCCCCGATGTGCTCGTCTTTCGTACGGATGTGCTGGAAGAAGACCTGACCCTGGCGGGACCAATCACCGCAAAGTTGTTTTTCAGCACGACGGGCGAGTCGGCCGACCTGATCGTAAAGCTGATTGATGAATTTCCCGGCGAGCCCGTTCATCGTGCAGTTGACACGCCGATTCCCAGCGATTTTCAAAGTGGACGTCAACAACTCGTTCGTGCCGGCGTCATGCGAGGCCGATTCCGCAATAGCGTTGAGAACCCTGAGCCAATGGTTTCCGGCGAAGTGACTTCGATCGATGTTCCATTGCGTGATGTGCACCACACGTTTAAAGCGGGACATCGGCTGATGATTCAGGTCCAAAGCACCTGGTTTCCATTCGTCGATCGCAATCCGCAAACCTGGGTCGACAGTATCTTCGAAGCAACCGAGACGGACTTCCAAACTCAAATTCACCGGCTCCATCACTCAAAGACGTATTCGAGCCGAATTGAATTCCTAGAGCTATCACCTTGACCAACATGTAATCGAGCTGCTTTCTTTCTCGCAGCCCCGAGGAACTGATCTTTGGACGAATCCAGCTGCCCGATAGACTTCCCGCAGCGTAGAAATTGCGTTCAAGATTCTGAGTAACACACAGGCAAGGAAGAACGATGACCAGGTTTTTGATTTCTGTCGTGATTTTGGGGCTGTTTTCAGGTGCTGGCTGGTCTCAAGACAACTTCGCTCTTCTGATCACGCCTGATTCCGATGTTCCGATGCAGTGGACGAAAGCTCGTGGAAAGATCCGTTCAGCTAGCCCGGAAAACTCTCTTGAAGAGCGAATCACGAAGCTCGAGCTGCAAATCGATGCTATCAACCAGGCAGTGGCAAAGCTCAATGAGTCATTGGTTGTGCGAAGGCCTACCTCACCGACAGATCCTTCGAAAGAAGTGGTCAGCACGACCGCCTATAGGGTAAGTGACTTACCAATCTGGAACCAGGACAAGACTTGTGATCCGACAATCCTCATGAGCTTGATCGAATCAGCTGTGAGTCCGGAAGCCTGGGAGGAAAAAGGAGGATCCACCGTCCAGTTCTACCCGCAAGATCTCAGCATCATCGTTTCAACAACTTCGGAGAATCACAAAGTGATTCAGAACCTACTGAAGTCGTTGCGAAGCAGGCTCCTTCCGAAGAAGTAACAAGATGGGCCAGGCTGACCCAAACCCTTACGAGCCACCAAGTGAGACTCCGGTTTCTCAACGCGTGGTGCGTGCGAACATCTGCCCTCATTGTGGCAAGCCCGCGATGTCTATCTTCCGAAAGGCATTGATTGATCGTAGGAAGAACGTCAGCTGCATTGAGTGCGGGCGAGACGTTGGTGTTTCTGAAATTCGCTCCCTGGGTGTGGAAGTTGGGCCATTGATTCTCATCTTCGCATCGCTTTACGTGTATGAGCACTCACTATGGACCACTTGTGAAGCGATAGTTGCAAAATTGCTTGGGCAGCTATCTCGTCGAAACATTGACTTCAAACGTGCTACGATCAGTGGATGAAAGAACTCCGCCTTCGATTCTCGCTCCGCACCGTCATCGTCGCGACGCTACTGTTCGCCGCCTACTTTGCTTGCTGGCCGGCGACGAAGCGGCAAGGTGTCGGTGAGGTAACCAAATACCGACGTGAGCGTCATCAGTAATTGCATACTGTCACGCCTGTTGCACCCTTGATCGTGCGAGGCACAGATTTATCAGGCAGGCTTCGCGGACCTGACGAGAAAGGCTTGTATTCGCTTACCTTTGTGAGGTGTCGCCACGAATACTACTTCTGGTACTTTGGATTCGTCATCAAAGTGTACGGTCCGGTAACAAGGAAATCTGCAGGATGACCAAGCCGAACCCGTACGAGCCTCCGAAGGAGGGACCGAATCCCGCGGCAACTGAACCTCAGAGCATGCAGCTAGTGCTTGGCCTCTGCGTCATAATTATTTGTTTTGTATTACCCCCTGCGATGCTCGTGATCATTCTCAAGCTTTACGGAGTTCTTTGACATCCTAGCTTGACCTCGCGGTCCAGCAATATCGTGCAACTTTCCGTGCCCTGAGATCTGCGGCAAAAACCGCAGCAGTACTCTTGTTCATCGTAGGTGCTTTCGCAGCCTTCTCTTTCACAACAACCTTCGGCGAGATCACGATGGGCGGCGGGGAGCTACCTTGGCTCGGCCTGCTACTGCCGATGGCGTTGGTCGCCATTACTGGCCTTTTCGGCGCATGGCTAAATTTGCGCTGGCGCCGCGATTTGCCATCAACGCCGACGGCGATTTTCTCCGCGCGAGGTTCTGGTTGCGATTGCCGCCATCTCTCTATTGACCGGCATGACCGCATCATTTATCCGGTCTACACCACCGCGATACGCCGAGAACGTCTCTGTCGCCGATGCCCCCTTTGGCCTTCCGCCAAGTGCCATCGATGTTTCCTTCTGCCAAGGTTCTCGTGGCACGATCGCCTACGAGTTCACTGTCGACGAAACCTCATTTCGTGAATGGGTGGCTGAGGGCATCGGTTCTATTGAATCGAATGCATCAAATACGATACTCGAACAGATCACTACGCCAGTTTCAATCACTCGATACAACGCATATTCATCCGAATTGAATGGCCCCGATTCGATTACCGTAAACAACGGCCTGCATTACTCTTGGTCGTTGGAGGACCGGGGTGTGCAAGCCGTGTTCGACCCCAACACAAGTCGTGCATATTACTTCGCACACTCTTACTGATGGTCCGCAGCGATTGGCGGTCTTGCCTGCTATGTCAACGCGGACGGGTTCTCCGAAAACATCCACCTTTCTTTTGCCCAGACCTAGGTAGGACGATAAGCTAGCTTGCTTCCTGAGCCGGGCACGGCGTCGTGAGGCGTCGATCTCTCTCGTCACAGTTTTAGTGAGGTTGAGTCATGTTGAATCGCAGGCAAAGCGTTTTGTGTTTTGCGGGGACTGGGCTTTCCGTGCTTGGCGGCATTCAATTGTGTAGGGCCGATGCCTTACCTCCACGACGAGGCGTCAAACTTGATTCATCGACGGCGCCATTAGTCAAACTGCTTGAGGACACGCCAAGAGAGCACCTGCAAGCCATGCTGGTTCGACAAATGAAGAAGGGCGTGCCCTACCGGAAACTCCTGGAAGCCGCATTCCTCTATCCCGTACTTTGGCAAGGGCATCACAGCGTTTACCTCGTACACGCGGCACATCAGCTCTCGCTCGATGTTCCTTCGAGAGACCGACTTCTTCCACTCTTCTGGGCTGTGGATGTCATGAAGGAGCACGTGACTCGATTCAAGTACGTCAAGGTCGATGCGATCGATGAGAAGCAACTGCCATCAGCGCAAAAGGCAGAGCAAGAGTTTCATGCGGCGATGGAGAATCAGGATTTACAAAATGCAGTTCACGCAGTCACGGCACTGAGTCGTGTTATCGGACCGAAACCTACGTTCCACAAGGTCCTCCATTACGCGCCGCGTGACCACAGCTTTATCGGGCATGTTCCAATTGCGATCGTCAATGCGCGACGCGTCCTTGACGTCATTGGTTGGCGACATGCGGAGTTCGTGCTTCGATGGGTGATGGGGCAGATGTTTGGCGAACGGATGTATCCCCTGGAGAAGCAGTCGTATCCGAACAATCTTGAGCACGTCAAACGATGCGTTGCCGAGCTACCGATTGACTGGGCCGACAGCCAATCGAGTAACGAATCAGCGAGGGAGCTGTATGACTTGATGCTCAAGGGGCGATGGTGGATCGCCAACCAATGGATTGAAAAGGAACTCAAATCAGGGCGAATCAAGGCTGGAACCGCGTGGGATGCAATTCATCTTGCCTGTGCCGATCTAATGATTTGCCATAAGTCGGGCGGCAAGCGTCTCGGAAATCTTGCGCTACACTCGAACACCTGTGTCAACGCATTGCATTATGTCTTTCGGTCGATC
>JBCCOI010000272.1:0-9423 GCA_039025515.1 Planctomycetota bacterium
ACGTCCTACGGCTCTTCGCCCCACGGCATACGTCCACATCGCGTCCGTGCAAATTGCACACGTTCGCGTCGATTTTCACCTCGTCACATCGCTGCCCTCATGTCGGTCAATCAACAAACCGTTGAAGAAACGAAAGCGCAGATCCGCGGTCTCGTCAATGAAATTGCGTCGCTGGCCAAAAGCGGTGCGACGGCCGAAGAGTTCTATCCCGAATTGCTGAGCCGGATCATCACGGCGCTGGCGGCGGCAGGTGGTGCCATTTGGCTGCTCGATGACGACAAGCAGCTCAAGCTGCAGTATCAAATCAATGCAGAGCCTTCGATTCTGGCCGATGACACTGATGATTCCGTTCGTCACAAGCGATTGATCAGCCGAGCGGCGAACGCGGGTCAGTCTTTGCTGGTTCCGCCGTACAGTGGAACAACCGACGGTGACGCCGAAGGCAACCCGACGCGATACCTGTTGGTCCTCGGGGCTCTCGCGCATGACGGCGAAAAAGACGGTCTGATCGAGGTCTTTCAGCGACCCGACACCGCACCGGAAACACAGCGCGGCTATTTGCGATTCGTCGAGCAAATGTGTTCGCTGGCTGCCGAGTGGCTGCGAAGTCAAAAGCTGCGTTCGTTGGGTGACCGTCAAACGTTGTGGCAACAAGCAGATTCGTTTGCCCGAGCCGCACACGAGTCGCTGGACTTGAAGGAGACGGCGTACGTTGTCGCAAACGAAGGGCGACGATTGATCGGTTGCGACCGCGTGAGTGTTGCAATCAAGAAAGGTCGCAAGTGCAAAGTCGAAGCGATCAGCGGACAAGACACCTTCGAGAACCGGTCCAATATTGTTGCCGCCCTGAACCAGCTATCGACCCGGGTATGTGCGGCCGGTGAACCGCTCTACCACGACGGAGCCACGGAGGATTTACCGCCGCAGATCGAAGAGGCTCTCGAGAACTACGTCGATGAGTCGTACGGGCGAAATATTGCTGTTCTTCCGCTTCGCGAGCCTCAACGCAAACTCGGAGCTGAAGAGGAATCGGGTGCGGCGGGAGAGATCGATCGAGACGACGCGCACCGCGGCGAAGTCATCGGCGCTTTGATCATTGAGCAGGTCGAAACCGATATTCCTCGCGAAATCTTTCGTCAGCGATGTGACTTGGTTTACGAGCACGGCACACGTGCGATCGCAAATTCGCAGTCGCACACCAACCTCTTTCTCATGCCCCTTTGGCGGGCAATCGGACGGGCCACCTGGATTCTGCGGGCGAGAACACTTCCGAAGACGCTTGGCGTCGTGGCGTTGCTGGTCATCGCATCGCTTGCGCTAACGTTCGTGAAGAAGGACTTCAATCTTTCCGCCGAAGGAACGCTCGAACCGACCGTCCGACGACAAGTCTTTGCACCG
The DNA here is from genome assembly GCA_039025515.1 of Planctomycetota bacterium. Lineage (GTDB taxonomy): Bacteria > Planctomycetota > Planctomycetia > Pirellulales > Pirellulaceae > Stieleria. The sequence goes on from JBCCOI010000272.1 coordinate 1,399, forward strand.
ATCGATGGAGAAGTCATCGACGTTTTGGTGCAGCGTAACAGCGTCGTCAAGGAAGGCGATGTTCTGGTTCGATTGAAAAACCCCGATATCGATATTCAGCTTGAAGAGTTGATGGGTCAGCTTCGCAGCGCCCGTGCCGAGTTCAGCAAGATCAAGGGTCAACTCTTCAAGAAGACGCAGCTGGAGCCCTCCGAGTTGCTTTCGTTACAGGCCCAAGAGGCCGAACTTGCGGCGAAGCTGTTGGCTCTTGAGGCGAAACTCAAGTTGCAGCTTGAACGCAAAGACCAGTTGACCATCAAGGCACCGATTGACGGCGTGGTGACCACTTGGGACGTCGAAGATTCGTTGCGTTCGCGACCGATCACGACCGGACAAGTGCTGCTGGAAGTGGCAGACCTGGATCAGCCATTCTCGCTCAAGCTGCAACTGCCCGAGAAGCGAGAAGGCCACCTCGATACCTTTATCAAGCAAACGGGCGAGACCGATTCCCTGGATGTGACCTACATCCTCGAGACGGACCCGACGATGGATCCACTCGAAGCGACGCTGAAGATCAGCGCCATCTCACGCCGTGCCGAACCGCATGAGGAGCACGGTGCGGTCATCGAGATGGAAGCTTTCCCGGACCAAGACACGTTACGGGAACTGCGTCCGGCTCCGGGAGCATCGGTGCTGGCGCAAGTCCGTTGCGGCCGCGAACCGAGCGGCTTTGTCTTCTTTCATGAAATCTACGAATGGCTCTGTAAATTCTTCTTCTAGTCAGACGCAATTCACCCGCTTAGGCGAGACGCCACTCACTTTCCTTACGACTCAGTTCCATACAGGAAATCCATGTTTCAACGACATCCCCACGTCATCGGACGTCTCGCGACACTCTGCTTAGCCGCCATCGCGGTCGCTTCGCTCTCCGCACAAACGCCCAATTTCTCTGCGGACAGCCGTGGAATCTTGGTCGAAAACTGCATGGTCGGCTTCGTGAACAAGACGAAGGTCCCCGCCGAGGCTCAGGGCAAGCTGGTTAGCCTGAAAGTCGAGGAGGGCATGACGATCAAGAAAGGCGATGTCTTGGCAATCATTGATGCCAAGCAGGCCGAGCTTGGACTTGAACTGAAACGAGCGGAGGAATTGGTCGCAAAGATCGCGGCGCAGAACGACATCAACCTTCGCGACGCACTGGCGACGGAGGAGATTGCATCCGCGGAAGCCAAAACGATGGAAGAGCTGCACGAACGAGGTGCGGCTCCTTATTGGGAGATGCGAAAAAAGCAGGCGGAGGCGGATCGTGCGAAGCTGCGGATCGAACTGGCCCAGCTGAACGAGAAAACGGCGATGGCCGAATATCGCGTCAAGGAATTTGCTTCCAAGCTGGCGATGTACGAAATCGAAATGCGCACCGTTCGGGCTGACTTTGATGCCTTTGTCGAGAACCGCTACGCGCAGCTCGGCGAATGGATGCAGCCCGGCAGCCCGATTGTCGAATTGGTGCAGATGGACAAGGTTCGCGTGGAGGGATTCGTCAACGCGATCAGCTATGCCGGGCAGGTTCGACGTGGAGCACCGGTGCGGGTCATTGTGACCGTCGGCGGCACCGTCGCGGATCCGGTGCGAAAGCAGCTCGTCGGTGAAATCGGCTACGTCAGTACCGAACTTGATCTCAACGAACGCCATCGGATTTGGGTCGAGATTCCCAACGAGCGCGTGGGTGACGGTTGGCTGATCAAACCCGGCATGGCGGCGACGATGGAGATTCTGCCGGCGAATGTGCGCTGATTGAGTATTCCCGTTGATCGTCTCCGCAGTCCCTAATCAACGCATTCGATGACCACGCTCGCCGAATCGCTCGTCAGCAGTTCTTCTCGTCCGCTGACGGTCCGAAAACGTCCCGACCTGAGTGCCAGCCGGCATCGTTATCAGGGCACGGGCTATTGGGTCATTAAGGAACCGGTCGGGCTGCAATATTTCCGCTTTCACGATGAGGAATACTTCATCCTGAACATGCTGGACGGTCACGTCAGCTTGCAGCACATCAAAGACGGGTTCGAGCAGCGTTTCGCGCCGCAAAAAATCACGTTCGGGGACCTCCAGCAGTTCATCGGCATGCTGCACCGCAGCGGTTTGGTGATCAGCAATTCGCCGGGCCAAGGAAAAGCACTTCGTCATCGCGGGCGGAAGAAACGAAACAAAGAGACGCTCGGCAAGCTCGCCAACGTCTTCGCACTCCGGTTCCGCGGGTTTGATCCCGAGAGAATTCTCAATGCAATTTTGCCATGGTTCGGTTGGTTTTTCACCGTTCCAGCGCTGTTGTTCTTCACCGGGCTCCTTCTCGCCGCATCGATGTTGCTGGCGACGCAGTATGAGACGGTCTACGCACGACTGCCGACATTCCAGCAGTTCTTCGCGGCAGATCGTTGGATCATTCTCGCGGCCACGATGGCAATCGTCAAAGTGCTGCACGAGTTCGGGCACGGCCTGAGCTGTAAAAAGTTCGGCGGGGAGTGCCACGAGATCGGGTTCATGCTGCTGGTCTTCACGCCCTGCCTTTACTGCAACGTCTCCGATTCGTGGATGTTGCCGAACAAGTGGAAACGCGTTTGGATCGGCGCGGGCGGTATTTATGTCGAGATGATTCTTGCTTCGCTCGCGGCCTTCGTCTGGTTCTTCACCGAATCCGGAACGACGATCAATGACCTTTGCTTGAACATGATGTTCTTGAATGTCGTCAGCACCGTTTTGGTCAACGGGAACCCGCTCTTGCGGTTCGACGGCTATTACATCTTGATGGATCTTTTGGAAATACCGAACCTCCGTCAAAAAAGTACCGAAGTACTCAAACGTTGGTTTCAAAAGACTTGCTTGGGGCTCGAGCTTCAAGACGACCCGTTCTTGCCGACGCGAGGCAAGTTCTTCTTCGCCTTATTCACGATCGCGAGCGTGATCTATCGCTGGGTGGTCGTGTTCTCGATCTGTTGGTTCGTGATCAAAGTGCTTGAGCCGTATGGATTGGAAGTCATCGGTCGCATGGTTGCAATGATTGGTTTCGCCGGGTTGGTCGCCCAACCGGTGATCCAAACGTGGAAATTCTGTCGTACACCTGGGAGACTCTCGAAAGTGAAACGTTTCAACGTCGCCGTCAGCTTGGCCGTTGTTTCGGTGGTGGTTGGCGCGGTGTGCTACATCCCGCTGCCACACCATATCGACTGTGCCTTTGAAGTACGCCCGATCGAGGCGGGGCGTGTTTACGCGGGAACCACGGGACAGATCGTTCAGACCGTCGCGCCTGGCGATCGTGTTCAGGCGGATCAAACGGTAGCGGTCCTAAAGAACCCGAGCTTGGAGATGCGGTTGCAAGACTTGGAGATCGAAGAAGCGGTCGCAAGGCAGCGGCTCGCTAATCTGAACAAACAAACCTTCACCGATCGCTCGTTGGCGGCTCAGCTTAAGACGTTGAAAGAGAACCTCGACGCGATTTTGGAGCTCAAGAAGCGCACGATGGAAGAAGTCGATCGGCTCACCATCAAGGCCCCGATCTCCGGCGTTGTCATTCCCCCGCCCAAGCGACCCGAACGCGACATGGGCCAAGGCCAGTTGCCTTCTTGGACCGGTTCACCGCTCGACGAGCAAAACCTGGGCGCGATGCTGACGCCCGATGACTTGATCTGCGAAATCGGCAACGACGACGACTTCGAAGCGATCCTGGCCATCGACCAAGGCGACGTTCAACTGGTTCGCGAAGGACAAGACGTCGACATGAAACTGGATTCACAGCGACTGAGCCAATTTGCCGGCGTGATCAGCGAGAAGGCCACTGAGCCACTGCGGATGACGTCGACGTCGATGAGCAGTCAAACCGGCGGCGATCTCCAGACCGAAATCGATCCCACCACCGGACAAGTCAAACCGAGGAGCGTCACCTACCAAGCTCGCGTGCCGATCGATTCGCTACCTAAAGGCTTGCCACTGCGGCCCGGTTATCGAGGTAGCGCGAAAGTTCACGTCGACAATAAGTCACTAGGACAAAGGCTTTGGCGCGTGATCTCCAAGACATTCAATTTTGAGTTTTAAAGCGGAAGCGCGAATCGCATCGATTCGGGTTTCCCTTTCCTCGCAAGACCTCGTGCTTTTTCCTAGCCCTCGCACCTTACCTGGAGTTACTTTCGCCCACCCGATGACCTTGAATTGACACCTGAATTGACAGGTGATCGGCTTTCGCTTTTCGCTTCCACCGTTACGATGAGTTCTTCTGGTTGAAGTGCGGCGACACCGAACGCCAAGACGTTTTCCTTTCCCTCAGCGATCTGCCCCAGCTTCTTGGATAGAGATCGCAGACCACTACTACCTGGAGATTTTTCATCGATGGCAGATGAATCCAAGAAACCCGAAGCCGCTGCACCACCCGCCGAGCAAGCTCAATCGCAGCAGCCCGTCCAAGTCCAAGTCAACGACGACCACGCGCTCGCGACCTACGCAAACTTTTGCCGCGTGACGGGCTCCCCCGAAGAGCTGATCGTTGATTTCGGATTGAACCCCCAGCCGATCGGTGTCCCGAAGGAGCCGATCGAAGTCAAACAACGAATCATCGTCAACTTCTATACCGCCAAGCGATTGCTGGCTGCCTTGCAGATGTCCATTGCTCGGCATGAAGCAGTTTTTGGTGTGTTGGAAACAGACATCAATAAGCGAGTCCGACCGGGCATCCAGCAACAACAACAGCCCGCCGCACAGCAATCACCGGCTCCGGCAGCCGAGTAAGGAACGGCCCATCATTAACTGGCGTGTTTTTGAAAGTCGCCCATCGGCTCCTCCCGATGGAAACGTTTCAAAATCGATCGGACGGAGCCGATCGGCGACAATCATTGATCGCCGGTTCCTAAGTTGCAGCGAAGCGTCCTGACTACATCCGAAAAACCGCATCCGTCACCCGGCGGATGCGGTTTTTTGCTGCGCGATCGGGTAAAACGTTCTTGCAGAGCCTTTGTTCACTCCTCCAGAGATTCACCGATGCAGTATCCGCTCACGCTGACTTTCAAGTTGCTCACGTTCGGCCAACGAATCGTCGCCACCGACGCCGGCGGCGACACGGTGATGTTCATCAAGCAGAAGATGTTCAAGTTGAAGGAGAAAGTGGAGGTCTTTGGCGATAGCTCGCAGTCCAATCTGATTTTTCGTATCGAAGCCGATCGCATGATCGACTTCTCGGCCAACTATTCATTTACCGACGCCCAGGGCAACCAGTGGGGGGCGGTTCGGCGAAAGGGCATGCGTTCGCTCTGGGCGGCTCACTATCAGGTGATGCAAGACGGGGAGGTTGACATGGAGATTCGCGAGGAGAGTCCCATGAAGAAACTGCTCGAAGGCATCCTTAGTGAAATTCCGGTTGTCGGTCTCTTCGCCGTCTACCTTCTCAACCCCAGCTACGTCGTCTCCCGCCCCGACGGCACACCGCTACTGCGGCTGACGAAACGTCCGGCCGTTTTCGAGGGCAAGTTTACCCTCGAGAAGCTCAACGAAATGCCAGAGGACGACGAGCTCCGCTCTTTGCTGGCATTACTCATGCTGGTGTTGCTGGAACGCCGACGCGGTTAACGTCGGCGCGGCGGGTTTTCTTCAGTTTCCCTGTTGCGATAATGCGGCGGGTCATCGAGCGAGTGGTTCGTTGGATGCCAAAAGTTGGCGGACCCAGTAGAGGTTTCGCCATTGCCCTCCGCATGCATCCGATTTGGATGTGCGCCTGCCCCATTATTTCCCCCCAAGAGATGGAGAGATTGTCCATGTTGCGTTTGTTGATGTCCCTCGCAGTGCTCGGAATGGTTCTTGCCCCAATCTCCTCTGCGGCCGACAGCGGAGGTGATTGCTTGAAGGCCGGCGATGGCATTTCGCCGTTTTATGTGACCAAGATCGCCGGCGCGGAAGATGACGGCGTTGAGACGGGCAAGGAGCTCTGCTACCGCTGCCGTTACGGCCAACGTCCCATGGTCATGGTCTTCACCCGTTCGGCCGATGGCGAAGTTGGCAAACTGGTGAAAGCTCTCGACTCGGCAGTTCAAGAGAACGAGTCGGCGGAGCTAAAAGGATTGGTGACGTTCCTCGGCGAGAATCGTAAGGGTGTTGAAAATACCGCCGCAAAGTTCGCAAAGTCGAGCGGAACCAAAGCGATTCCATTCGTGGTCGCCGAAGACGTCGCATCGGGTCCCAGCCGGTACAAGATTGGCGAAGACGCAGCGGTGACCGTTGTTGTCGCAAAGGAAAGCCAAGTGGTCGCTTCACACCAGTTCAAGTCGGCCTCGGATGTCGACGTCGCGGCCGTCATGGGCGAAGTCACGAAGATGCTGAAATAGGCTTAGCGACTACTTCGCCTATCGGCTCTCTCTCCCGCCCGCGACGCGACGCTGGGATGACGGGAGAGATCCCGAGGGCCAAGACTGCCGCGTGTTGCTCCTGTTTCCTCGGAATACGTTCGCGATCCGCAGACCTCGGTCGCCGGATCGCGTGCCGGGGGACTTTTGGTTTTTTCAGAACCGCGACCTCGAGTCCGGTATACTCGCTGTGTCCCTTCTCTCTTCTTCGGGCATGGCTGAGATGGAAAAGTCCTCACGCGCGGACGCCGATCACTCGCTACCACGTCTTTGCGACCGCTGTCTCGTCGAGCTGGTGGACGGTCGCGGCGAATACTACGAAATCAACATTGATGCCCGAGTCGATGCCTCGCCGCCGATTCTCGATTCACCCGCCATCAGTAGAGAAGAGATGGACCGCCAGTGGGGCGAAACGATCCGCGACCTCGAATCGATTTCCCAAGTCGATGCGGAAAATCAAGTCTTCTGTAAACGGAAGATCGTTCTCTGCGCGTCGTGCTTTCATGTCTGGATCGAGAATCCGGCCGGTGACATGTAGACACTGAATTAAATCGGTCTTGTCCGCTCATTCGTTGTCGGATACCAAAGCAACACCGAACGCCCCATCGGAATGGAATCCGAGCATGATCAGACTGCTTTCGTACCTTCTCACCGCTTATGTGCGTCTTCTGCAGTGGACGTGCCGAATTGAAATCCACGATGATCCGCGGATGGAACTGCGTGCTAGCAATTCCAACTATCTCTTTGCCGGCCTTCACGCGCACCAGATTGCCATCATCGTCAAGCCCGAGCCGGGAACGGGAGCTCTCGTTTCCCGTAGTAAGGACGGCGAGCTGATCGCGAACGTCCTCGAAGCGACCGATGTTCAGCCGATCCGCGGTAGCAGTGGAGCACGCCGAAAAGGCGGCGCCGCGGCATTTCGAGAATTGGTCAATCATGTCAATTCCGGTCGACCGGCATACGTTGCCGTCGACGGTCCCAAGGGCCCGCGGGGGAGCGTGCAACCCGGAATCGCCAAACTCTCTCAGACAACCGGGATACCGGTTCTGCCCCTTGTTTTTATCCCAAAGTGGAGACTGGTGATTTCCGCTGCGTGGGACCGTTTACAAATCCCATTGCCGTTTTCAAAACTGGTCGCACGGTTCGGCGAACCGCTCTACACACGGGACGGCGAGTCGTTGGAGCAATACAAGCGCCGCATCGAAAACTCTCTGAGAGAACTGGAGTGGCTAGCCGACCCCCGTGAAGCGGCGATCGCAGAATCCCGTGCGGAGTCCGATCAATACGCAACAAATTCCAGGATGGCGGCTTAGAACGGCCAATCAATTTCTGGAGTCGTGATGGAAGCGACGAGTCCGGGAGTCTGGGGATTCGTCGCCTCATCCACTACCGATCGCGTCACGTACGCATTGGCCGTTCGTTAGTGGAACCGAAAGCCTTGGCGGCGTCCGCTACAACTCGACTTCCGCCTTCGTATCACGACGGTTTTGTTTAGTACCGTAGCGCGACGCCGGTCGTAAAGAAGTTTAGGAACTCGTCGTCGAATCCGAAGTGTTCGGAGCCGACAAAGAGACTTGCATTGTGAAAATGAAATCGTGCGTTGGTTGCAAACCGACTCGCGAATGCGTCTCCGAGCTTGCCCAGTTCCATTTGTGCTCCAAGCGACAACGGA
>JBCCOI010000273.1:0-9358 GCA_039025515.1 Planctomycetota bacterium
AATACGGGTGAGTTCAATGACACTTCGTCGACGGAGACGTTTGAGATCTCGTCCCATGCCGGTTGCACGGAAAGAACGTCGACGATCAAGTTGGTTGTGTCTGGAGAAGCTCGCTCGGTGTCGGTGATGGCACGAAGCTCTTCGAGGTCACCGGACTGAAACGTGTTGTCTTGGAAGTCAGAAACCAGCAAGATCTGCCGACGCGGGTGAGTGCCCTCTCGACTCGCTTCGATTGCTGCTTCAAGGAGCGCGGTCGCGGAAACGGGGCCGGACACCGCATCGAGTTTTCGAATCTTCGTCAGGGCTTGCGATACACCCATCTTGGGAACCACGGCACCGAGACGTGAGCCACGAACGATCATCACTTCGTCGCGTCGTGTCAGCGTTTTCAAGACATCGCTGACTTGCTTCTTGGCGGTTTCGATCAACGGTTCACCGCCCGACGGCATCACGGAAAGGCTACGAGAATCATCGATCGCGATCACCAATGTTCGCGGTGCATCGCCGGTAAATGCAGTGAGGTCTTGCCAGACGGGTCTCGCAAGACAGAATGCCAGTAGGATCGGGATCAGACAGCGGAGCAGCAAAAGTAAGATCTGCGTCAATTGCATGCGGCGTCGATTGACGCGAATCACGCTCTCCAGCAGATACATCGCGCCCCAATCCAGAGTCGTGTAGCGACTCCTGAAAAGCAGGTGGATGACCAGCGGCACCGTGAAGGCAAACGCTCCGAACGCGAGAATCCCGTTGAGTAAGTTCATATGCGGACACGCCTCCGCGCAGAAATGTACTCATGCAAAACATCATCAAACGGAACGTCGGTAGTTACAGGAATCAAATCGACGCGACTGCGGCGGCAAGCAGCCCGGATCGCATCGTTGTGCTCGATCAGGCGTCGACGATACACGTCACCCAGCGAAGCCGCATCGACGGTTTGGCTGGGCATCGCACCCTCCAGATCACGAAACTGAATGCGACCCGAGAATGGAAAGGTGACTTCGTCTGGATCAAGAATTTGAAAGAAGATGACTTCGTGCCGCTTCGCTCTGAGCTGCGCGAGTGCATTGGAGATGGATTCGGGGTCACCCATCGAGTCTGAAAGAATCACGACCAGTCCCCTACGTCCCACCTTCGGCACGATCTTTCGGAATACTCCTCCGAGATCGGATTCACGTCGCGACGCATCGGCGACAAGAGCCGTTAGCAACGCACGAAGGTGTGACGCTCGGCTTCGCAGAGGCACTTCCTGACGGATGTCGTTATCAAACGTGATGAGTCCGACGGGGTCTTGTTGGCCGAGCATGAAGTAGCTCATCGCGGCGGCCAATCGGACAGCGTAATCACGTTTGGAAAGACGCTCGCCACCCATCGAATCACCCGCGTACGCCATCGATCCACTTTGGTCGACAAGCAGAGTACATCGCAGGTTCGTCTCTTCCTCATACTGCCGAATGAACAGTCGATCACTTTTTGCGAACACCTGCCAGTCGATGTTCTTCAGTTCATCGCCAGGAACGTACTGTCGGTGCTCCTTGAATTCGACGCTGAAACCTTTGTGAGGGGACCTGTGTTTGCCGCTGCAATAGCCTTCGACGATTTCTTTTGCGAGCAGCTGTAACGCCGCGACTCGCGAAAGCTGTTTCGGTCGAACCAGGTCAAGGATTCGCATAAATTCTTGGGGGCGGTGGCGGAGGGATTGCTTGCTATATCAAGCTGGCACAGATTTTACGCCAATCGCGTCTGCAGAGTGTAGAAAGTCCTGCGGGGGGCCAGCATGATGGGTGTGCAGCCTCCCTTGTCGGTCCTGGGCGGCAAAACTATGCTGCTGCCCGTTTCGACGCGTCTTTTCCACACACTCTAACGGTTAAATCACGGTCTGATGTCCAGCCCCACCCAGCGACACGTTCTTTCGGCGCTTGTCCAGAACGTTCCCGGGGTACTCGCCCACATCTCTGGGATGCTTGCCTCGCGCGGCTTCAACATCGATTCGCTTGCGGTCGGTGAAACGGAAAACAAGGAACTTTCACGAATGACGTTTGTCGTCGTCGGCGACAATCGCGTCCTCGAACAAGTCCGCAAGCAGCTGGAAAAGATCGTCACCGTCGTCCGAGTCATCGACGTCAGTGCCCGGGACTTCGTCGAACGGGATCTCCTGCTGATGAAAGTTCAGGCCGCCCGTGGAGCCCAACGAACCGAGATTCGTGAACTCGTCGACATCTTCCGCGGCCGGATCGTGGATGTCGGGCCGGACGAGCTGATGATCGAAATCAGCGGTCGTGAGAATAAGGTTCAGGCGTTCATCGAACGCGTCCGGCCGTTCGGGATTACGGAGCTTGTTCGGACCGGTCGCGTCGCGATGGTCCGCAGCGATCCGGGAAGCGTACCCGCATCGCTTTCCAAAGTAATCGCTTGACCGGCACGGGTGTCTCGTTGGTTTCAACAGGCTCCGATCTCAAATCGGGCGTCAACGAAACGATGGGATTCAAAGCCGCCTCCCGCAAACTGTACCGACATCGTCCTCGGACGCCGCATCATCGGCGACCGATCGATTTCTTACCAATCCATCGAACCAATTTCCTCGATCACAAAATACGATGCCCGCAAAGATTTACTACGACAATGACGCCGACCTTTCTCACTTAAAAGGCAAGACCGTCGCCATCTTGGGATATGGCTCGCAAGGACACGCGCAGGCCCAGAACTTGAGGGACAGTGGTGTCAACGTGATCATCGGGCAGCGTCCCGGATCGGCAAATTACGATCTTGCCGTCTCTCACGGGTTTGAGCCAAAGTCGATCGCCGACGCGACAAAAGCTGCGGACGTGATCAACATCCTGCTTCCCGATGAAGTGCAGGCGGACGTCTATCGAGACTCCATTGCACCGAACCTTTCGAAGGGGAACGTGCTGATGTGTTCGCACGGATTCAATATCCACTTCGGTCAGATCGTGGCGCCTGCCGGAATCGATACGCTGCTGGTTGCCCCCAAAGGGCCGGGACACCTTGTTCGAAGTGAGTTCGAAAAGGGAGGCGGAGTTCCGTCATTGATCGCACTCGGCGACGGAGCATCTGAGTCCACCAAGCAAATCGGGCTCGCCTACGCAAAAGGGATCGGCGGAACCCGTGGCGGCGTGATCGAAACCAGTTTCATGGAAGAAACCGAGACCGATTTGTTCGGCGAACAAGTCGTTCTATGCGGCGGCGTCAGCGAACTCGTGAAGGCGGGTTTTGAAACACTGGTGGAAGCCGGTTACCAGCCCGAGATGGCATACTTTGAGTGCATGCACGAGCTGAAGTTAATCGTGGACCTGTTGTACCAAGGCGGACTCAGCTACATGCGCTACAGCATCAGCAATACCGCCGAGTACGGAGACTACGTGACCGGCCCGAGGATCATCACCGAAGAGACCAAAGCCGAGATGAAACGCGTCTTGACCGAAATCCAAAACGGTACGTTCGCGCGGAACTGGATCCTTGAAAATCGTGGCGGTGCGGCATTCTTCAAGGCGACGCGTCGTCGCGAACAAGATCACGGCGTCGAGCAGATTGGCCGGGGTCTTCGAAAGATGATGTCTTGGATCGATGAAAAGGAAGTCGACTAGTGCCACGTGCTTTTCACACCGAAACTCTTCGCGAGTTCCGCTACCCCTCAACTTAGCTTTTCCGCGATGTCTGCTGCACAACACCCCCTGCCCTCGGTCTCTCAGGTGACGCAACTGCAGACTGAAACGGTCGTCAAGTGGCATGAAGAGGACATAAGCAATCCGTTCGATGGATTTCTGCAACTCGTCTGTCGTCAGCACGAGTTCAACTACCGTCTGTGGCATGAAGAGGACATCGCTCGCAGTCCTTCTGTCGACGATACGGGAATCGCGGAGGTCAAACGGGCAATTGATAAGCTGAACCAACAGCGAAACGACATGATCGAAAAGCTGGACGATGCGATCACCGATCGACTCACCGAGCTCAAGATCAAACATGCACCGGACGCACCGATCAACACCGAAACAGCAGGAAGTGCGATCGATCGATTGTCCATCATGTCGCTTCGCCTCTATCACTATCGCGAACAACTCGAACGCGAGGATGCGGATGCGGAGCATCGCAAAAAGGTGTCCGCAAGAATCGATCTCTGCGTCGAACAGCACGCGGACCTTTCAACGTCCCTTCAGGAGCTGTTGGACGATATCTTCAACGGCAAGAAGCAGCATCGCACGTACCGCCAGATGAAGATGTACAACGATCCATCGCTCAACCCTGAGATCTACAAGACTTGACTAACTCGAGCGGATCGGAGCTAGCCGGGATGATGCAAGAACGGTTGCTGGTGTACCGGCTTCAGAGATCGTCCAGCTTAGGAATGGTCGATCAATGATTGTCGCCGATCGGATCCGTCCGATCGATTTTGACAAGTTTCCATCGGGCGGAACCGATTGGCGACTTTCGACAACACGCCTATCCGAAATCGCGGCCGGCTGAAGCCGGTTCACCAACGTGCACGACGTGTCTATTAGCCCTTCAGCTCGGGAATTGTCCTAGGCCGCAAGAGCGTCGGTTTCATTCTCACTGGAATGATGGCGATGCTTCGCACGTTTCCAAAGCGCCACGATCTCTGACATCAGATTGGGTGCGATCGTTTGATGATAAGGAGAATCCTTCGGAAGGCCCTTCACCAATCGATCGTGGGCTTCCGCCAAATCGTGGTATGGCAATCGCGGAAAGAGGTGATGCAGCGCGTGATATCGGGTGCCCACAGGTCCCCACAGTTCGCTGAACCACGGATGATGCGGATAGTTCACCGAGTCGAGCAATTGCTCCTCAAATGACAACTCACGACCGTCACCCGTCCAGCGGTGAGCACCCAATGTTCGGACTTCATTCAACACCAGCAACCCGATCGCCGTTGAGTACGCAGCGATCCACAGTGGATCAAACCATTCGCCCGTTGTGATGCGAGCACGAAACAGAATGAAGCAACCGACGATAAAGCAACCGACCTCTTGGATCACAACCACTCGCATCTCGTTCTGTGATGCATCGTCGCGTTCATAAAACGGATCGACAACCATCGTCGACGCGTGCCGATGCACGATCTTGCGGAGGCCGGGGAATACCCAACAGATCGGACTCAGCACGACGAAGCGAAATAAGCCGAGGATGGGGATCACCAAAGCTTGGAGGATGAACCCAACGATCATCCATGGGCTTCTGTGGCTCAGCGAAAGGTACTCGCCGTCTTGATCCGTCCCGTAGTGCCTGCGTCGATGATGGTCGACGTGGGGATAGTAAAGAAACGACGGAACAAAAAATGGAACGCCACAAAGCAAGTTCCAAACGATACGAAACTTTCGAAAACGACCGTTCGGCAAGTGGACCAATTCGTGAATGAACATGACCGATCGCATGAACAAAATGACCGTCACGATGTATGAAACGGCAACGACCGGAACGACCCACGGTGCGGGCCAAAAATGCCGCGGTGCATGCAACATGATGTGAAATGCGATGTAGCCGACGATGATGGAAGCCATGAAGTCGGTCCAGTAGACGTGTGGCTTTGGCTTGCCAAGATCTTGGATCAATGCACGCGCTTCCGCGAACGAAAACGTTCCGGATTGCTTCGACACGTTCTCACGCTTCGACTCGGCAGACGCCGAGACTGGCGATTCGGAAAGAGAGTCAAGGTTCATCGCAACGGCTGTCAGGTATTCAGTTCAAGTACGGCAGATGCACACACAGTCAAGTTCCACCACGGCGGACCTGCTTCCCGGTGGCGGGCGAGTCGTCGGCGAACAACTAAGCTGTTGCAAGCACGCTAGACTCACTCGTCGTCAATCGACCACAAACGGGACATGAATCGAGCGACATGCGGCTCCGTCGATCAGTCTCGCCGGATTACCGGACATTCACATTTGCCCTGGGCGGCTCATGTTTCCTATTTTAACTTTGTGAGATGTCCGACCGCAAAGAAAATCGAATGAGTGACGGATTGGATGACGCAAATCGGCCACGACGAATTGTTGTGATCGGGGCCGGTGCGGCAGGACTGGTTGCAGCCGCAGAAGCCGCAAATCGACTTCGCGAGCGACCGGTGACGGCGGAGGTGATTCTGCTGGAGAAGAATTCGAAAACGGGCGTCAAGATTCTGATGTCCGGCGGGACTCGCTGTAACGTGACGCAAGACACCGATGCGAAGGGGATCGCGAAGGCTTTTGGCAGAGCCGGACGTTTCCTACAGAAGTCCGTCGGTGCCTTTGGCCCCGGAGACGTTGTTCAGATGTTCCACAGGCTTGGGGTGGCGACGAAGGTCGAGTCGACGGGGAAAATCTTCCCGGTTTCCGATCGCGCCATCCATGTTCGCGACGCGCTGCATCAGCAAGCCGTCGTTGCTGGCGTTGATATTCGACTTCGAGCCCCCGTTTCTGACCTGCGGCGTGACGGTGCGGAATGGAAAGTCGTCGTCGATGAGAAAGAAACCATTACCGCGGACTGCGTGATCATCACCGCCGGTGGACGAAGTTGGCCCGGATGTGGAACGACCGGTGACGCTTATGCATGGCTTCAGAATCTGGGTCACCGGATCATGCGGACACGTCCCGCACTCGTGCCGTTGGTGGGTGGAACGGATTGGACTCGGTCGCTGTCGGGTTTGACGCTTCCTGACTGCACGGCGTCCATCTATCGAAGCGACCAATGGAATGGTGTGCCGTCGAAGAAACGAAAGCCGCTCGCCAATCGAAGAAGCAGTTGGTTGTTCACGCACTTCGGCTTTTCGGGTCCGGCCGCAATGGACGTCAGCGGAGCGATCACGGCAGCGAACTCTTTTGAGGAGACGGCTTGTATCGTCGACTTTCTGCCCGGTCTCTCTGAGGAGGATTGTTTGACGCAGATTCGTGGTGGTGGACGAAAACAGCTCTCGACCGCACTGAGTCAGTGGCTGCCGAGCCGATTCGCTTCTGCGTTGGCTTGCGAGAGCGGCGGTGACGTTGCCGTCGCGGAATTAACGAAGCTTCAAACGCAACGTCTCGTTCGCTCAATCAAGTACGCGCAGTTTCCGATCGAAGGTACGAAAGGCTTCAAAAAAGCCGAAGTGACCGCCGGTGGCGTTGCGCTCGACGAGGTCGATTCGCGCACGATGCAGAGTAAACTCCACGACGGACTTTATATCGCCGGCGAAGTCCTCGACGTGGACGGATGGATCGGCGGATATAACTTTCAAGCTGCGTTCAGCACCGGCAGGGCTGCCGGTCTTGCAGCCGCGAGTCGTTAACGACTGGTTCGAGTATGTCGTCCACGTTTGACGTTGAGATTCGTGCTACCTGAGCCGATGTGCGATAGCACCGGTTTCCGGGAACACCGTGACTTCGGATAAGGCGTGACCTCGGATAAGGAATGGTCGATCAATGCTCGTCGCCGATCGGCTCCGTCCGATCGATTATGACTCGTTTCCATCGGGCGGAGCCAATGGGCGACTTTCAAAAACACGCCAGGCATCGCACCCCGGATCATCGCACACGAATTGAAAACATGACGACGAACCCCTATCAACCTCCGCCGAATAAGAAACGCCCTTCTGACTCACGCAAGAAGTTCGCGTTGTTGGCGGCGATCGCGGCGTTGCTGATTGGCTTGATGTTGATCGGACCGGGATTGGCATCGCTGATGATCGGTGAGCCTCCAGGCATGCAGGGAAAGCGATACGCGACGTACGATCATGAGCTATTTCTATTCGGAATCCCGATGTCGCTTGCCGCCGGCCGGGCGCTCAGTTTTGGTGTCGGCGTGCCGTTGCTGCTGATCGCCGCCGCACTGTTCCGAGGTTCCCGTCGATAGGCGTTTCCTTTCCAGACGCAGCCCCCGAAACGGCTTTGCAAGCATTTTGTTTGTGAATGCATAAACGCTTGGCGAACGAATTGAAGTTGACTTGGTCAACCGCTCGGAGCTACCGACGGGCACCATGGATTCCAACTCGCCAATCACCGTCCAACGTCCCAGTCGCTGGGACGAGCCGATGGACGCATCGATGTCGGATGCGGACGTTGCATGGTTGCAGACGCGGCATCCGTTCAGCGAGCTTGACCATAAGGCGTTCCCCAAATCCACGCCGCTGACGGGCGTTTTGAAGCACGATTGCAAGCTACTCCGGGTTGCCCCCGGTGAAGTCATCGTGCGTGAGGGTGATTACGGAAACAGCGCGTTTCTCTTGCTCACCGGCAACGTTCGGTTGATGCTGGATTCGCTGCCTCAGGAGGTGCTCGGTCGCGCGCCCCGCAAATCAGTCAGTTGGCGGGACGCGATCAAGCGCTATTGGAATCGATCCGCCTACCCGGAAGCGAGACCCCGTTCGGACGTCAGCGTGAATGAGTCGGGTGAACAAAGTCACTCGGTTCAGACGATCGACGACCGACGCGCGGTTTTTCTGCAGGACACGGATGCGATTTTTGCAGGAAATGAAAATGCGGTGCTGGGCCCGGGCGAGCTTTTCGGGGAAGTCGCGGCCATGTATCGAACGCCCCGGACGGCGACCGTTGTCGCTGAAACCGAAGCGGCGGTGTTGGAGATTCGCTGGCAAGGCCTAAAGGTCTTGCGAAGGGACAAATCGTTTTCCGAAAGCATGGACCAGCATTATCGCGAGAGCTGGTTGCCCGCGCACCTCCGAGAGATTTCGTTGCTGCGATACATGCCGGAAGAGCAACTCGCGAGCGTTGCCGAAGCCACGGCGCTGCGATCGTACGGGAAACTCGAATGGAACGCGGGCTACAAGAAAACGAGTCGACTTCCGCCCGCCGAACAAATCGAGAAAGAGCCACTCGTGGTCAGCGAAGGGGCTTTTCCGACGGATCTTCTGATCGTACGCAGCGGTTTCGCGCGGATGAGCGTCCAATACGGGGCGGGGCACCGTACGACCGCCTATCTCGGAAAGGGCCACACGTTCGGTCTGGATGAAGTCTTGTACAACTGCCTGTCGGACTCGCCGTCTGAGCTGAAGCCTTATCAATACTCCCTGCGGGCCGTCGGCTTTTTGGATGTGATCGCGATTCCGGTTGAGGTCTTCGCGCAAGACGTCCTGCCGCACGTTCGTCGTAGCGAACTGCCTGCTCAGACACAGGCGTACTTTAAACCCTTTGTTGAGAAACGTGCCGAGCGTCGCAGGCAACGCAGTGAAAAACGATCCGACGCGATCAGTCTGCGATCCAAGGACGTTCGAAAACAAACAGAAGTCGCGTCGACGTCTCACGAGGGATCTCGCCTTGATTCAACGTCGTTGATGGAGTTCGTCGTTCAGCACCGATTTAATAACGGTCGCGAAGCGATGATCATCGACCTTCATCGTTGCACGCGTTGTGACGATTGCGTC
>JBCCOI010000274.1:0-9338 GCA_039025515.1 Planctomycetota bacterium
GATGGCAACCCGGGAGAACGCCGATTGGTGTAACAATTCCCATCTCAAAACTCAGCGGCGAATTTGATTCGGGAAAATCGCTTACGGCACAAACGACAGAACAGACCATCGACATTGCTGCTAACGCCGAGTTGGCTTCGAGTGAGTTCTATCTGCCATTCGAATTGCCAGCAGAGAGCCCCGACACGATCCGTGCACTCCGCGGGACCATTGAATCGTTGCTGCCTGGAAATCGGCACACGTATGAATTGGATCTCACGAAGGTCGGGGAAGAAGAGAAGGTTGAGTCGGTCGCGGTGAAGCTTGAGCGCGTCGAGCCCAACGGTGCGCTGTATGAGATCCGATTCGGTGTTTCAATTGATGACGCGGGGCGCTCGCTCGAGAGTCATCGCCAATGGATTTTTCAAAACCCCGTCTATGTCATCAATCATCAGGGAGAGAGGATAGAGAATCTCGGCTACGAGCTCTATCGACAAACCAGCAGCGGTGTAGGGCTCGGATACCTGTTTGAGCTTGATCAACTTGAGGGCGCTAAGCTCGTTTATGAGTCACCCACGTCTGTCATTCGCAACGTTGTTGATTTTGTCATTCAGGATATCGCAATGCCGTAGGCGGTGAGATTTCTTTCCTGTTGTTTGCTTAAGGCGATTGCGTTCGCCACGCCGTGGTGTAAAGCAGTTCCTGAGGGCGCAAAAAAAACGCGTCCGGGGGGTTGGGGCAAAACCTCCCAGACGCTAACGGTGACAGAGTCTGTCACCGCTGTCTGCAGATTATCGACTCGGCGTTAATTCGTCGAGAGTAAAGTCAGAATGTTTGGGTTGATTCTGTGTCGCCTGCCGGGCATCCGCCATCGGCCGCTCTTCGGACGAGATGAGGCCGGTCGTCGGCCTTTCTAGTATTTCGGCAACTGTGGCTTACCGGACAGTCGGGCAAAACGATAGACTTTGGGAATCATTGGATGAGCCAGACTCCCCTCAAGTGGTTGTAGGAGACGCCTCAAAAATTACTGTTTTTTGAAATTCGACGCCTTTCTTCTGTGTGGTGACAGGTCGTCGATTTCGACCCCATTCCACCTTGCTCATTAGATTGCGAAACAAGCTTGAACGGTCCGTCCGGATTCTTCGCCTGCTTCAAATTGGGCGAAAGTACGACCCGATGACGCTCGGAGAAGAGCTCGGCGTGCATCGCCGCACGGTCTACCGCGACATCGCGAGGCTCAGGGAGATGGGGATTCCGATCCACTTTGACTTCGACTCAAGGTGCTACACCCTTGGCGGTTTGACCTCGCACGTCGGTCCGGATGGTGAGCGAACGGAACTCAGTCGTCGCATCCAAGAAACGATCGAGGGTTTCCAAGAGCACTCGGCTGAAAAGGTGATTCGTGAGGTCGCGAATGTGATCAGTGAACACACCGAAACCAATCGAAAGCCACCTTCGAACCTGAAAGTCTCAGAGAAAGTCGCGAGTTCGACGATTGGTGTTTCGACTGAGGCCGAATCGCAAGGCGATGTCATTGTTGGCACCGCGGCTGACGGCGGTTCAGAGACTGAAGCGGAGGTGGGCAGCGTCGGTAAAGTCGGTAAATCTGTGGCGATTGCCACTCCGAAAGACAGATCGGCCTATTGGTATGACGCTCGTCAGTCGGTGCAGCTAATTGTTTGCGCAATTGACCAAAAGAGTCGCTTGCGGGTTCGTCCTGTGCATCCAATGAAGGATCGTGGTCTTGCTGAGGTTTCGATTTGCCCATCACGACTTGAAGTGACGTCCGACGAAGTCATCGTGTTCTTCATCGAGAATACGGAACGCTCGATCGAGACTCGACTCCCGATCAAATCGATATGGATCTCCTCTAATCCGTCATCCGCTGTACCTTCTTCAAACGATTGCAAGTCGAGCTCATCAAAAGAATAGACGCTGGTGGCTAAAAACAAGAACCGAACCATGACGTCCCATGTGAGTTTTCGCAACTCGCAGGGAGTCGCATCCGAGGGCACGTTAGTCAGACTGACTCGCCAAGTTGTCGTTTTCGAAGTTTATAACCCCTACTCGATTGTTCAACTGTCGGAAGTCGTCAGTGAGCTGCGGATCCTCCAGGGAAATCGAGCGACTTACGAAGGTAGAGCCGTCATCACGGGATTGCTGAACACGGGGCTAATTCTGATCGTTTCCGCATCCTTGGTAGATCCGTGGAACGATCTCAAGAATTTAGAACCAGGAGAGGTTTTGCGCTCGTTTGTTCGCGACTTTGTTTCTGACTGGGATGAAGCAACTGGCAGGGTTTCGAGTAGCTTTAGAGAGTCGGTGACCAACCTGCGCAATTATCTTCAAGAGCTGCGGAGGTGGCTTGAGCATTGGGAGACGGAAGCCGGGATCGAGGCCGAGCGCGATCGGGGGCGCGTTTTAGATTTCGTGCGTGATGTCGACCAGGAAATTGCGCCGAGGTTTGCCGATCTGAATGGTGCCTTCGAAGACGCGAGCCAGTCGGTAAGTCGCAAAGATCTTCCGTATTATCGAGCTTTCGCCCAACGCGAACTTCATCCGTTGCTGATGGCTTCTCCGTTCATGTACCGGGCGTTCAACAAGCCGCTGGGCTACGCGGGCGACTATCAGATGGTCCGGATGATGTTGGAGGAACCATGGCACGGAGGCAATACTTTCGCGAAGCTGGTCAATGCATCGGCGTTGCGACATGATGCTCCCGCCGCGCATCGTAATCGCATCGAACTACTGCAGCAGGCACTCTCGCGCGAGACATTTCGAACGCTTTCGGATCAATTCGCACAAGCGCCGAATGGGTCTCCAACAGAGACGAAGACTGGCTCTGGAGCTTCGGGACGCCGTGTTCGAGTCCTGAACATAGGTTGCGGCCCCGCTGAGGAAATCAAGAGGTTTGTCACCCGGGAGCCGGCATCTTCGAGAGTGGAGTTTCACCTTGTCGATTTTAATTTGGAAACCCTGGAGTTCGTCAACTCAAACTTGGTGAAGGATGCGAAAGCGGCTCGTCCCGACGTAAGCATTTCGACCGAACAACGTAGCGTTCATGAAATCTTGAAGTGGGCACAAGAGACGGGCGATCAATCCGGTGAGCCGTTCGGTGATCCGTTTGATCTTGTTTACTGTGCCGGCCTCTTTGATTATTTGCGAGATGCCACCTGTGGATTCTTGATCGAGTTGTTTTACAAATGGGTCCGTCCGGGTGGATTGGTGCTCTTGACCAACGTTACACCTTCCCACTCATCGATTGCGATGATGGGAATGGTTCTAGATTGGAATCTTGAATTGCGATCTCAAGAGCAAATGCTTGCCCTCATTCCTGATCTCGGCGAGCAACGGTGCTACGTCGACGAAACAGGAGTCAATGTGTTTTTGGAAGTGCGAAAGCCTTGCACGTAGTATTGTTTTGAAACCAACGCGAGATTTCAAATGGATCGGAGGATTGGTAGCAATGGATGACCAAGCTCAATCGGAAGATCTTTCCCTTTTTGAAGAGCAGGAACGCAAACGCCGATTCCGTTGGGCCGGTTGGGGGCTTGCCCTTGGCGTTTTCCTAATGCCATTAGGGTCGCTTCTCGACTGGACGGTTTATCGTGAACAGTTCGAAATCCTGTTGGTCAGCCGTTGGTTCGTCGCCGGAGTTCTTGCACTCGGGCTCATCCTCCGAGAATATTGGTGCCGCGGTCTACTCTTCAAACCCGTGAGCTTTGGACTGATACTTCTTCCGGGTCTCTTTATTAGTTGGATGATGTTCGTCACCGATGGTGGTCAGTCACGCTACTACTTCGGCTTGATCCTGTTGATGTTCATTGTTCAGTTTCTCGGGTTTGGAGGCGGTGAGGCTGCCGCATTTTGTGTCTGCTTGCTTCTCTCCTACGTGCTTGCCGTGTCGCTTCTGGACGGGGCCAGTGGGCTAATGATGGGTCAAGCGGTCGAAGGCGTGTTCTTCCTGTTTGTCTGCAGCATCGCATGTACCATCGGGTGCTTTTTGTCACGCCGCAGTCGCATGGAGTCATTCGTACTGAATCGCGAAATCGCGCGAAAGGAAGCCGCACGAAGGGAGTCAATGAAGCGTCTTCAGGATACGGAACAGAAACTTGTTCATAGCGAAAAGATGAGGGCGGTCGCAGGTGTCGCGGCGGGGTTGCTTCACGAGATAAACAACCCCGTCAATTATGCTTCAATGGCGTTACGCGTCCTTAAAAAGCGCCTCGGTGATTCTGATTTGTGCGAAACGGTCGACGATGTCGAGACCGGTGTTCTTAGGATTGGCGAGATCGTTTCTGATTTGCGATCATTCGCTCACCCAGAGGAAATCAATTCGAAACTCCCGTTTCGTACGCGTGATGCGGTCGAAACTGCAATTCGTTTTCTGACCCATGAGCTGCCTGAGGGGCGTGTAATGCTTGATCAGGCGAGCCGATGGGACGACGAGGTCATTGGCATTCAAAGCCAGATCACGCAGGTGATCCTCAACCTAATACTGAATGCCGAGAAGGCGACGCGCGGTAAATCGAACGCGGCAGACCGCCGGATTATTGTCTCGGCAACTCCTTTCGAAGGGCGGATGCGGGTCAGCGTCGAAGACAGCGGAGTCGGAATGAATCAAGAAGAGCTGTCAATGGCTATCCAGCCCTTCTTCACAACGCGGTCTGGTGAAGGACTCGGACTGGGTTTGGGCATTTGCAGTTCAATCATTGAAAGCCATGGCGGAAAGCTGGTGATCGAGAGTGAGCCAGATGTTGGAACCACTGTGTCATTTGATCTGCAATTGAAGCCTGTCGAAGGAAGCTCACCTCAACCGCTCATGCAAGATGCACGGCCGGAAATCGCCGTGTCATAAGAGTATCCTCCGAAAGAGTAACAACATGCTACCCAACGAAGACAAGGTCATTCTTTACGTCGACGATGAAACGACGGCCCTCAAGTATTTCAGCCAGCTCTTCGGCGATCAGTTTCGTATCGAAACCAAGCCGACGGGCGAAGAGGCCTGGGAATTCATCGAGGAAAACGCGGAAAGGGTTGCGGTGATGGTCACCGATCAACGGATGGCGGCCGTCACTGGTGTGGAATTGATGGAGCGAGCCCGACTGCGTTACCCCAACATCGTTCGTATCTTGGTAACAGCCTTCACTCAGCTCGATTACGCCGTTCAATCCGTCAATGAAGGTGGTGCATTCCGTTACCTCACGAAACCGATACACGAAGAAGAGATGGTCGGAACGCTGCTCCGTGCGTGTGAGTTTCATGAAATGATGGTCGAGCGAGATCGGCTGATTCGAGAGAAACTCAGCACGTTGAATCGCTTGATCGTAATGGATCGGATACGTGGACTCTCGAGTGCCATCGCTGCAATGAGCGGTCAGTTTCGTAACGCTTGGCCGGCGTTTCTCAGCTATATCGAGCAGAGTCCCATCGAACGATGTTTAGACGAACAGTCAGAGGAGTTGGCGGATCTCGATTTGATGTCGGTTGCAAAACAAGAATCGCGTCAAATGATCGAAGCCGTCCATGCCGTCGTTGGCGATGTGGTCTGCGTTCGCAACGCAGAAGTCACGGACTTTGATGTGAAATCGTTCATCGAATCAGTGATTGCGGATCAACGTGAACTAATGAAGGAGGATGAGATAGGAATCGAGCTAAAGGGCTGTCCTGCAGACTCAATGAAGACAGACGGTGGGACGTTGCGTCGTGCCATCGAAATCCTTTTTCGGCGACTGTCCGATGTGCAAGACAAGCCTTCGACGATCGTGGTGAATGTATCGTCCGGTGACCAAGAATTTTCGATCGAGATTCGAGGGAACTTTCGCGGGCTTGACGATGCTCAGACGGCATCGTTCTACTCGGCAATCATACCGATTCGTCGTTGGCCCATCGGAATGGACATGGATGTTCTCAGTGCGTTTCTGCTGGTCCATCATCTTGGGGGAAAGCTTCGGGTTGAATCACAACCGCCCTCTGGTCCTGGGTTCCGGATTCAGTTACCCAAACAGTTCCCAACGGACCAAGAACCCGCGACACCGCATGTCACTGACGAATGGTTTAGTCGTATCCATAGGTCATTGTCAAAATGGGGCCTTGAATAGGAGTCGAATCTGGAATGAAGATCGTGATGTTCAGCACAAAGGAGCACGATCGTCGGTTTTTTGAGGAAGCGAATCGTGGTCTGGGCGATCAAGCTCACTCGATCGAGTACCTCGATGCCCGCCTTGCGTCCGCGACGACATCGCTGGCCGATGGTTTCGACGCCGTTTGTGTGTTCGTAAACGATTCGCTTGACGCTTCGGTTGTTTCATCGCTTGCGGAATATGGTGTGAAGGCGATCGCACTTCGATGCGCCGGATTCAACAACGTTGATTTGAAAGTGGCTAAGCAATCGGGAATACACGTAGTTCGCGTTCCCGAGTATTCGCCGCACGCGGTAGCGGAGCACTCCGTCGCGCTCCTGCTGGCCCTGAATCGCCAAATTCATCGTGCCTACAATCGCGTCCGAGACGGTGACTTCCGATTGGCAGGTTTGCTCGGCTTTGACTTGTTCGGCAAAACCGTTGGGGTGATTGGTACCGGAAAGATTGGCCGCTGCGTTTGTCGGATCCTCTCGGGATTCGGTTGCGAGGTGATTGCCTCGGATCCGCTACAGCATCCCGAGTGCTTGCAGATGGGCGTCGAGTACACCGAGTTGTCAGAGCTCTTTCGACGTTCGAGGATCGTCGTCTTGCAGTGCCCGTTGCTTCCGGAGACACACCATCTCATCGACGAAGCGG
Source organism: Planctomycetota bacterium (assembly GCA_039025515.1). Lineage (GTDB taxonomy): Bacteria > Planctomycetota > Planctomycetia > Pirellulales > Pirellulaceae > Stieleria. Next base: position 6,759 of record JBCCOI010000274.1, read on the forward strand.
CCATCGCAAAAATGCCACCGGACGTGATGATCATCAACACGTCACGTGGCGCCGTGATCGATACTCGGGCGGTGATCGAGGGCTTGAAACGCGGTCGGATTGGTGGGCTGGGGATCGATGTCTACGAGGAGGAAGCGGACCTCTTCTTCGAAGATTTGTCATCCACCGTGATCACGGACGATGTCTTCGCACGGCTACTGACGTTTCCAAATGTGATCATCACCGGTCACCAAGCATTTTTCACGCATGAAGCACTCGATCGGATCGCGAGCGTCACGCTGCAGAATTTGCTCGATATCGAAATGGGCCTTGCCTGCCCGAACATCGCCTGAGGATCACCCCCAGCTTTAGGCGGGTTCGGCACCTTCCGGACTGGACGATTCTGTGAATCTTTCTGGCTGGCGCTCCGGCAACCCACCAATTGCCGAAGAAGCTGCTAAACTAGGGGAAATGAGACGTTGAGGCTTTCTGCCACTCCCGTAAATCCTTTGTCGATCTGTCTTCGCGAATATTCTGGTTTCATGATTGTTTTCAGACGGCTTGAGGCCACGCTCTGTCTGGTGTCGTGCTTCCTCTTTGCAAGCCAGGCCCAGGCCCAGATCGTTGTGGACTACAGCTTTGATCAAGCCAATCAGGATTTTTTTGGCAATAACCCCGTCGCGCGGGCTGCGTTGGAAGCTGCGGTATCTGACATCAACCAGATCATCAATCCTAACCTCAGCGCGATTACTGACGATGTAATCGTGGGGACCAGCGGTGGCGGCAGCACGGAGATCCGGTTCGATTTTAGCTACAGCATCCGGAACCCTGCGACTGGGGTAATTGAGACAATTTCGGATACGCGTTTGCCTGAGAAGGACGTTCGTATCTTTGTCGGTGCTCGTAACCTCGGAGGTTCGATCCTCGGGCAGGGTGGTAGCGGAGGTGCCGGGTTGGCGATCAGCGGATTTGTGGGTTCCGGTTCCATCTTTGACGCGGTCGCGTCTGCACAGGCGAACGAGCAGCACCGGAGGGACGGCGGTCCGCTTATTGCTTCACTCGACGGGGATGTGAATGGTGTTCCCTTCTCCTTCGGGCTCGGTCCAACGGTTGGTAATATGTGGTTTGACCAAGACACCAATAACGACGGCATCGCGGACGATTCGGCTACGCTTGAATCGAGCTGGCATTTTGACCATACGACGGATGTTGCTGCTGGTAAGAACGATTTCTACTCGGTTGCCCTGCACGAAACCATGCACGCCATTGGCTTCGGTGGATCGGAAAGCTGGGATTCGCTCGTCAACGGCTCGAATTGGCTTGGCGACGAGTTCATATCGATTAATGGAACTGGCACAAACGTAATCAACGGTGGTCACCTCGCGTCGAATTTGGTAGGTCGTTCACTCCGTGACGGAGCGATGCAGCAACCGCTGATGAGTCCCAGCATCCTTCAAGGAACTCGCAAGTATTTGACTGATCTTGACGTTGCTGTTTTGACCGACATCGGTGCGGTCACGGCCACTGCAATTCCGGAGCCGAGTTCTACGGCGCTACTGTTGCTCGCTTGCGGCTGCGTGACTGCCCGCCGCCGCAGACGTGCTGCACGGTTACACTGACTTTTTTCGGCGTTGGACTTCGATCTCATCGAATGAGTAGAGCCGTCCTTTTCCGGCTCCGGGGCAAGAGTAACAGGTTTCAGCCCATGCTTTTGGCGAGCTGATCGTCGAGTCCCAGAACGGCCAAGTCCTGCACTGTGTCGGTCGTGCCTGGTAGACAATGCACGTGCGCTTCTCGGGATCGAGCAAGATGCAATCCCCATCCGGGTACTCCATCAAACTCTTGCGCGCGCCGACCTTTCGAATGAATCGATGCTCAAGTTCGGCAACGGAAATTTCTAGGTGATCGGCCATTGCACGAATCTCATCCGCATCGACCCAGACATAGCCGGGCTCTCCGCTGCAGCATCTTCCGCATTGCGTGCATTGAAATTGAAGCCCTTCTTGATACCAAAGCGGGCTCACGGCGTGACTTCTCCCGAGGACACGAGTTTGAATTGAAAACGATTGTGAGGGATGCTCGCATCTTGCTACCCGATGTCAAGCTGGGCATACATTTTCTGATGGACAAACTCTCGCCACACGGCAAACTTTGACGAGGTCTCTGCTACTGATCACGACCGACTCATACGCAAACTTCCTGAGTCAAATGTCGATTCCAACCGTTTCGCTTGACCCGTTTCGTCCAGCGAAGGATTGATCGTCCGAATCCTCCCAACCGTCGCCTACAGAGATGCGAGCCGTGAAACTTGATCCGTTCACCGACTCCGTCGGCGTTTCGTTAAAGAACCATAGTCGCGCCCTTCAGAACCCACCGGTCGCCGTGCCACAGTCTGGACTCCCCTCCCACCAGAATGACATGCTTGATACCGAGTTTCTGTTGGTTTGCCACGCCCACTCCACCACCCTCCGAGATGGGCGATGGCGGTTCGTTATCGAAGCCGCCGACGGAGCAGTCTTGTTGGAGGCAGATGACACCGAGTTTGGTGACATCAATCGCCTCACGCTCTTAGCCGCCGTGCGTGGCTTGGAGTCGCTCGAC
>JBCCOI010000275.1:0-9318 GCA_039025515.1 Planctomycetota bacterium
ACGGCGCTTCCACCAAACGAAGCCGCCAGCGTGATCGATGCGACCACTGCAGTCATCAGACAGACGGGGCCAAATGGAAGCCAGCGGAGCACCGAAATCGGATCCTCGGCCGAAGCAGCTGCGACGATCGTCAAGACAACCGCCAAGGCTGCCAATAGAGCCAGACCAAACACGGCGGGCCCCGCCAGCAGTTTTTGCCCTTGAGATTTGCTGTAGCTGCGCGCGATCTCTTCCCAACGATCGGCTTGATCGGTCGACGGAGAGAATCCGACGGCGGATTCAATCCCGAGGTACGACTGCAGATCAGTGATCATCGTCGCAAGCGATTCATATCGCCGCTCGGGGCGTTTCGCCATCGCCTTGCCGACGATCACCGAAAGCCGTGCCGGCACTCTTGGATTCAGCTTCTGAAGATCCGGAAGCGGCTCCTCGGCATGGCGTTTCATGACCTCCGTCACGCTTTCGGCTTCGAAGGGCGAATGGCCGATCAGCAGGTAAAAAAGACTGCATCCGAGCGAATAGATGTCGGCCCGGTGATCCACCGAAGTCGCATCGGCGCTCTGTTCGGGAGCCATGTAGGCTGGTGTTCCAACTGCCGTACCTTGCAGCGTCACCTGAGTACCGCTGGTAACGCTCTCGGCCAAGCCGGAAAATTCATTTGGGTCCGATTCCACATCGTCGGGAACTTTGACAAGACCCAAGTCGGCGACTTTAACGACGCCGTCATCGGAAAGCAGCAGATTGGCAGGCTTGATGTCGCGATGCACCATGCCACTTTGGTGCGCGAACTGCAGACCTCGCGCGGCTTGCAAAATGTAGGTTGCCGCCAGTTTGGGATCGACCGTTCCTTTCTCGCGGACGAGATCGCCGAGCGAGCCCCCGCGAACCCACTCCATCGAGAAAAAATGCTGGCCGTCTTCTTCGCCAAAGTCATAGATCTGGACGACATTATGGTGCGAGAGCTGAGCGGCGGCGTAAGCCTCCCGCGTAAATCGGGCCAACGACGTGGGACTCTGCGCCAGCCTTCCGCGAATGGTCTTTAAGGCGACATCGCGGTCGAGCGAGATTTGCTTCGCCTGGTAAACCGCCCCCATGGCACCCCGCCCGATCATGCGAACGATTTTATAGCCACCTAGTTTTGATGGCGGCGGAAGAAGATCTTGACCGGGCGTTGAACCGTTTTCGGCGGGTGCTTTGACGGCGCTCCGTTCTTCGTGCTGATCAACGGCTTGAGCGGAACCTCCCGGTGCGGTCTCGGCCATCGGATCGCTACCGATCGTTCTTCCAGCGGGTTTGGGGCCTCGATGATCGTCATCGGCGTTCGAAGACTGCGATGGTGGTTTTCCGACACGAACGACCGGCGGATCTCCGTTGCTGACTTGCAGCAAGAAGGCCTTCCCACATTGCTTGCAGGTTGGTTTGAAACGGCCCGGCTTTGGCGACCCCAACTGCAGCTTGGCAGAGCAGTGCGGACATTCAATTTGTAACACCGGGCGGTACTTGATTGATTTCGCGTAAGAGAGTTAGCTGCCCTTCGTATGATACATCGTCTTCGTCACCTTGTTCAGCGAACGTGTTTCAATCTTGTGCGGTATTTGTCGCGGCCAAAGAAAGCAGGCCGCGAACCCGACACTCGCGCGTCTCAATTGAAATCAATGATTGTCGCCGATCGGCTCTGTCCGATCGAATTTGACACGTTTCCATCGGGCGGAGTGGGTGAGCGGTTTTCAAAAACACGCCAGTGATTGATGGGCCGTTCCTTAACGACTGCTGGCACGTTGAAGACGATCCATGATCGCGGCACCGATGCCGACTCGTTGACAGGAATCGACCAAGATCGCCCGGCAAGACGAACGATCCGCTTCTCGGAGCGCATCAAAGAGGTCTCGCGCGACGTCATCTAAATCGCCGCTCTCCGAAAGTGCGCGATACCAACCGAATTCCCTTCGTTCTTCCTCTGGCAGAGGCTGAAACGAGATCCGCGCCAGAGATGTTGCCGGGAATTCCTCCAAGTCGACCGTTGCCGTCGTCGCGTCAGAGTGACCTCGAATGAAAAGCGGCTTGCTGGGCGAGTAGTGCTTCTTCATCCGTCCGGGCGCAGCAAGTGGGCTGTGATTTTCGTCACCACTTCCGTCATCGATCGCGATTTCGCCGAAGACCTCCCGAAGATGCTCCACCGTCTCGGCGCCGCGACGCAGGAGCGTGGGGACGGGAAACTCAAGGCGAACAATTGTCGATTCGAGTCCGACCCTGCACCGACCGCCATCCAAGATCATTGCAAGCCCTTGCAGGTTGCTCTCGGCGACATGTTCCGCGCGTGTGGGGCTGACGTAGTTGGAAGGATTCGCGCTCGGTGCGGCCAGCGGACGACCGCAGCGACGGAGTAGATCCAAGAAGACCGGATGTGACGGCATCCTGATTGCGACCGAATGGTTACCCGCGGTAACCGCGGCGGCGAGCCCGCGTGGATTCGGAACGACCAGCGTGAGGGGACCGGGCCAAAGACCCGCAGCGGCGGTTAACTGTTCGTGGACCTCGGCTTTCCAATTTGAAGAATCAAACCACAAGCGTGCCGCATCCATCGAGTGAACGTGGATGATGAGTGGGTTCGTCGAAGGACGACCTTTCGCGGAATAAATCGCCGCGACCGCAGACGGATTCGTCGCGTCACCGGCAAGCCCGTAAACCGTTTCGGTCGGAACGGCAACGATGTCGCCGGCCAACAGTTTCTCCGCCGCACTCGTTAAGTTCGCTTCGGTCGGCGGCGAGATCGGAAACATACGTGTGAAGTCTTCAGGCTTTCAATGCTTCGAGCTGCTTTTGCGTAAGCTCCGCGATCCCCTTCTTGGCCAACGCGATCATCGAAGTCAACTGAGCATCGTCAAAGGTAGCTTCTTCGCCCGTTCCTTGAATCTCAACGAACTTTCCTTTTCCGGTCATGACGACATTCATGTCGACATCCGCGGCGAAGTCGAGTTCATAATCAAGATCCAATTGAACGGTGTCATTGACCACACCGACACTGATTGCCGCAATCGAATCTGTGATCGGACCGTGTCCGATGGACGACTCCGGAATGACATTGGATATCGCTTTGGCGAGTGCGATGAAGCCTCCGGTAATGGACGCGGTGCGCGTCCCGCCATCGGCTTGTAGGACTTCGCAGTCCACGACGATCGAGCATTCCCCCAGGGCTTCGAGGTCGATCACTGCGCGTAGCGAGCGGCCGATCAAACGCTGGATCTCCGTGGTCCGCCCGTCAACCTTGCTCCGTTCACGTCGTTTCCGCGGTACCGTGCTACCGGGCAGCATGTTGTACTCGGCAGTGACCCACCCCTTCCCTTTACCTTCCATCCATGGCGGCACATGGGATTCAACCGATGCGGTGCAGAGCACGAGCGTTTTTCCCGATCGGTACAAAACACTCGCGGGGTGGTGTTCGAGATAATCGACTTGAATTTCAACATTGCGGAGCATGTCCGCGGGACGTTGCGACATCGGTTTCGTAGTTGGAAAAAGGGACAGGTTGTCTTCAAAGTGTTTCAATTCACGTTTGCCTTGATCCAGTCTCTCGCGAGCATCCAGACCAGCAGACCTTTTTGGGCGTGCATTCGATTGCCCGCCTGGGCGATGACGCGGCTTTGCGGTCCATCGATGACTTCGTCGGTAATCTCTTCGCCGCGGACTGCCGGCAGACAATGCAAAACACACGCGGACGTTGGCGCGGCCTTCATCAGCGATTCGTTGAGCTGAAACTCGGAGAACGCTTCACGCCTCGCGGCGGCTTCGGCTTCTTGTCCCATGCTGGTCCAAACATCGGTATAGATGGCATCGGCACTTGCGACCGCAGATGCAGGGTGATAATCCGTTGCGAGTTCCGCGTTGGGGTAACGCGAATGAACTTTCTTCACCCATTGTTCATCCATCTCATAGCCGGGCGGACAAGTCAGCGTAAACTTCATCTCCAGCATCGCGCAGATGAGGGCGAGTGAATGTGCGACGTTATTCCCGTCGCCGACGAAAACCAAGTGCTTACCCGCGAGTCCTCCCTCGCTCGCCTCATCAATCGTCATCACATCGGCCAGTGCCTGGCAGGGATGACACAGGTCTGTCAAACCATTGATGATTGGCATCGCGTCGAAACGCGCCAAGAGTTCCACTTGCTCATGAGACTTGGCACGACAGACCACCGCGTCGACAAACTGTCCGAGTACTTGCGTGAAGTCCGACGGTGATTCGCGTTTGCCCCAGCCCACGTCTTCTCCGAGAAAGAGGCTGTCACCGCCGAGTTGCGACATCCCGGTTTGGAAGCTGACACGCGTCCGTAAACTGGGCTTGGCAAACAACAACGCGATCACTTGGTTTTGCAAGATCGAGGGACGGTCTCCCGCGAGCAGCTTTTGCTTGACAACCGATGCGGTCTTGAGAATCAAGCTCAGGTCATCTTTCTCGATATCGAACAACGAAAGGAAGTGTTGCATCAATTTTTACCTGGTTCCTGAAGATTGGAAAAAGTTCAGGTCACAAAAATCTGACTCGAGGTTCGCAAGTTCCTCATCGATTAATTCTCGGCGTTGCCCTGGGCAATTCACGTGTAGATTTCCGTTCCGACACCCTCGGATGTATAGACTTCCAACAACAACGAATGTCGCAACCGGCCGTCGATGATGTGCACTTTTCGCACTCCGCGTTCGAGCGTTTCCAAGCACGCTTCGACTTTGGGGATCATGCCCGCGTCGATCACACCGCTTTCAATTAAGTCCCTTGCATCCCGATCACTAAGTGAATGCATGATCGTTTGTGGATCATTCTTGTCTCGCCGCACACCATTGACGTCGGAGAGGAAGACGAGTTTTTCGGCGCCTAGTGCCTGTGCGACGGCCATCGCAGCGGTGTCCGCATTGACGTTCAAGCCCTTTCCCGATTCAGCGATGCTGAAGCTTGGGATCACGGGGATGCTCCCCGCGTTCAGCAGTTCCTCAATCGCCTCGCAGTCGACTCGTGTCACCGTGCCGACGTTGCCAAGATCCTCGCCACCGGGCAACGTGAGTGGTTCACCATACAGCACGTTCTTTGTGTGTACCGACAGACTCTTCGCGCGACCGCCGAGCCTCTCAATCTCCGAGGTCAGTCCGCGGTTGACTTCGCCCGCCAAGACTCGCTTGACGACTTTCAAGGTGGCGTCATCGGTGTAACGTCGACCTTGAATGAACGTCGCTTCGATACCGGCTTCATCGAGCGCGCGGTTGATCGCCTTTCCGCCTCCGTGAACGACCACCGGCTTCATGCCGACCGTTTCCATGAAGATCACATCGATGAGGATGTGCATGAGAGCTTCGGCATCGTCCAGCACGCTGCCACCGAGTTTGATGACGGTGATCTTGCTGCGAAACTTTCGGATCCACCCCATGGCTTCGATCAGGGTGTCCGCCTTGGCGATCGCCTCTTGCACTGCAGCCGCTCCCCGTTGCCAGAATTCGCCGACAACGGCCGACGAAAAAGTCACGCATGCTAGGTGCAGCTCAGCGGACGGTCAAGATGACGCGGTGCGTCGCAGTTCCCGAATGAACTTGCGGAACGTTTCCGTTGAAAACGCAGCCCGCTTCGGCACCATCCAAAATCCTCCGGGCGGATCTTCCATGATCATGCCCCGCGAAGTGCGTATCCAGGGCGTGTGAAGAGGTTGCTTAAACTGGCCCGCGGGAGTCGAAAAATGAAACCGCTCCTCCGCAACCCAGAACTCACACTCGGCACCGTGCGCGAGCCCGAGTTCCTTTAACCTCACTTCGGTCAATTTGGTCGGCATCCAGATAGCAGCTCGATAGATCAAGACCGCCAGAATCATCACGGCAAACTCGCCGAGCAGAAATGCCGCCCAAAGTGGAAGAACAGTAGGAAGTCGGATCGCCGAAAGCATGAGCGGAGTGGCGATGGCGATTCCGACCATCAGCAATGAAATCAGCGAAAGTCGGCCTCCGTAGCGACGAAGCAGATACTTCGATTTTGCGTATGAGAGGTCTTTGCGAGTCAAACGAAACCGAGCCGCAAGCTGATCGCTGGGAAAGTTCTCGGCCGTCTCCAACGTCGGCTTGTAGGGGTTGTTCACGTTTTGAGAACCATCGTTTTTTTGGTGTTCGGTCGTCCGCCTACTCTCGTGCCCACCTGAGCCGCCTATCGCGACTCACACGAAAGCGTAACCGAATGAAGCGGCATATGCGAAAACTGTGACGTAGGCTCTCTCTGATTCTAAAACTAGCCAAGCTGCGCCTGAACTTTCAGCATTCGAACCGCACCACAACTTCCCACCATGCTTCGCTGCGAGTCGCTCCGAAAACTGTATGAAAACCATCTCGCGGTCGACGGCGTCTCGTTCGCGCTGGAACCCGGTCAGATTGGAGGACTCGTCGGCCCCAACGGCGCCGGGAAGACCACGACGATGCGTTGCCTGGCCGGACTCATCCCGGCGACCGAGGGCAGTCTATCAGTAGCCGGATTCGACTTATCGGACGGCGGCGCGGGACAACTTCTTGAGCTGAAGCGTCACCTTGCGTACGTACCGGATGACCCTCCGCTATTCGATGACTTGACGGTCGGCCAACACCTGGAGTTCATCGGTCGAATCTACGACGTGGACGATCATCGCCGAAAGGCCGCCGAACTGCTCGACTACTTTCAGTTGTCCGACAAGATCAACGCGGGCGCGACGACGCTTTCGCGTGGCATGCGGCAGAAACTTGCAATCGCTTGTGCGTATCTCTTCGATCCGGCCGTGCTGTTGTTGGACGAACCGATGACCGGACTCGATCCGCCAGGCATTCGCGCGCTACTCAAATCGATCCAAGATCGCGCAAACGCGGGCGCCACCATAATTCTCTCCAGCCACTTGCTGGCGATGATTCAAGACGTCTGCACCCACTTGATTGTGATGCAGTGCGGACGTTTGCAGTACTTCGGCGCCGTCGAGGATTTACGCAGCCAGTTCCCCGCTGCGACGTCCCTCGAGCAAGCTTACTTTGAAGCGACTGCAGCAGTCTCGGCATAACTCTGCCTCCATCGGTTAGGTACTTTCGCACCGTCATGTCTGCCCCCGAAAAACATCTGCTCTGGTTGACCACTCGGCGTAGTGTCTTTCGATTCAAACGCGCGGTCGATCGAATGCGATCGCCACGGCGCATCGTTGCGACGCTCATCGCGTTCTTCTTCGTCGGCGCCTACCTGCTAAACGGATTTTTGGTGATCGCGACGCGGAAGACGGCTGATCCCGAATCTCTCCGGCTTTGGCTTTCAGGCGGAATGGTTCTCTACCTCGTTTACCATTCCGTTCGTTGCGTTTGGACCGAACGGCAGGCCGATCTCGAGTACACACAAGCGGAAAACTTGTGGCTTGGCGGCGCGCCGCTAAAACGATCCAGGTTGGCGGCCTACAAAGTCAACACGGTGATGTTCTCGGCTCTTTTGAAGACGTTCTTTCTCGCAATCGCGCTCGCCCCGGACGTGCGATACGCGGTGTTGCTGTTCATGGGTGTGTTTGCCGCATTGGTGTTGCTGGAAACGGTACGAATGATTTGGCAGCGTGCGATCGCGGGACTTTCGAAACGCCACGTGTACTTCGCGCGAACCGGTCTTTCGGTGATCGGTATCGCTGCGGTTATCCAGTGGTTTGGCCAACTGATTCAACTGACGCCACCTGGATCACCACCCGGCGTTTATGTGCTCAACAGCTTCGGTGCGATTGGCGAGGTGGCATCCAGCCAGATGATTCAGTGGCTGGCCATGCCCTGGCGCCCCGCTGCATTACTGGCAACCACCGATTTGATTACGTCTCATACTGCTGTGCAGTGTCTAGCCGCGATCGCGCTGATTCCATTTGCGATCTTTGCGTTGGTACGTATTGATGCATGGGCGCAAGCCGCCATCTTGAAGCGAGAGAAAGCGAACCTGCGGAACGGCGATTTCAAACGAACTTCCGAAACGACCGATGGAACGTTGGCGGAACTTTCCAGCGATGCGCTTGCCGAACGTCTCGAACGTCATCTGCCGCAAGTGTTACAAGACAGCCTCGCCTTGATTTGGCGACAAGCATTGGCGATTCGAAAGTACAGCGGAACGATCGCGATCAGTTTTGGTGTGCCCATGGTGCTTTGCTTGTCGCCATTGATGACGGGAACGATTGGGAATCAATGGGGATTCGTGATCGCGGGAATCGCCCTTTGCACCATGCTGCTCGCGCCGCCCGCGTTGCGGCTTGACTTCCGCAGAGATCTCAAACGCGTGTTGCTGCTGCGTGCGTTGCCGCTCCGTCCGATTCATGCGGTGCTGGGGCAATTGACGCTACCGGTGCTGATCACGATCGCATTTCAGTGGATGACGCTGGGGATTGCTGCCGTCGCGATCGGTCCGGGGTGGGGCCAAGTTTTGGGCTGGGGAGGAATGCTTTCGGCGCTCGCGGTATTTACTTTCGCCACGGAGAACGCTTTGTTCCTGGCATACCCGCACCACGAGAACGCTCAAGGGATCGGCATGGTGGTGAGGGCCAATGTGATGTTTCTTGGCAAGGCCACGTTGATGGCCGCATCCGTCGGGGCCCTCTTGGTCTGGGTTTCGATTTGCAAATCAGTCTTCGCCGATCCGATCTCCGTGCCGGCGTATGTGATCGGTGCAGTTTCGGCGACTTGGGCGTTGGCGGGACTTGCCGTCATCTTGACAGCTTGGTGTTGGCGGCGATTTGACGTTTCAATCGACATGCCGCCGGAATAGGCGTCTGGTTTGACGTTTGGCGGTTGCGGTTTGGACTTGAAACCGAGATAACCGGGTGCTGTGAAAACGCCCGTCATCGAAAAGGCCCGTCATCGAAAGGGCCGTCATCGCGTTTCTAGATAGTCTCAGCCTGTGATTAACGATCAGCCACGAATCGATGCGCCAACTGATGTGATCTCGCCAGAGAAGCTGACGCTGGTTACTCCACCAACGCGCGACCGTTTGGATGATGTCTCGCGCGCCACGTTTTTGGCGTTGATGAGTCCGTGCGAGTTTCCGTCGATACTAGATTCGGTCATCGAAGGGGATCGAATCGCCATCGCCATTGATCCGAGCGTCTCGCAAATCGGAGACGTCCTGCGCGGCGTTCTCGAAGCCGTCGAACGGACGGGCGCGTCGGGCATCACCGTTGTGATCCGTGACGAAGCTTCTGAAGAAGTCCTTCAGTTGGTGTCCGAAGCCGCCTCACCCCATGAGGTCATCAACCACGATTGTGGCAATCGTGAAGCACACAGTTATCTCGCCGCCGACGTCGATGCAAATCCGATCTATCTCAACCGG
>JBCCOI010000276.1:0-9301 GCA_039025515.1 Planctomycetota bacterium
CAACACCGGTAAGCCGACTGGTTTCGCCGCCACGTCGTTGGCGGCTCGCTTTTTTTCCCTGCACGTCGCGCAGGGACAACGCGAACGTAGCTCTGCCGCCGTCCAGCGCGTTCGGCTGCCGTCTGACCATGAAATGACGATTGCAAACTCGCCCTCGCGGACGATCGCAGTCGGCATCACGCTCACGACACTGACTCCTGACGAGCGGACTCCTGACGAATGCTCGCTTCCAACATCTCGATCCAGGGGCCGACGTAGTACCCGTTGTCATGGTAGGTCCGGCCGCTCACCAGGTTGCCGTCAATGACACAGGGCTCATCCACAAAGACGCCGCCGCAGACTTCGAGATCGAACTTGCACTTTGCAACGGTTGCCATTCGCCGGCCGCGGACACAGTCGGCGTATGCGGGGATTTCGACACCGTGGCAAACGCTCGCGATCGGCAGGTTGTGCTCGAAGAAGTACCGCGTCACGCGAACCAAATCTTCGTCGTAACGGATGTACTCGGGTGCCCGCCCGCCGCTGAAGAGAATCCCGCAGAACTTGGTGGGGTCGATTTCCGCGAATGCGATTTCCGCTTGCAGCGAGTAGCCTTCCCACTCCTTGGTGATCGTCCAACCGGGTTTCACTTCGTGCATGACCATTTGGTATCGCCGGCGTTCCGGAGCCGCGACGACCGGACGAAAGCCGGCTTCGATGAGTCGGTAGAAGGGGTACATCGTGTCGAGCGTCTCGGCCGCATCGCCGATGACGATCAACACGTCGCCTTTCGATTGGGATAATTCCATGAAAAAATTGGGTTGAAGCGGGGGTGACCCCGGTGAGCCGACGCGCGGCCACCCGCGGGGAGGCACGAAAACGGTGCGCTGCCCGTAACGTATCTCTACCGGGCAAGCGGTTGAATCGGGCCTTCGTGTTCCGGCAGTCGTCGACATTGTTCGGAATCGGCAATTCGCATCACATTTTCACAGATTTTCGGACCCCGCAATGAACCGCACGGGGATCGGCGGGTATGTAACAGTGATTTCGGGCACCCGCCCGACGAATTCGCATGCACGACGTTATTTGTTGGATTTGAAGATTCGGTCCCCATGGATTCGACGGCAACCGTTCTCGCGCCGCCCCGAGCAATGGCAACGCCCAGCGGCACGGCGACCTCCCACGACGAGGTTTGCGTGACCGGGGAACCTGTGTGTAACGAGGCCTCGCGCGGGGCCATGGATGACGCCTGGATTGATTCGGTTTACCCAGGACTGATGCGAACGGCTTGGGCGATGACGGGCGACCCAGCCCTTGCGGAAGACATCGTGCAAGAAACGTTGATCGGAGCTTGGAATGGTTGGGATCGCTTCGACGAATCCGGCAACCGCGACGCGTGGGTCTTTGGAATCCTGATGCGGCAAACGCGGAAGCACTTTCGAACCATCGGACGCCTCAAGCGACGGTTAAAGAACTATGCCGATCGAGCAAAGATCGATGACACAAACGAATCACCCAGCGATCAGCGTCTCGCCCTCGACGAGTGGCGGCGAAGCGTCTGGTCGGAAGTCGCCAAGCTGCCGAGCCGACAAGCCGAAGTGGTGACGCTTCGGTTCTTGCATCAGATGTCAAACGAAGAAATTTCTGACGTGACGGGATCGCCAGTGGGAACGATCAAATCGCGTTTGCATCATGCCCTGAAACGTCTGCAGAAGAGTGTTCCAAACGAAGCCATTTTACCTTCGTAAGCCAAGCCATCTCATGGGTTTATTCAACAATCAACAAGACGCTCGTACGGAGACCGTCGAATCGGCGTGGTCGCTTGAGGCTTTCCCCGACGCGGGTGAGACTCCGTCGGTGGAGGACATTGCTTCTCTGTCGCGATCAAAGCGCCGGAAGCAGCGTCGCATGTTGGGTTCCCTTTCAGCATGTGTCGTGCTGCTCGCATGCGGCATCAGCGTCATGCAATGGAACCAACAAGAGGTTGCGGGTACGGCGACGCAAGTGACACCCTCGCCGGTCGTGGTGCAGCCCTCGATCGTCCAGGTCGTGCCGCGCGTGGAAGAGCCGATTAGTGTCTACGCAAGAGTGCGCGCCGAAGTACCTGTCTTTGCGTCGGACCCAGAAACGGGGCGATACATCCCCGTCGGTTGGGTCGAAACACGTGACGTTGTTCCTGTTGAAACCGAGACTCTCTCTGCTGCCGAATTGGATCGGCTTCGGTTCTTACTTGCCAATAAGCAGCTACTCGATGGCTGTTGATTTCCACACCCGAAAGGAGTGAATCCCCATGAAACGTATGAGTTTGTTTCATTCGATGACGTTTGCCATCGCGGCAATCGCCGTTTCCGTTACGCAAGCCTCGGGCTCCAATGACTTCCGAGAGGCCCTTCGCATCGCAGAGCCTTCGCTCGGAACCGTGACGGTTTCCGCGAAGGCAAGCATTCAAAACGAGGCCCCCGATGAAGCTGATGCCGACGGCAAGCAAGGTCCGCGAATCGAAATCCTTCGCGACAATGCGCGGGCGCAGGTTCAAGGACGATTCTTTGACGTTGCAGCTTCGCAGCCGAGCACCAGTGCCGCGTTTGCCGTCGGTCCTTCAACCGTGATCGCTTACACGGGACGCCCGGTTGATGAGGTCTCCGTTGAACTCGCTGGCGGTGAAAGCGTTGACGGAAAGGTTCGCGTCTATGATTACGTCACCGGTCTCAGCGCGATCGAACTCGAAGGGCAGAACCTTGAATCGCTCATCATCAGTGCTGCTTCACCAGAGCCGGGTTTGCCCGTCGTTGCGACTTGGCTGCAGGATGGTCGCCTGACCAGTGATGCTGGCATGATCGCTTCTCGAGCACTCGCTTCAAGCGAGGGACTCGGACTCGCGCCGGCGATCGATTTCGGAGGCTCAACGCCCTCGACGGGCTCGCCGCTCATTGATGGAAATGGCATCGTCGTGGGCGCGTTGATTCCCTCAGAGCGTGGAATCCACTGCGTTCCCGCTGCCGCTTTACAACGCTTGGTCAATGAGATGGACGCGGAAGACCGCGTCGACTTGAAACGTGGCTTGGTCGGAATCCAATTCGAAGGCGGTGGACCGCTTGTGTTGGAAGTCCAGGATGATTCTGGTGCAAGCGAAGCAGGGATCCAGGCCGGTGACTTGGTCACCCAAGTCGACGAGTTCGATGTCCGTAGTTCACGCGATGTTGTTTCTGCGATTGCAAGTTTCCGTGCCGGCGAAAAGGTTCAGGTCATCGTTGAACGGGACGGAAAAAGTGAAACCGTTGATGTGACGCTTCAGGAACATCCACAACAACAACTGATCGCCGGTTTACGTGCGAATCAAGTTCCGGGATTCCAGATGCAGCAAGCCTTCGAACTGAAGGACGGTAAGCTTGTTCCGATGCAAATCGACCCGGATCAGCTTCTGGTCGATCCGTTCCCTGAGATGCGTGAATTCATGCGTGGTTTCAACGCACCCATGTTTCGTCGCGGCCAAATCGAAGGACTTCAGATCGAACGCGGAAACATCGAAGAGATGCTGAAAGAGCTTCAGGATCAAATGAATCAATTGAACGAAAAGTTGGACCGTTAATTGGTGACGGCGACCATTGACGGTCATCATCAAAAAAGGCGAGTGTGATTCGATCACGCTCGCCTTTTTTTCATCACCCTGAATGAATGTCGTTACTCGCTGCTTTCCCAGTCCGGCTCGGACACGCTGCGGTGCATTTCGCTCAGCTTGGCCTGCATCCCTAGCAGCCGTTGCCATGAACTCAGCTTCAAGGTCACGGCTTGACTGTTCTCATCGATCTTGGCGGTCTCAATCAGCTTGCCAAGTCGTTGTTGCAGGAAGTCGAGAATTTCACAAAGCTGGGCGCGCTGTCCGGGGCTCAGGTTGTCCGGCACCGGTGGGAATTCTCGAAGCGAAACCATGTCCATCTGGAATGGTGACTTCTCTTTATCAAAGTCGAGCTGAATGGAGCAGTCCGAAGAAGCGAGGTCGGGCGAGATGGTTGGGTTTCCGCTGCCGATCGACTTGAGCCGTTCTGCGATCTGCTCTTCCGTCCCAACCAGCATCAGACTTCGACCGGCGGAAATCAGATCACCACTCCGCAGGATCTTTAGCGGGTACTCGACGCCGTTCACCTTTGTGCCATTCGTGCTTTCCAAATCCGTCAGCACCAAGCGATCGTTGTCACGCTGAATTTTGAAGTGACAACGGCTGACGCGCTCGTCGTTGAGCTGGATGTCGTTGATCTCCTCACGGCCGACCGTGAAAGGCGGCACCAAGTCACTAAAAACCTTCCCCCGGTCGGCGCCGTGCAGGACTTTCAACGTCACACCCTGCATGGGCTGACTCCGCTTAGAAAAGGTCTTTGAGGGATGATCGTCACGTTGCATGAATATAACCACTGCGGGTTCGGGTCGTCTTCGATCAGTCCATCACGACATTAGAATATCAAACAATTTGCGCAATGACACACTTTAGATAGTTGCTTTCCGGACATGCGATCGCCAGCGGATGGTCCGGAGCGGGTCCGCGGTTCTCCAACAAGATGACGTCCCGTTTTCGTTTTCGACCGACGTCGGCCAACATGTTCATAAAATCGCTGCGGCTCACACGACCGCTACAGCTGCAAGTGATTAGCACCCCACCCGATGGAAGCAGGTCGATCGCCTGAGCATTCAGCCGCGTGTAGGCCCGGATCGCCTGCTCGACCTGATGCCTGGTCCCCGCGAACCGGGGAGGATCCAGCACGACTCCGTCAAACGATTGTCCCTCGTCAACAAGTCGTTTCAACGCATCGAAGCAGTCTTCGCGGACAAATGTCATCCGATCGATCACGCCGTTGCGTTCCGCCGCAGCCCGAGCGGCATCGATCGCCGCGGCACTTGTATCGATGGAGGTCACGTGTTCCGCGCCGCGGTGGGCAGCAACCAGCCCAAAACCGCCGGTGTAGCAGCAGACGTCCAAAATGCGTTTCCCACGCAGATAGTTGGCGGAAACATCATGATTGACTCGTTGATCGAGGTAGCCACCGGTCTTTTGACCGCCCTCCAAATCGACTTCCAGTTGCAGACCATTTTGTTGATAGCGGACGGGACCGTCCAATGGGCGATTTTCGATTGCGTGCGTCCCTTGCTCCGGCTCAACGCCCTCGAATTTCGCCGTTTTTTCATCGACGCGAACGACAATTTGTCGACAGCCCGTCTGCTTTTGCAGTTCTTCCAAGATCGGCCCGCGAAACCTCATCAGCGCGCCGGCTGTGAATTGCACGCCCAAACAGTCAGCGTAACGATCCACGATGAGGCCGCTCAAAAGATCGGCTTCGCTAAAAACCAGTCTTTCGGCTTCGTTGGGTCCTGCCGGCGAAGCGATCTTTCTTCGTCGGATCGCCGCGTCAATTCGAGACTTCCATAGCTCGGGACCGATTTCGGTGGTGTCGTCAAACGCGTAGAGCCTCACTCGAAGGCGGCTGGCCGGGTTGACGAGACCTCGGGCGAGAAAGTTGCCATCCATATCGACGACGTCAACGACATCGCCGCGTTGGAAAGCCTCGGATGTTTCGGTTGCCAGAGCGTGAGCATGAACCCACGGGTGTCTAGCAAGGAAAGGAAACTGCCGTCCAGGCTTTAAACGAACTTGTTGAATCTGGGTTGAGGTCACGTAAAACACCGGCGAATCGGGACGGAGGACTGGGCAGATTGGCCGAGTGTGTGGGCTTTTGGGCTAGAGCCATTTAGTTGTCGTGACGATATACTACGTCAGTTCACAGTTCCTAGTTGATAACCCGATAACGAAAGGTCATACCAGCCATGACACACGTTGTTGCCGAGCCGTGCTCCGGCTGCAAATACACCGATTGCGTCGTCGTCTGCCCCGTGGAGTGCTTTTATGAGGGCGACCAGATGGTGTACATCCACCCGGAGGAATGTATCGACTGCGAAGCCTGTGTACCAGAATGTCCCGTCGAAGCAATTTTTCACGAGGACAATGTGCCAGAGGAGTGGCAGAGTTATATCGAGCTCAATGCGCAGAAATCGGAGGAGTGCGAGGTGATCACGGAAAAGAAGGAACCGCTCGCTTGAGCCTGCGACAATCAGTCAACACATTTCAGTGAAGCCCCGTGAGCTGATCAGCACACGGGGCTTTTTTCGTCACTCGTCTATCCCGTCACAAATACATCCCGACAAAACCGTCCGACAGTTCGTTCTGACGCTCAAGCTCGCGCAGCCGTTCCTGCGTCTTCGACAGGTCGCCGGCGTTGATATAGCGATTGAATTCGGCCAACACCGCATGTTGTACGGACTCGGCAAAAAAATCGACGATTGGTTGCGAAAGCCATCCGCACGTTTCGCGCACTAGCGAAACTTCTATGTCGACGGACCGAGTTTGTTCATCGCTCGAATCGGTAAGCGCAGTGCCTTCAAACGCGAATGCGATGTATCCATTATCGACGGCATTTGTGAGATGAAACCTGCACTGCCCTCGATGCAAATAGTAGGAGTTGTGTGAGCCATGCTTTTCCATCGCCGCCTTGATACGTCCGACGAATTGCTCGTACTTCGGCGATGCGTCTAAGGGTATATCCAATCGCGAAACGCTGCGAAGCGGTACACACTCGAACTCGATTTCGACCCACTGGTGACTCATGACGACCTTTGCGTTTGCTGAAAAGAGTCGGTGAAGGCATGGTTGTGAAAACAATCACATTCCGCATGTCGACCGCGAAAGCGTAGCAATTTACCGATCTTTATGCGAATTGTGATCACGGTTCTCTGCGGCGTCCGGAAAAATGAAAGGCAAATTTTCTTGACGATGCGTTGCCGGATGAGAAAAACGGAGTGTTGCTCCCGACACTCGATTCAAAGGCTTTGCTATGACGCCCAACACATGTGCCCGCGACATGATGGTTTCCAACCTGATCACGTTGTCTCCGGAAATGGAAGTCCTTGATGCCCTCGACGTGTTGCTGCGGCATCGAATTTCGGGCGCTCCGGTGGTTGATCCATCGCGACAGTTCCTGGGCATCTTTTCTGAAAAGTCTTGCATCAGGTTCGTCGTCGATGCGGCTTACGAAGGCTTGCCGGCGGGAGCCTTGATGTCGTTCGTCGATACGGATCCTCCGACGATCTCGCCTGACACGGATCTGTTAAGCATCGCACAGAAGTTTCTCGATGCTTCCTGTCGAAGGCTGCCCGTGATTTCAGACACCGGCCGGATGCTCGGACAAATCTCTCGCCGTGACGTGATGCGGGAAGTCCGCGATCATTTGAACCATCTTGAACCCGTCGCGACGGGCGCGGGACTCTATCTGAGTGCAGTCGTGGACGGCAGCGATCGTCCGGGACGCGTTACCGGGCTGTAACCAAATGCCGATGGTCCGATGACAAACGGTGTGAACGACGACTGAAACGGATCGATCAGTCGGCTCGGTAGACTTCGAGCACCTTTTTCGACCATTCGGACCAGTCGTCGCCCGCTTTTTCGAAATCGACGTTCATCCACCGGATCGATTCACGCGGTAGCACGCGTGGTCGATATTCGCTTTCACGGCTGAGAGGCAGTTGGCTGCTTAGCCCCATCGCAAGCCGTTCTTCCGTTTTCGCGGACACGATGTAGACCGCAAACTTCTCTGCGGCGACCGGGTGCGGAGCATCCTTCAAGATCGCGAGCGTGTTTGGGATGCGAAGTGTCCCCGGTTCATCCGGTTTTTGATCGGGGAAGACGATCAGCATTTTCGAAGAACGATCCTTTTCGATGATCGCATCGTCGGTATCGGTCAGTCCCCACGCGACTTGCCCAGAAGCAACGGCCTGCGCCACTTGCTTGTTTCCGGAAAGGACGATGGCGTTGTCACGGATCTTCTTCAGCATCTCAAGCGTCTGTTTCTCGCCGTCTTTTGCCTTGAGGACGGCGAAGTGAGTCGCCGTTGTTCCGAACAACGGCCTGGCCATCGCGCAGTTGTCCTTCCACCGCGGATCGAGCAAGTCTGCAACGCTGCTGGGGTGCTCGCTCGGATCGGGGAGTAGCGTTCGATTGATCAGCAGCACCCGCGCCCGGGCCGCAAATCCACACCAAGATCCGTCGCTCGCGATCATCTCTCTTGGCCACCCGGGCTGCACGGCCCAGCGTCTGGGCTTGAGCAGCCCCAATTTTTGCAGGCGGACCGTATGCATGATCTCATTGTTCCAGAATACATCGCAGACCGGCGTCGATTGCTCGGCAATGATCTGGTTTACCAATCCCACGGTCTTGGTCGATTCAACGTCAAACTTTCCGATGACACCGGTCTCGTGATCGACCTCACGCTCAAACGCCGCGATGATTGGCGCCGCGAACTCTTCATCGAGTGCCGAGTACACAACGATGTCCGACTCCGATTTTGACACGCAACCGCCAAGCAAGATGAGACACGACAAGGCCGACACAGGAGCGAGAAATCGTGAGATGCTGACGACCGACGTCCCTTGATTCCGCCAGCTCGAAAGACGGATTTCACCATCGACCGCTGAATCGGTAGACTGGATGGATGAACGCAACATGGATTGGTTTACCTCGATCTCGTTTCTTCACAACTTGTTTGTGGCTGCTCATTGTAAGTGGCCTGCAAAATGTAAGTGGCCAGCAAACTCACGCGGTCGCCGGTGCGTTTCAAACGGTGCAAGGCAAGTACATCACGCTCAAATCAGACGCGCGCGACCGCAGCAAAGTGTCCGATTGGGTAGACGCGTTCGATGCCGCAGTCCCGCAGTGGTGTGATTTCTTTGACGTTTCCATCGATCGCATGGACGAATGGAAAGTCGACGGGTTCATCATCGGAGAGCGGCGGCTGTTCGTCGAATCCGGTGATCTGCCTCCGCAAATTCCTCTTAAGTTTGGGTTCGCCATCCACGGCAATGTCTGGGTGACGCGGCAAAAGGGTGACTACTACACGCGGCACCTGCTGCTTCATGAAGGTGTCCACGCCTTCATGTTGGAATTATTCGGCTTCGTCGGTCCGGCTTGGTATGCCGAGGGACTCGCGGAGCTGCTAAGCGTGCACCAAGGTCAGGGGGCATCGGTTCGCGTGGGTGGCGTGCCGGCAAACAATGCCTCGGTCCCCTACTGGGGGCGATTTCCGCTCATTCGTGCCGCTCGCGATCGGGAGGAAGTCCCGACGCTGCAACAGCTTTTTCGCTACGGGGGTGACCTGCAAGGCGATGTGGAGTCCTACGGATGGGTCTGGCTGTTGTTGCTCATGCTATCCGAACATGACGATTATCGATCAGCGGTTCTCGCGGCAAGTGAAGACCTCACGATGACTCGATCCAGATTTATGGC
>JBCCOI010000277.1:0-9294 GCA_039025515.1 Planctomycetota bacterium
ATCTCGCTCCAGTCAGAGAGCCATCCGTGTGACTTCAAGAGTGTCGAAGTCATGCTGCTCGAATAATCTGGTGCGGACCTTCCCGAAAGCCATGCCGTAGATGAATCCCTCGTCTGTTTGAACGCACAGTTACGTCTTCATGTGTCGACAGACCGATTCTCGGATCTCGTTCAGCAGTCGCTGACTTGGCAGTTTCGTGCCCAGCAAGTCGCGAACTTGCGATTCACGCCGCGCGCCGACCAGCGTTCCCGAAACGCCCGGCTGAGCAAGCGCCCAACCAATTGCCAGTTGCGCAAGACTCAGCTCCTCGGATTTCGCGACACGCTCTAACGAATCAAGCACATCGTGCACTCGAGAGCGCATCGGCTGCTGAAAGATTGGATATCCGGGCCGGCTATCGCCTGCTTCGAATTCATAGGACCGAGTGATCGTGCCCGCAAGCAAGCCCTTCATCAGAGTCCAGAAGACGAACACAAGGCGGGACCGATCCGAATTGGTTCGCACAAAGTCCGTTTGCTCTTCGTTCTGAATGTAGTTGAGTGGTGCTTGAACCGCATCAACATCCACTACTGCGTTAAAACGTTCGATTTGGTCGACAGATGCATTGCAGATGCCAACAGACCGACAGAGTTTTGCCGATTTCATTTCAGCGAATGCTTCAGCAGAAAGTTCAATCGCGACTTTTGGATCAGGTTGATGAAAAAACAAAACATCGAAATAGTCCGACTGCAAGCGATCCAGTGACTCTCTTGCATCGGCAATCAACTGAGCTTTCGATCCGTCCACCACGCGACAACGATCGCCATCCCATCGTTGTCCGACTTTCCCGAGGACGCGAAACGACTGGCGATCGTTTCCAATGAAGCGTCCAAGCAGTCGATCGCTTTCGCCCTCGTAGCCATAACTGTACGCGGTATCAAATGAACGAATGCCACCGTCGATCGCGGTTTGCATCGTGGCTTCTGCGTCGTCCGCAGTGACACCGATCGTTGTCACGCCGGCGATCGGCCATAGCCCCAAAACGATGCGATCGAGCAAGGCATTGCTCACGCTACTCATTCAGATTTCGCTCGCGACAGAAGCCGAGCGCGTATCCGATTGCCATGCTCCTGAGGTTCACCTTCTCTCTTGTAGAGCTCTAGGGCTCTTTCAGTTTGGCCAAGCGACTCGGCAAGTCTCGCCAAGTTGTACCTTGCCGAAGGTATCCAGAACGATTGCTGCTTCTCGTCCAACACTCTCTTTGCAATCCATCCCTCGGCCGTCTCACGTCGACCATCGTCCGCCTGCAAAAGGCTTAGCCAATACGTCGCCGTACGCTTTCCCATCCGGATAAAACCTTGGATCTGGGCGACCTGCCGTTCGTAGTCAGCCGAGTCCGTACCCAGCTCTCGACGAATCCCATAGGCCTGCTGCAAGTCAACGTTGATTCGCAAATCCTCGATCTCAAATTCGGGAGCTCGCTGAGAAAGGTAGAGCGTTCGAGCACCACGCACGCTTTCATCTTCGTCATCGGTGAACTGCCCCAACAAGTGCAACCAACGTCCTCGAGCCAAATTCTCAGAATTTTCAACATCGGACTCCATCATTGCCCACCTGGCAACATACCAGAAAGCGAATAGAGGATCGCGTTCGGCGTGTGCGTCACACGTTGCTTTGTAAATCTCCGCCAGCACGGGAACGTCCCAAAGACGAACGCTGCTGATCCCCGTCACGGCATCCAATTGCGCCGCCATCTGATCCGCATCAACGTATACCACCATGCGTCGATTTCCGGTTAGCCCGCCCTGCAGTTTCTTCATGCGAAGTGCGACGGCTTCGGGTAGCACATTGATCAAGGCCGCGCACTGCTGAACATCGGACTTGGTGGTTTTGTACGTGAATTGATCAAGACCCGCGATCCCGAGTCTCCGCAGGACTAACGCGTCGCGCCTCGCTTCGCTAAGCGTTGCGATGCCGACTTGTCCTGGTCCAGGAACGAAAATGCCAAGTTTCGGTTCGAAAAGGTACAACTCGTCAGCGACAAGAACGCCAATGCAAAACGGTTTTAACTCGCCCGTCTGTCCGTCGATGGTTGCAAGCACCGCCGCCGTGATACCCGCCTGACGACAGAGCTGAGTGAAAACACCGGCGCGCTGAAGTGCATCGCCGATACCACGCATTGCGGTTTGATAGTCCGTCTGCCGATATCCCGCGCCGCGAAACTTCATTCCGAACGAGAACGAAGGCCCCGGGGGCGCAGGCGAGGCCGGTATGTCGTACTCCAATGCAACATTCCGTACGGTCCAATCGAAGAGTCGCGTCGCGGTGCGGAGAGTATCAACATCGGCGGGTTCCCAATCCTTCTCCTTCTCGGCAAACCAGGCTTCCAGCAGCGGGTCGTCGAGGTTCGGCGTATCGATCCAGCCATAGAGTTGTGAAAAGAGAAAGCAGTCTCGCAAATGCTGCGTGTCTGTTGCTTGAAACGTTTGATTTGTGAGTTGCTTGGTCAATTCCTCGAGGCTGAAGACCTCCCGCAGTGTCTTGACCAACGACGTCGGCTCAGCATTTACTTCTTCACGGCTCTCGCTCCATCGATTGAGATGGTATGCAATCTGACGCTTTGCGCGGTCAGGCTCGAGGTCGACGTATTGCTGCAAAAGCGCGAATACTTCGCCCAAGTGATCCTGTTGTGAACGTTCCTGCGCACGGTCTTGGCGTCGGTTTTGAATGTCACGAACCAGATCCGTGTCATCTCCGCAGCCAACGAAAGAAAGGAGAGACAGAGTGAGAAAGACGCCGGAGATGCCTCCGATGAGTCGAGAAGAAAAGCGTGACATTCAGCGGGCCATCGATTGAATTGTGTCTCGAATCTGAAGCAGTCTGTCGATGAGTACCGGAAATTGATCCAGCGGAACCATGTTCGCGCCGTCACTAGGCGAATCGTCGGGCGATGGGTGGGTTTCAAAGAAGATCGCGTCGATACCGATTGCTACGGCGGCGCGGGCCAATGGTTCAACCATTTCTCTGTTTCCCCCGGTCGAGTTGCCCCCGGAACCGGGACTTTGAACGCTGTGCGTTGCATCAAACACAACCGGCGCACCCAACGATCGCATGGTCGGCAACGCCCGCATGTCGTTGACCAACTGGCCGTAGCCGAAAAACGTTCCGCGTTCGCAGAGCAGGACGCCACCGTCCCCCGCGGATCTGGCTTTTTCGAGCGCGTGCCTCATGTCGGTCGGCGCCATGAACTGGCCTTTCTTGATGTTGACCGGCAGTCCGGTGCCGGCCGCGGCGACAAGGAGGTCCGTTTGCCGTGCCAGAAAAGCCGGAATCTGAATCAGCTGACAAACAGAGGCGACCGCGTCCGCTTGACTGGGAAGATGGATATCGGTCGTCGTCGGCAGGCCAAACTCGGAAGATAGCCGCGCCAGCTCACGCAAACCATCATCAAGACCGGGGCCACGGATGGAACTGACGCTCGTGCGATTCGCTTTGTCAAACGATGCCTTGAAAACAACGTTGAGATCGGCGCGTTCGTTGAGGCGAGCGAGCACTTCCCCGATGCGGCGATGTGCAAGCTCGTCATGGAGCACACAAGGCCCGGCGATTAAGACAAGTGGCTGACCGTCGCCGCAGTGAAAGTCCCCCAGCTTAACGGGGGCGACTGTTCCTGGACTGGACACCGAGAAAGGTTGGCTGGAATGAGTGTTCATTCCAGGAGTTTCCGAAGTCCCCTGCAATCACGCAATGGGCGTGCCTTGCCCAGCTATGCAACAATCTCGTCGATGATTTCTCCACCGAACTGGGATAGCTGCTTGTAGCGCCCGCCATGAAAATAGGTAAGTTTGTTGTCGTCCAGGCCGAGCAAGTGCAGCAGCGTCACGTGCATGTCGCGAATCGGATGTACCGACTCGACGGCAGACGATCCCAGTTCATCCGTGCCGCCGTAGACGCCGGGCTTGGCACCGCCACCGGCCAACAGCATCGTCATCGCCTGACTGTTGTGACCACGACCGAGGGAATAAACGCCCCCACGCTTGTTATTGTCCGGTGTTCGCCCGAACTCGCCCGTCCAAATCACAAGCGTATCTTCCAGCATGCCTCGTTGTTTTAAGTCACGAAGCAATCCGGCCATTGGCTTGTCGACGCTCTTGATTCGCGCGCTGTGTCCACGTTCGAGATAGTCGTGGCTATCCCAACCGCCGCTAAAGATTTGTACGAACCGAACGCCGCTTTCCACCAACCGACGGGCCATCAGGCACTGTCGGCCGAAGCCCTCCGTTTCTTTTTCATTCAACCCGTACATCTCCAACGTGCTCGCATCTTCCTTGTCGAGGTCAAGAACTCCGGGGACTTCCGTTTGCATACGATACGCCAATTCGTAGCTTTCCATCCGGGCTTGTAGCCTCTGGTCTTGCCGTCCAAGCGACTCGAAGTGGCGTTGATTCAGTCGCTCAAGCTCATCCAGTGCACGACGTTGATGTTCTCTAGACTTGAACTCCTGCGATGCCAGGTCCAGGATTGGCGAACCCTTGGGGCGAAGGCGTGTTCCCTGGAAATAAGGTGGCAAGAACCCGTTACTCCAGTTCGTCGGTCCGCCCTGCGGTAGCGCCAGTTCCGTCATTACAACGTAACCGGGGAGATTCTGATTTTCGCTCCCGAGGCCATACGTTGTCCAAGCACCGAGTGCAGGGTCGCCCCCGAGTCGGCTTCCAGTGTTCATGTGAAAGAGCGCTTCGGGGTGGTTGAGTGACTCAGCTTGCAATCCTCGAAAGTTGCAGAGTTCGTCTGCGATGTACGGATCAGCAAGATGCTCCCACTGGTCGCACATCTCGATGCCGTTGTTGCCGACCTTGCGAAACTTGAAGGGACTCCCCACAAAAAACTTGAATCCATTCTCTTGGCCGAATGCAAGTTTTGATTCCGTCTTATGGAGTCGTGTCAGCTCCGGCTTCGGGTCAAACGTGTCCATATGCCCCGGACCGCCTTCCATGAATAACATGATGACGTTCTTCGCACGCGGCTTGTGCATCGGTTCCTTGGGCGACAACGGGCCGGCATCGCGTTTTGCTTCAGCGGCGACCAAATCGGTGAACGCCAGCGTGCCCAGCGTCGCTCCGAGTCCGTACAAGAACTCGCGTCGTTGAGGATTCAAATTCATCATCTCTACTACTCCACGTACATGAATTCGTTAGCGTTCATCAAGAGAAGGCACATGTCGGCAAGTGCCCTCGTGCCGGCGTCGACTTGATCGGGTTTCTTATCGGCGATGTAGTTTTCAAAGACCGATAGGATTTCTTGGTACTCGAACGGCTTGCCGCTGAACTCTTCGACCAGTGATCTTGTAATTTCTTCCGGATACTCCGAGGCGGCTGGATCGCTGCTGCGGTGATAGTCCCTCATCTCGACAACGTACTTCGTCAGCTGTTCCACTTCTTCGTCCATCGCGTCACGTCCGAAGAGCAGCCGAAATGCTCTTCTGATCTGGCCGTCCAGTTTGGCATGCTCTTGCATCAACCTCGAAGCCATCGCAATCGATCGATCGGTCAACATCTCGCTGTTTAAAAGCGTGAAGACTTGAGGCGTTACTGACGCAGATTCCCGCAGTTCGCAGGATTCGTTCGGGTTCGGCTGATTGAAGAGCTCCGTAAACGGATCCGCCTGACCACGAACGTGATAGGCATAAATCGTCCTTCGGTTTCGTTCCTCGGGAGTCCGCGAAGGCTGGTAAGCGGGGGCTAGCGAAAACTGAATCATTCTCGGTTGCAGTGCCACCTCCATATTGATCTCCGGCATTACCGGCAAACCGCCGTTGCTATGCACTAGTTCACCCGTGACTTGCAGCAACGAATCGCGAATCTCCTCTGCCGATAGGCGGCGGCGAGGAAAAAACGAAAGGAGCTTGTTATCCGGGTCGGCTTCATCGAGCTTCTTCAGATCCTCGATCAGTGTCGATCGCTGGTACGCTTCGGATTGCATGATCATGCGATGCAAATGCTTGAGCTTCCATCCACCCTCGACGAACTCGGACGCCAGGTAATCAAGAAGCTCTGGGTGCGTCGGCTTGGCACCGGTGGCGCCAAAATTGTTACTGTTGCGAGCGATGCCCTGACCGAAGTGAAACTGCCAAACACGGTTGATAATCGACCGAGTCGTGAGCGGGTTGTCCTCGTTGGCAATCCACCTCGCGAGACTCAACCGCCGTCCATCGACCGAATCGGGGAGCAGGTAGGGATCTTCTTTGCCGGCATCGGTCGAAACCGCCACCGCACTTAGAACTCCTGGGAAAACACGGTCTCCCAGCGCCGTTAACGCGCCACCGAGGAAAATGAAGTTCTCGTTTGACGTAGCCTTCTTCTTCTTGTTGCGGTCGATGCGAAGTTTGCGAGCACCGTTCCAAGCGAGACCTTTCTGCTGCGTATTGTAAACGCTCTGCGCCATCGCTTCATAACGTTCGAACCGACGCTTCCAAATCCACTCGTCTTGCTCGCGAACTTTGAGGCGACCTTGCTCGACATGCGAGAGCCCGACGTGTCGTGGCGGCTTCTCGTCGTCCGGCAATGATTTGCGTTCTTCGTTGTTCTTGTAAGGCAATCCATGATCTTCGAACCATGCCTTCGCCGCAGCTTCTCGCTTCGCAACGAGTGCATTCTTTCTTTCGACCGCAAACGCTAACATCCGTTCGGCATGTTCTCTGCCCGAATCCCTTCGCTCGAGAGACTCCTCTGGAACAAACGGAACATTCCGCTCGGCCATGCGTGTTGTCGAGAACGCGGCGTACATGCGGTAGTAGTCGCGTGTCGGTATCGGGTCGAACTTGTGATCGTGACACTTGCAACAACGCATCGTCGTCGAAAGAAAAGTCTGCCCGGTAATGTTTACCGTGTCGTCCAAGTACATCTGCCGAGCTTCCTCGGCGTCGACCATGGCATTGTCCCAAGGTCCGAGTCGCAAAAAACCTGTTGCCACAATCCACTCGGATTCTTCCTCATTGAAGTCACCGTTGATCTGGGCCTCATAAAGCAGATCTTTTGAGCCCCCATTTCTTTGCATGTACGACTCATCAGCGAGCTCGTCCCCGGCCAATTGCTCGACGATAAACTGGTCATAAGGCTTATCTTCATTAAAGGACCGGATGACGTAATCTCGATATCGCCACATGTTTGAACGTTCGTAATCATTCGACATGCCGCCCGTATCTGCATAGCGAGTGATGTCCAGCCAATGCCGTCCCCAACGCTCGCCATAGCGGGGACTTTCAAGCAGGTCATCAATCAGTTTGTTCCAGGCCTGATCGGAATCCGCTTTCCAAGCGACCACAAATTCATCCACATCCTCTGGAGTCGGTGGGAGTCCGATCAAGTCAAAGTAAGCCCGTCGGATCAATGCGGTTGGCTCGGCTCGGGGCGACGGATCCAGTCCGGCATCCGCTAACTTCCGATCAAGGAAGTGGTCGATCGCGTCATCCTTTGCGACGGCATCGGGAAGAACTTCCGACGCATCACGAACGGGACGAAATGCCCAGAGATCTTCTTCCTTGTAGCGGCGGTTCGACCATTCGTCTGACGTTCCTCCACTCGTCTTCAGGATCACACCGTCTTCATTGACGGCCTGGGCGTTCCATTCGTCGCGATACCGTTGCTGGGTTTGCTCATCCGGCCACGAGGCGCCTTTCTCGATCCACAATCGAATGTGTTCGATCTGCTTGTCGGTAAGACGATCATTTTCCTTAGGAGGCATTTCGAAACCTTCCCACTTGATCGCCTCCATGACCGTCCCGGCGTCGGGCTCTCCGGGAACAATCCCCGGCTCGCCAGACTCGCCTCCGCGAATCATCGATTGCAGATCCGTGATGCTGAATTCACCTTTCAGATCGTCCTCATCGACTCCATGGCACCCGAGGCACTTCTCCTTGAGCACCGGTAGGACTCGAATCGTGAAATGACGATCCGCGGCATCATCCGCCTGGGATGAACCTTGAATCAAGCAACCTAAAAATAGCGCGGCAGTGCCGACGAATAGTTTCTTTCGCTTAACCATTCGGATTTCCAACCAGAAAGAGACCGTTGATTTCGTGCGGTGTGAGCGCACCTTCGAAGACGAGAAACTCATCCATGGTACCGTTGAGATTTCTCAAGACCCATTCATCCTTGGTTCGGTACATCGGATCATTCCAATTGCAGATAGACGCATTTCCGATACGAATTGAATCGATCAAAGCGTCAGCAGGGATCGGCTGGGAGCTGATCTCCTCGCCGTTCAAAAAGTGTTTGACGCATTCGTTCTCGACGTCGTAGGTAATACTCAGCATCATCCACTTGCCGGTCGTTGTCGCGGCTTTAATGGATGGACTGTAGTACTCCACTTGTGTTTCCGGACCACGCTGCCCGCTTGGGGATGGGAGTTTCACCGAAAAGAAGACTCGCCCGTCGTCCATGATCTGCCAGTGCGGTTCGAAGTCCTCGTGGCCATCGGTAAGGAACAGCGAGTTGTACCAGCGATCGAGACTATCGATGTTCACCCAGCAACTCAGGGTCAGCCCACGAAGCTCACCGGGCACATTGACGCGAACGCTACTCCCGATGCCTCCGAAGTCGAGCGCCCGTTGCGTCCGTCCCCAGCGATCGCTTGCAAGATCGCCGGCAACAATCACGCCACCGGTGGCGGGAAGCGGATGCGCTTTCGCGGCGTTCCCGATCATCCTCGGTTGGTCGCCAATCGATGAGAATTGGTAGCAACCGACTAGACGAGGGTCTTCGGTGAGCTGCACGAGTTTAGATTCCCATCCGAGGATTCGCTCACGCATCTGTTCGCGAGCGAGATCCCTGAAATCACTCGGCCCGATCAGCTCGACGCGAGACATGCTCGCAGTTGTGATTCTCCCGCTCGGCAACAACGACTTAGTGCTGCCCACCAAGACTCGTTCTGTCTCATTACCCGCCTGCAACTCGACCTCGCCATCGATCACGTGCACCAGCGACTCGTTCTCGTTGATATCGACCGCAAACTCGGTACCGAGATCGATGATCTTCCCCGAGCGGGTGAGGATTTCGAAGCCTTGAGCCGGTTCCGGAACTTGAGCACGCGCGCGACCGTGTTCCATCGTGACCAGCATGGGCGACTGAATTTCAAAGCGAGAGTGGCCTTCAATCACCATCTGCACGCCACTGAGAAACTCAAGATGCGCGATCCCTTCCTCCAGTTCTATGACTCCTTTCGGAAGCAAGTCTCCGACGGATATGGAGTCGGAAGACCACGACGCATTCGATTGCCCCCTGAGGACGGCGTAGCCCACAACCGATGGAGCGAGTCGAG
>JBCCOI010000278.1:0-9272 GCA_039025515.1 Planctomycetota bacterium
AGCATCCGTGGCTAACCACGCCAAGTACGCCATGTAAAGAGAGATCAACACAACCGCTAAGTGCCATGACAGTTGGCTCTTGAACAAAAACGCCACGAGAACCGTCTCGCAGATCAAGAAACTGACACCGTCGCGAAGGATTACCCGTTTGTCGATTTGAATCGTCGGCCGATCCAGCCGCGTCGCCGCGATCGTGAGTCCGCAGAACGCCGGTATCAAAATCATGTTGTACACCGCTGAACCGGCACACGTGGCGATCGTCGCTCCGAATCCTCCGCCGTTCACTGTCAATTGATCAGGTGAACCCGCCCGCACCGCCATCAAGATAAAAAACAGACCGGTAAACAACTCCGGCAGAGAACTGGCGATCGCATCGAGCGTCGCGCCGCGAACGCTACTAGGGATCCTCCACCGTTCACCGAGATACTGCGCCGCGTCAGCAAAGGGATCACATGCCTGCCAGATGACGATGGATACCAGCACAAGTTGAAAGACGGATGCGACAAGCGCCGACACCGTTGATGGCGTCACTCCATGCCAGATAGATGCAACGAGTGCGCCGAATAGCGAAATCACCGCGATGCTTAGCGATAGCTTGTTTGATTTGTCTTTCGTCTCTGACAAACGACTGCTCGGATGATAAACCTTCGGAATGAGGCCTGTGGAATCGGGGAAACTAGACCGTCAAGACGGCGAACCGCACATCCTTTACGCGGTTGTCCGGGACGAATTCACCGATAGCCTTCAGAATTTGACGCTTCTGAAAGACCAACTCTTGTACCGTCACGCTATCGGGTGCGAAGACCTTCAACACACCCCGATTGAGCTTACCCACTTTTAGCTCGGCACCGAGCGATTCACCCACTGCCTGCATGATCGCCTGTTGAAACTGATCTTGCTCGGCGACGGACGCATAGCCCCGGCGTGCGAGCAGTTTCCCGACGAGACTACCGACCGACTGCAGATGCCCAACATTCTCTTTGTCCTGTCGACGCACTGCCTTTGAACTCAGCTCGCCACGGCAGCTTTATCGCGAATCAGCGTTTCCAGCTTCACCATATCAGCGGCGAACTTTCGAATCCCCTCCGCTGTCTTTTCTGTCGCCATCGCATCCTCGTTGAGCTGGAAGCGGAATGACTTTTCGTCGAGCTCTATCTTCTCGATATCGCTATGGGCGGCCGCGGTCGCGTCCAACTTTCGCTCGATCGTACCCTCGGACTCCTGGAGTTCGGCCAGCAACGATGGGCTGATCGTGAGTAAATCGCATCCCGCGAGCTCGATGATCTGACCCGTATTTCGGAAGCTCGCACCCATCACCTCCGTCTTGTAGCCGAACCTCTTGTAGTACTGATAGATCGACTGAACGGATTGAACGCCTGGATCATCCGCTCCCTGGTACTCATGTCCGGTCGACTTCTTGAACCAGTCATAAATGCGGCCGACGAAGGGTGAAATCAACTGCACATCCGCTTCGGCGCAAGCGATCGCTTGGGCAAGTGAAAAGAGCAGTGTGAGGTTACAATGGATGCCTTCTTTCTCAAGGACTTCCGCTGCCCGGATGCCTTCCCAAGTTGACGCGATCTTGATGAGGACTCTGTCTCGATTCGTCCCCTCCGCCTCGTAAAGCGAAATCAATCTTCGCGCAAGATCGATCGTTCCCTGCGTGTCGAACGACAGCCGAGCATCGACCTCCGTGGAAACTCGCCCGGGAACGATTTTTAAAATCTCTTGGCCGAAGAGAATCAGAACGCGATTGATGACTTCTCCGAGCTGAGCACTGTCCGACAGATCCGCATTGGGACTCTCCGAAATTGCCTTCTCGATGAGGTAGCCGTATTCCGGCTGCTTGGAAGCCGCCAAGATCAGTGACGGGTTGGTTGTCGCATCCTGAGGCTCAAACGCCCTCATGGACTCAAAGTCCCCGGTGTCTGCAACGACTTTGGTGAACTGTTTCAGTTGATCGAGCTGATTCGTTGGTTGATTCATTGCAGGTCTACCTATTTGACTGTGGGAGGTGGCCACACCGGCCGACATCATACCAAAGCGAGCGTTTCGCTGTCCGGCTTCTTTCGCTCCGCGGCATCGCCGTCATCGATCTCTTTCCACGCCGCACATCCTCATGGCGGCTCACATCACTCTACGTTCCTTCAATCAACGGCGGGTTCTATCTCTGGCCACTTCGCGGGGGTGTGCCGTCACCTTGATGCGGATTACCGGTCACGCGACATCGGCATGATCACGTAAGTGAAACCATCCTCGGTCGAAAGCAATGCCGGTGAAGCCGGTGACTCGAACTCGAACTGGAAAGCCTGCTCGCGGTCGAGGACCTTGCAAAAATCGGCGACATAGCGGTGGTCCATGGTCAACGTTACGGGCTCTCCATCGTATGGAACAGGGACTTCGATCTGAGATTGACCGACATCCTTGGTACTGGCCTCCAATCGCAACGTTCCATTTCCGAACGTGAAATCAATTCCACGACTCTCGTTGTCTGTCACGATTGCCGCCTGTCGTAATGCTGCGAAAAGTGGACCGACCGTGAAATCGAGCACGGTTGCATCTTCACGCTTCGGAATCACCTGTCTCCAGTTCGGATACCGGCCTTCCACCAACCTTGAATAGATCACAATTCCGCTGGTGCGAAGCAACAGATCGCTGCTACGAGCGGCGATGTCCACGAACTCGAAGGAGTCATCGACGGCCCTTTCCATCAGCTGAATCGCCCGTGTTGGCACGATGGTACTCATCCCTGATGTCTCGTGTCCCCCAACGGACTCGCCTTCGCCGCGCATGCACGCCAGCCGACGTCCGTCGGTTCCAACCGCGGTCACTTCATCCGTGGTCAGCTCCAACAAAACGCCGCCCAGTGCGAATCGACTGTTCTCAGTGTCCGTTGCGAACACCGTTCG
Source organism: Planctomycetota bacterium (assembly GCA_039025515.1). Classification (GTDB taxonomy): domain Bacteria; phylum Planctomycetota; class Planctomycetia; order Pirellulales; family Pirellulaceae; genus Stieleria. The sequence continues at coordinate 2,910 of JBCCOI010000278.1, forward strand.
TTTGACCATCGAGCGAAAGCATCGCGTCGGCAACGTGTGGTATTTGCTTTCATCGAAAGACGCAACCGGCGGAAACTCATCGGGGTTGCTTCCCGGGAGCGTGAATTTGCTGCGAGCTCCTGATAGCAATATTCCTGAGTCGTCCGTTTCAAGATGAATCGTCTCATCAGTGCTTTCGCGGAGGATACTCAGAGTACGAACCACAGGAAGCAACGCAGTTCCCTCAGCTTCGATCTCGATTCCCTCTTCCAACTCGACTCGAATTCCCACCTCCATATCGGTGGCGGTCAACATCGCCTTTCCGCCCGAAGCAGTCAGTTTGACGTTATTGAGAATCTCTTTCGGCGATCGAGCCGGTGCGATGCTGGCCGCCAAAGAGAAAGCATTGGTGAGCGGTTCGCGTGAGCAAGTGATCTTCATGACGGACTGACGAACGAGGGAAACACTTTGCGGGGGAATCCCATGTTGTAACGCTTTCCCGCTGCTTCGATAGCACGGTCAAAGCTGGCTCATTCTTTCCAATTAGCTTTATAAATCGTCTTCGTCTTAATCCGTTTGCAGAACACGTTTATGGAACGAATTTGCTTTTCCTATCTCTTGGCAGCGCAGAGCTTTACCGAACAGAGCTGAGTGTGGAAATGTCGTTGGCCGACGGTTTATGGGATGTCAACGGCCCGGGCAACCGCTGACAGCGAATCACAGATGGGACCGGATTTGTCGATTCATGCGGCCGAGAATAGACAGCCGACGCACCGTAAATCGCCATGTTTTCCACGTTCGGAAAGCGAAAAAAAATAGAAGATAGCTCACGTGCCTAAGCCGCAAGTTTCTCGGTCGCTTCGTGCATCATTCGGTTTAGTTCCGCGTCCTGAGCCAAGAGCGTCTCGGTCTTGCGAATCGCATGCAGGACAGTGGAGTGATCTCGACCGCCGAAGTAATCGCCGATCGCATCGAGTGAGTAGCTGGTCAGCTGACGTGCAAGAAGCATCGCGAGGGAGCGGGCGCGGACAACTGACTGTTTACGAGACCCACTGCGGAGGTCTTTGGTCCGCTGGCCAAGAATCTTGGCGACGGTCCGCGTGATTCGAGAGAGATCAACCGAGTTCCGATCGCCGTTGGCATTGATGGCCGCTTGAATCGCGGCCACATTTACGTTGCAGCCATTCATGCGACAGTACAACTCGATTTGCTTGACGGATGAGGTGAGCGCCGGAACCGAAAGTTCGCCACGAAGCCCAGCAGTGAGAAGGCCCACCAGGTCCTCAGAGACATTCAAGTCGCGTTGGAGCATTAGCTCCCTCAGGATCACCCGCTGCGTCTCGTTGGACGGCAGCTGAATCGGAACGGTGAGTCCCATCACACAGCGACTGGCCAATTGAGGGCGAATACCACGAGTTTCCGAGGGAAGCCGTTTGCAAACCAGAATCGTCGGTTTCCCGAGGGCGGTCCTGCGATCTACCCGCACCGCGAGCTCATCCTGAGCCGCATTCTTCCCCGCAATGGCCTGTAAGTCATCGATCAAAACGACGGGGGCAGAATCGAGTGATTCGCGGAGCGGTGGGAGGTCATCGGCATCGACGGCGGTGGCGTAATCACGGGCAAAATCGACAGCTTCCATCGCACGAACTGCGGTCACGTCGCCTCCGACATGAAGGGAGGTCGCCAGCATCGCCGCCAAGTGCATGGCAATCGAAGATTTCCCACAACCAACCGGACCCAATAGAAGAATCGGCTGAGAGAGCTCGATCACCATCTCCGACTGGCTAATGAAACTGATCAGCCGGTTTTCGTCGCCCGCGAAAAAGTAGGGCAGCACATCCGTTTTCACGGACGAATCGCGAGAGCGTCCACGCAAGGCGGGCCGTTCCAACGGAAATGACGTGATGTTCGGTGATGTGGAAATGAAATTCACTGCGTCCAGCCGTCCCAATGCAAGGCTCAGCCCCAAGCGGATTACCCCATCTTATCAACTCCCGAGAGAAATCAAGGAGGTTTTCCACTTAGTTTTCCACAACAACTCAGGATCTTAACCTGTTGTAAATACTGAGGATGAGTGGGATCGCTTGGTCAAGTTCTTTCGGTGTGGAAAACCGGCTCAAACCGAACCGAATCGCACTCTCAAGGGCCCAGGACGGGACGTTCATTGCTTGCAGAACATGACTGGGCGGGCTGCTTCCACTGCTGCAGGCGGAACCGCTGCTGCAGGCGATGCCGGCGAGATCAAGAGCCATGAGCATCGCCTGTCGATCGGTACCCTTAAATGAAACACAAGTCGTTGACGGCAAGCGGCTTACGTCACGACCATGAATTAAGAAGTCGCCGCCGGATTCAAGAAGTCTGCGCTCAAATCGATCTCGCAGCTCGACCATTTGGTGGGCAGCCGAGGGCTGCTCTTTGACGGCAATGGTGAGTGCTTTTGCCATACCCGTCACCAAGGCAACTGATTCGGTGCCGGGACGAGTCGTGAGTTGTTGCTCACCGCCAAAAAGCATCGGGCGGAGCTTGACACCCGCGCGTAGCCAAAGAGCGCCGATTCCCGTCGGCCCGTGAAACTTATGTGGGGTGATGGTCACCGCGTCGGCATGAAACGACTCAACCGGGGCGTGCAGTTTGCCAAACGACTGGGTCGCATCGACGTGCAACGATGCACCTGAAGATCGGCAGAGCTGGGCGATCGATTCAATCGGTTGAACGACACCGGTTTCATTGTTGGCGGATAAAACCGAAACAACCGGCGGTTCAGATCCCGAACGCCCGCAATCGACGAGCAAGGCCTCGATCGCTTCAAGTTCGACGAGTCCATTCGAGTCGACCGGAAGAAACTCAACGCGTCGGCCAATTCTTTCAGCTTGTCGAGCGAATGCTAGAACACTGGAGTGCTCGACTTGACTGACAAGCAGCGGTGACTGGGATTCACAGAGGCCGGAGAGTGCGAGGTTATTCGATTCGGTGCCGCCGCTGGTAAGGATCAATCGTGGACCGCCGGGTCGGGACAAGTCCGTGTCGAGTGCTTCGCCGATTTCTAACACCGCAGCGTCCAAGCGTCCCGATGCGGCTCGTCCGACGGCATGCTGGCTGGAGGGATTGGCAGCTCCACGAACGAGTTCGGCTGAAATGGCCTCCGCTACTGCCGGATCCATCGGTGTGGTGGCATTGTTGTCGAGGTAAATCATCCGTTCTTCATGCATTCAATCTGTCGACAACTCCCTCAGTTCGTCCGCATCGGGATGATCCAGCAGGGCTTCCGTCAATATTTTTTCAGCTAGCCGTTCACGTTTGTCGTCGCGAAGGTCGCGAACCAGCGAAGCGTACTGACTGACGAGCCAAGGGTCCAAACTCTTCGACAGAGCGAGCGTGTCGTCGCCGCCTGGTAAGCTTCTGGCCCTGGCGAGCAACTCGGGAATCAGCACATACAGCTCGCGTTCGGCGAGCCGTTGCGCGAGAGGCCAAATGACGCTTGCTCGGTTCGGATGACTGGAGTTCCAAGAGTTCCAAAATGGTTTTCCGCCGGTCTGCAGCTGCATTTGGTCGACCAGGAGGGAAGCCTGTCCAGGCGTGCTTGATGGTCCACGCTGGATTCTGACCAAATGCCAGGGTTCCGGTGGCGGGCCGCCGGGCACGGAAATCCATGATCGGCTACGGATTTGTCTCTCCGAGGCACCGGTTATGTCGGTGCGTTGAATCGGAGTGAGCTGCACGCTCAAAATCGGAATCTCATAAAATGCGAACTCTCGTGTTTGGAAGTGAGTCGGCGAGAATTCAACTCCGGAGACATTCCCCTGTATCAATACAAAACCACCGACTAAAACCAGCGAAAGGATGCCGGTAACCAGCATCACGATCGAGCGACGCTTCCGAGTCGATGTTGCCACGATGATTCTCCGGACGCCAAAGTTCTCAAGGAAACCGCCAGTTTAAGCGATGAGATCACCAGCGTTGCGAATAGCTGCGAATCGTCCGAGTCTGGTGAACCATTCGGGCTTTCTGCCCGGTGGCGTTCATCAACGCGCTCATGCGATTTGGCGTCCCTACGGTGTACTCAATGCTGATCATCGTGTTTGTGACGAGCCGGTGAGCCTCGATTCGACTGTTCCGGCCGCCGAAGACGAGGAAGATGAAGAGGTCCGCCAAATGAGGTTGGAGGCGGTTTTGTTGGTTGCGAAGACGCCTTTATCCACGCGAAAGCTTGCCCAGCTGGCTCACTTGGCGGACGGAACGGAGGCTCGTACACTGCTTCGCAAACTCAATGATCTGTATGACCGCTTCGGTCGGGCGGTGCGAATCCAGCCGGTAGCGGGCGGTTGGAGAATGATGACCCGACAGATTTACGCTCCATGGCTGAGCCGGCTTGGACATTTGCCTTCAACTGTTCGGCTTTCCTCGCCGATGATGGAGACGCTGGCGGTCGTTGCCTATCGCGGACCGGTTTCTCGTGCAGATATCGAGGCAATTCGCGGCGTGGCATGCGGAGAGTTGTTGCGACAGTTGATGGAACGCGATTTAATTCGGATCGCCGGTCGAAGTGAGGACCTCGGTCGTCCCTACCTCTACGATACGACGAAGCAGTTTTTGAGACTTTTCGGACTTCCCTCCAGCGACGCGCTTCCCGCGATCGATTGGGATCCGGTCACCTAGAGAGTAACGACACCTTAGAAGGAGTCAGCTGTGAGCCCTGTCGCGTTCGCTTTGAACGGTCCCCACCTACCGTCGGCAAGCCCCCGTCCAGCCATAACCGAGTGGGACGCGTGGTGGGCTCTCCCGTCGCCGAATGCCGTGTTTTCGCCATCGTTCGACTCGCCATCGTTCGTCATCGAGGATGAAGAGGACGACCTCTACGAAGGCGACTTGGACTACGACGACGATGATGACGAAGATTGGGACGACGATCTCGATGAAGACGACGACGAAGAAGATGATGACGAAGATGATCTAGACGACGACGACGAAGGGGACGATTGGGAAGAAGTCGACGACGGCGATGATGACGACATCGATGACGACGACGACGAAGAAGAATTCGACGACGACGACTGGGATGAGGAGTCCGACGATGATTGGGAAGGCGACTCGGAGGACGACTCGGACGAAGAAGAAGAAGAGGAAGAGTGGGACTGAATTCGGGGTCCCGTGGGGACTCTGAGTTATGTGCCGCGACAGAATGTCGGGGCGAAGAGATCATGACTTTTCGCGCGATCGGCAATCTCATCGAGCTGGCATCTTGCTCAGCCGGCGCGATTCTCATGTAGCCGCTCTGCTACTGCATTTGAAATCAGCCCCGGATCGCGAGAGAATTGATCGAGAGATGGTCAAAGCCTCACCGCGATCTTTCTCTTTGCTGATCTTCAGAACTCATCGCTGATCTTCAGAACAACGTTCGAAGCAATGCAAGCCAGCCCACTCGACTTTATTGCTTTCGTCGCATTGGTTGCCTTGCTCTACCTGGTTGCTTGCTGGGTGCTCTATCGCCGCGAGTCGTTACGGCCGTTCTTTCTCATCGTCGGCATCGCGTTGATCGTGCTCTTGCTGCCGGCGTATTGGTGGACGGAGCGACAGGGTCGTGAGGCGTCGAATCGTGTTCTTCAGCAACTCGAGGGAATCGTTCCAACGTACGCACTCGAACTAGCAGAGGCCGGTCACGAGCTTATCACCCTTGAGACCGAGCTGGACGATCCGACTTACCTGAGCCTCATCGAGAAACAGAAAGCGTGGCTTCGCCTCAACAAGGTCGTTTCGGACATCTACACCTTTCGTCGTGCCGTGGATGACGGCGGGAAACTGCAGTTCATCGTGGACTCGGAAACCGATTACGACAGCGACGGCAAGTACGGAGGTGAGGCGGAGAGTCGTACGCCCGTCGGCGAGTATTGGCCGGATGGGTTCAACCGCGAACCCATCGATCAAGGCTTTGCGGGCGAAGTCGTCACGGTCGACTCCGTTGCATTTCAGGACCGATGGGGAACATGGATCTCTGTTTATTCACCGATTTATGATTCGGCTGGTCACATCGAAGCGATGGTCGGAGTCGATTTCCCCGCATCAGATTGGGACCGATCTATTCGATCGGCTCGTTTGTCTGTGCTTGCTCGTATGGTATCGATCGCAACTCTACTGATCGGCGGAACGGCGCTCGTTTCCTCTCTGCGAAGTCGGCTGCTCGTCGAACGACGGATCACCCGCGAACTTGAAATCGCAAATCAACATGCTCTTCTAGCAGTCGACCGGGCAAAGAAAGCGGAGGCTGCGAAGTCGCAGTTTTTGGCAAACATGAGCCATGAAATTCGCACTCCGATGAATGGCGTGATCGGAATGTGTCAACTTCTCGGCAATTCGGGATTGAATCAGGAGCAGAGCGGCTATCAGCAA
>JBCCOI010000279.1:0-9204 GCA_039025515.1 Planctomycetota bacterium
GCAATCAGAGCTGGCAGAATGGTCGCGGCTTGGCTCGAGTTCGAACCGAGGTGGGCCTACTGGCGATCGCACAGAACACCCTGTTGCTCTCCAACCGTGAAAAACGCAGTAAGACAGTACCGCCCTAAGCTGGACGATCTCTTTAGCCGGCCGCGACTTCGCATGATCCGGATGAAGCCGGTACACCAACAATCCTTGATGAATGATCCGCGCTCGAAGTTGAATCTGCAGCCCAAGACGATCTACTTCCGCCGGCGTAATCGAATGTCGCCGTTCGTGGTTTCGAGTGTGAGTTCGGGGCCACCACCGTTGATTGTTGCTGCCACAAACTCATCGAACTCGATCTTGAGTTCACCATCGGCCGGCGACGTGACGTTCAGTGCACTTTCTTCGGAGGCCAATTTGAATTCGGTGAGTACGTCTCCGTACCTCGTCGCGTACCGGAGGCTGGCTTCGACATCTTCCGGAAACACGAGATCGATTGTTCCGTTATAGGAATCGAACTCTGAGCCCTCAAGATTTATGGTGCTTGTAAAACTTGCTGATAGGTTTCCATTGTATCCGTAGGCGTCAACGGGTCCGCAGACGTCGATCAACTTGATATCGCTATTCTGACTTCTTACGCGTATCGGTCCCGTCACTGCGCGAACCTCGATTTTGCCTTCCTGATAGGAATCGAGGTCGAGCTGAGTGTTGAAAGGAACAAACACCTCAACGTTAGTAACGTACCGGCGCGAGTTCGAGTCCACCTTGATGTAGTTCGCAGACTGCTTGACCGCAAAATCGAGGTTCTGTGGTCGAACGGATGTGAAACCGCTGTCTCCCTTCTTTCGTGGTTTGAAGGTGGGAACGGACAGCTTGATCATTACCTCTTGGCTCGCGTGACCGATGACACGAATGCTTCCCCGAGGCATATCGACTACCAGCTTTCCGGGAATGGTCGGATCGGCGAATTTGAAATTGAACTCCTTCTCGAACGTTTCCTTGTCGACTTGTGGATCACGATCACTTGCTTTCGTTGCGGTATCTCCGACGGTTACCGGCATGTCGCCGTCGCGTTTACCCGACGCGGAATCGTCACTACCCGGTAGCATCGCGAGGGCGAGAAGTGTTAAGGCGGTGATCATTGTGATTGCTCCCATGACAAGGTGACGAAACGAGGAAGGGTGAACTGCTCGGAAGCGTTCCGGCAGCGAAACTTGATCGGGCTGATAGACGTGAGCGAGGCAGCCTTCGAGCGTCGCTTGGGCTTCAGATGCGGTCGGCCTGTCTTTCGCAGACTTTTGGTGGAAGTCGTCGATGATGTTGGCTAGCCACGTTGGGATCTCGGGATTTACCTGGCGAATGGGCCTCGGCGTTTCGTCCGTGATTTTGCGGAGCACACCGATCGATGTCTGGGCACGGAACGGCGAGTAACCGGTGCAGAGCATGTAAAGCAGGCTCCCAAAACTGAAGATGTCACTCTTGCCATCGATCGCATCGCCACGGGCTTGCTCGGGTGACATGAATTCGGGAGTCCCCGAGATGATTCCGGTCCGAGTCATCGTTGCGTCGTCGATGATGCGTGCCAAACCAAAGTCGGTAATCACTGCCGCCTCCACGCCGTCATCCAGCATGATGTTGGAAGGCTTGATATCGCGGTGAACGACGCCTTGCCGGTGTGCGGCGGCCAGACCGGCAGCGATTTGGCTTCCGATTCGCAGGATCTCCGCCAGCGAAAGCGGACCACGATCGCCAACGCGCTGCCGGAGGGAGCCTCCCTTGAGATAAGGCATCACGAGATACGGAAGATCATCGGAGGTGCTGACGCCATGAATCGCAACAACGTTGTGGTGGTGGACGGCCGCGGCAGCCTTCGCCTCGCGTTCAAACCTTGACCGGGCCGCACCACTTATGGCGAGCACCGGGTTCATCACTTTGAGAGCAACGATTCGGTCAAGCGATGTGTCTTTCGCCTTCAGTACGACACCCATGGCACCGCTGCCGACCACACCGGTGACTTCGAAGTTGTCGAGTCGACCGAGAGATCGGGGATCATCGGTGGGCTGCAGAGCCTTGAGCACCTGCTGAATCGAAACGGACAGTCCATCCGGTTCACCTTCCGAAGCCTGCGTTTCCTCACTCTGCGGCTGCGCAGATGAGAGAAGCGCTTGGACATCGGCCCAAAGATTCTGATCACCCGCGGACTCCTCAAGGCGCTCGCGGCAGGTTTCGCAAGAATCGAGATGCCGCACAAACTCCTTCTCTTGCCGTGTCGTGAGGTCTCCGTTCAAGAAAGCGGTGGCATGATCGGGTTGGCATGTGTTCGTATTCACTTGTAATTCTCCTCGAGCGACGAAACCGTCTCGCTGAGTCGTTTGATGATGCGGCTGCGGGCGGCGTAAATCGTTCCGATGGATTTTCCAAGTTCGTGAGCAGCTTGCTCCTTGGACAGCCCCTGAATTGCGGTGAGTTCAAAAGCTCTCCAAGTGTCCGGTGCGAAATCAACGCGGACCATCTCGGTTGCCCTCAACAGCAGCTCTCGGCGATATTCCAGCTCGACCAGCGACGCGCTCTCCCGGTCTTCGGCTGGCACTTCTTCAAGAACCCCACCCATCACGCCGCCGGCTCGATCAGCCGGACGACGCGTCAACGCGTTGATCGTGGCGTTCTTCGCAACCCTCAGTAGCCAATGTCGAAACCTAACTCTTGAATTCTCAGGCTCCCAGTTTCCGATCGAGGCGGCGATGGAAATGAAGACGGTCTGGACAAGATCGTGTGCGTCGGCTTCTTGCAGCCCGCGAGACAAACCGACGCGATAAACAACCGGTTGGTAGAGCCCTACGAATTCATCCCAGGCCTGCTGATCATTCGGGTCTTTGACTCTGAGAACCAGACTCGCACGCGTTTCGGGAATCTCGGTCATGAACTCGGAGTCGACTTGGTTTTAAGCGGAGAATTGTGTCCTCGGGAGTCTAAACACGAAGGGTTGAAATATCTGACACAAAAATTTCATGCCAGCAACGACAGCCGCGTTCCCTTACGAATCGGGGTTGCCGTTTTCCACGCACCAAAGATGACCGGCAGTTCTCAGAAAGATCTGACTTCCGGCAATCGCTGGCGTTGAATTGATTCGTTCGCCCAGTTCGTTCGTGGCAACCAAACTGAACTCGTCCCCGGGCCGGATGACAAATGTTGTTCCGTTTTGAGCAGTCGCATAAATTTGGTCGCCGTCAGCGACAAGTGAGCACCAACTTCCACCACGCCCACCGGTGACCTTCAGTCTTTCTCGCCAAATCGTTGCTCCATCGAGAAGGCTGGTGCAATCGAGAATCCCGTTCATCGAAACGCCGTAGACTCTTTCACCGATCACCACGGAGCTACCGATGCGACCGGGATCGGGACTCTTCGTCCAAATCGCGTCTTCTTCGGTGAGCTCGCCTTCGCCTCCCGGTTCGACCGCGAGAGCCAAGCCGCTTTGGAAAACGATCACACCCGAACCGTAGGCGGGTGAAACAAGAACTTGAGCGCCTGTACCCGCACCGGACCAGAGAGTTTTTCCGCTGACTGGATCAACCGCACGAATTTCACCGGGCATCGTTAGGATCAACTCGTCTCGGCCTGATTCGGAACGCACGACCATTGGCGTCGCCCAGCTGCCAAAGGGATCTTTCAAATCGGTTTCCTTTGGAAGAGGCGGAGCATTGGGACCCTCGAGCGGATTGGGAGCATTGACGCGCGGCATGTCAATCTTCCAAAGCTCCGTTCCGTCTTTCAAGGAGAGTCCTGCGTAGAACTGCTCGGTGCCAGGCCCAAATGTGAGGATGCATGTTCCTTCGTAAATGATCGGTGATGGACCGCCGCCATAGAGGTGTTGAGGCGTCCCGAATTGACGCTCCCACAGAAGCTTCCCATTTCGATCCAGGCAAACCAGTCCCGCTGAGCCCAGGAACGCAATGACATGAGATCCGTCAAGTGCCGGTGTCGCCGCGCAGAGTGGATTGTTTGGGTGCGTCCACTCATCTTTATCGACGCGTCGCGAAAAACGCCAACGTTCTTCCCCGGTCATTCGCTCAAAACAAACGACTAATCGATCTCGCGTTTCGGGTACGAATTGCGTGATGATCACATCGTCTCCATCGACGATCGGAGAACTGTTCCCGGGTCCGGGAAGCGGAGTTTTCCAGCGAATGTTCTCGCCCGCTTCCGCGGACCATTGTGTCGGTGCTTTGGCGACCTCGTTCGAAGTCCGGCCGTTGACGGATGCACCGCGCCACATGGGCCAATCGGCAGCTCGCGTGCTGCCGGGGCACAGCGTGAACAACGCGACCAGAGTGAGCAGTTTTCGCAACATGATGAGCAAACTCGTAATCCGTGGAAGGAACGTTCTGAGGTTAGAGGGTCTCAAGGGTTCACGCCGGCCTTGGCATTCGCGGCGGCATATGCCTTGTGCCCCGTTGAATTGCCGGGAAGTACAGGATGTAAATCAGTTGGCAGAAACTGCTGGTGCGAAGAGATGATCTCTTGATACTCCGGATTCGGTGCCAGGTTCTTCCATTCGTGCGGATCCACGGAGAGATCGTAAAGCTCTTTCGAACCGTCCACGTATTGAATGAAGCGGTAACGATTCGAGCGGATCGAAAAGTTGCCGAGGCCAAAACTGGTGATCGCGGGATGATCCCAATCACTTCCCGGATTCTTCAGGAGCGGTACCAAGCTATCACCCTCTTGTTTGCCATCTGGAGTTAAGCCGGCCAGCTCCAAGAGTGTGGGAAAGAGATCCAGCAACTCGGCTGATCGGGCGCATCGCTGACCGCGTGCATACCCCGGCGCAGAAATGATGATCGGGACACGTGTGCCATCTTCCCAAAGCGACCGTTTCGCCCAACGCTGCTTTTCGCCAAGATGAAAACCGTGGTCAGAAAACAGCACGACGATCGTGTTGTCGGCGTATTGACTGGAATCAAGCGCATCGAGAACGATCCCGAGGCAGTGATCTGCAAACGTTACCGAAGCAAGATAAGCTTGAACGGCGTGATCCCACTGGCCCGATGACTTGACCCCTTGATGAGTCGGCGCGACGTGTTTCAAGTTGGTAAGGTCGATTGCATATTGGCTAAGGTCTTCGCGATCGTTCTCGGAGACAAGTGGAAGTTTGATTTGGCCGCGAGGATGCATTTCAAACCACTTTTGCGACGCATACATTGGAACGTGTGGACGGTAGAAGCCGACGCCCATCACAAAGGGCTGGTCGTGAGCCTCCTTAAGCTTCTCGACAGCCCACGTGGCGGCTTTCGTATCGGGCATCAATGCGTCGTCATCGGGAAAAACACCCCAGTCCCAGAGCGGGTGTCCGTGTGGTTGCGAAAGCTTCTGCTTTGGCCGCGGACCGAATCCACCGGTCGGCTGGTAATCTTGGAAGAATCTCTTATCACCGCCATGAAAAATTTTGCCCGCGGCCATCGTCTTGTAGCCATTCGCGGCAAATACCTCGGGCAGCGTTTTAACGCCTTTCAAGGCCGGGGCCTGGCTGAGATCGGGTGACAGGAAGTAGATGCCGGTGGTATGCGGATATCGCCCCGTCAACATGCTTGCTCGGGAGGGATTGCACACGGGCGACTGGCAGTGGGCATTCTCGAAGAGTGTTCCTCGTTTGGCCAAGCGATCAATATTGGGAGTCATCGCCTGTGGGTGGCCACCCAGGCAACCCACCCAGTCGTTCAAATCGTCGATCGAAATCAGCAGGACGTTCGGAGACGAGGCATCGGATTTTGTTGCCAGCGACGCGAGCACAACGAAGGAGAGCATTCGCCACATCAGAAATGGCCCTAAGGATTGATGGAGACGTGGGAAGGAATCGAGCTCGGTGATTTTAGACACAAGACTCCGTCGTCGGGGTGGCTCCATCGTCGGGTGGCTCGATCGATCGTCTGCTCCGGTTACGACGCGCGACGCAGGAAGAGTCCATGGCATCGAGTGGTCTGGCGGTAATCGGCTCGTTCACATCGTTCGTCTGGTGTCTAAACTATTCCGGCGGCGCCCGGCCGACCGGAAAATGCCGCCGTTTGCAGTGAGATTGACTCGAATTCTACCGCTCCGAAGTTTCATCTGATTCTCGATTGGAAAACGAACAGGACCCCAACGCACGGCCGAACGCGGATGACGCGTTTCGCGATGAACCACTCTCCACCGAGTCAGAAGGAGGCGGGGGAGATCACGCTGCGCCTGCGGGAGGCCTGGACGAGCCGACGCTGATGCCGGGCGCGATGGGTCCCGAAAGCGATTCCTCGGGGACACCATTCGGCGACGCCCTTCCACCGAGTGGAGACACCAGCGTCGCCGACGACCCCGATGGCCCAACGCTCAAGCCGACGAATCTGAATCACGGCAATCTTGTGAACGAGGATTCGCCGATCGTCGCTCCGACCGTGGATGCTCCGGCCGCCCAGCCCTGCAACCAATCGCTACCGAGAGAGTTTGGTGACTACGAGCTGATCGAAGAAATCGCCCGCGGGGGGATGGGTGTCGTCTTTAGAGCCCGACAACAGCGGCTCAATCGAGTGGTCGCCATCAAGATGATCTTGACTGGGCAGCTCGCCCGCGAAGAAGACATCGCTCGTTTCTATACCGAAGCCGAGGCGGCGGCCAGTTTGGACCATCAGGGGATCGTCCCGATCTACGAAGTGGGCTGCCATGAAGGGCAACACTTCTTCTCGATGGGCTATGTCGAAGGGCCAAGTCTGACGCAGATGATTCTTGAGCGACCTGCCGAAGCTTCGGTTGCAGCGGAGCTTTGTCGACAGGTTGCGGTAGCGGTCGGTTATGCCCACGGGCGTGGCGTCATCCACCGCGATTTAAAACCGGCGAACGTTTTGGTCGCGCGAGACGAGTCCTCGAACCGTGACGGTGAACTGGCGCCCAGCGCGGCGAGTGTTGCTTCGTTGATGGGATGGAGTTCGAACGCATCGCCCGTCTCTTGCGGTGTTGCGAAAGTAACCGACTTCGGCCTAGCCAAGAACGTCGAACAGCAAAGTGAGCTCACCGCCACCGGTCAGATCTTGGGGACGCCCGGTTACATGCCGCCGGAGCAAGCGGCCGGACGAATTGACGAGGTCGACGCGGTCGCCGACGTGTATTCGATTGGTGGAATCCTCTACGCGTTGCTAACCGGTCGAGCTCCGTTTCAGGCTGCCACGCCGCTGGATACGTTGATGCAGGTTCTCGAACGCGAACCGGTTGCACCTCGGCAACTCAACGCCAACGTGCCGGCCGACCTCGAAACGATCTGCTTGAAGTGTCTTCAGAAGGACCCGAAACGTCGATATGGCTCCGCGGCGGAGCTGGCGGATGACCTGACGCGATTCCTCCAAGGAGATCCGATTGAAGCCCGGCCGGTGACCCGCATCGAGCGTGCTTGGCGATGGGCGAGACGGCATCCGGCGGTCGCGGCGCTCGGAACGACGACTGCCATTTTGATCGGCGTGATCGCAACGATTGCTCCGTTGATCGCCGTTCGGCAATCGCAATTGAGGGTGGCCGAACAGAGCCTTCGAATCGAAGCAGTTCAGCTATCCGAAGATCTGGCTGACGCCAAAGACGATACGGAAGCCAACCTGTACGCCGCCCGAGTCAAGCTTGCGTTCCAAAACTTTTTGGACGGTTCGCTTCCACAAATGCGTAAGACGCTGAACGAAGCACCGACGGCCTATCGATCTTGGGAATGGGATTTTGTAAGTGGTCTCAACGGTGCCGGTCGGTTGGTCTTGCGTGGTCATCCCGGCGAAGTCTTACAAGTCCGATTCGTTCCCAACGAAGACGAATCGAAACCGCCACAGCTGCTAACAATCGGCTCGCGAATGAACGCGCGGCTTTGGGATCTCGAGACCGGCGCGCCTGGTCGCCGCGTCGAGTTGGCGACAAAGACAGCCATGATGGATGGCGACGGCAAACGCTCGCTCGGATTCGTCGACGATGCGGCGGTCGTCATCAACCACGGGCAAACGGTCTATCCTGTCTTACGGTTCGTGGTGGACGGGGCACCCATTGTTGCCGTGACCATGAGCGCTGATAGTCGGCGCGGGGCGGTCCTTCGCCGCACGGCGATCGACGAATTCAGCCTGCACGTGCACGACACGATCGACGGAAGCACCATTGCGGGACCGTGGGTACTAGACCCGGTGAGCGAACCAAAGCTTGTCTTCAGCCAAGACGGCGGCCGATTGGCGTTGGCAGATTTCGACCCCGCATCCAAGGATTCTACGCGGGTCCACGTTTGGATCGATTCAGCGAAAGAGGGTTGGAGCGTCGCAACCTTGGACACCGAAGCGACGCCCACCGCGATCGCATGGGCCGATCGGGCATCCACCAGCAAGAGACTGTTGGTCGGAGACGGTCGAGGCTATGTGCGGGTCCACGAAGTATCCGATGATGAGGGAACGCCCATCGAGCGAACCGCACGTGTGGAGTCCGAAGAAGCGGCGGTCATCGGCAAACCCATGATGACGTTGTCCGGGAGCGGAGCCGGGATTATGTCACTTGCCTACGACCCTCAAAGCAAGCGATTGGCTGCGGCGTGCGAAGATCGCCAAGTTGTCGTTTGGGATGACTTCGCATCGACGACTCGTTCCGTACTTTGTGGCTTGGAAGATCGACCGACGGAGCTATCGATCTCGAGTGGCGGACGCTTTCTCGCTTCCGGAAGTGGGTTTGGTGCAGCGGTTTGGAAACTCCCGCCGGAGGACGCGTTACCGCTGCGACAAGAGGCCGAACCCGTTGCACTGTCGCCAAGGCCGTTGGGTGATATTGCGATCGCGAGTTCCGGTGATGCCTTCGTTTTGGACCGCGCGGGAAGGGTGCGACGCGTCAATGCAGCGACCGGCGACGTCTCCGATTCCGAGATGCAACGTTGGCTGTCGGGACAGCAGACTTTTCCCGGAAGAAAACCGCCGCAACGTGATCCGACGATCCCCGGAAAGTTGGCGATCAGCTCTGACGGTCGCTTGATGGCCCTGTCCGTCTCAAGGTTTGATCAGGATCCGTCGACATCCAAACGACGAATTCGAAGTTCCGTCGTACTGTGGGATCTGCGTGCTCGCAGACCCGCCGGAGTACTCGGGGAACAGAACAACGTGATCACCGGACTCGCTTTCTCACCGTCGGGCGATCGTTTGGTGACGGTAACGGGGATTCCCGACGCGACGAAGCGGGCCATCGAGCGCGACGACC
>JBCCOI010000280.1:0-9204 GCA_039025515.1 Planctomycetota bacterium
ACGCTCGAACGAACTGCCGTCACCGGTACGATGGCAAGATTCTTCGCAGCCAAGGACCAGGACAACAAGGATCGCGTGGTCGGCGTGAAAATTCTTGACCCAGAGAAAGTTGAACTCTTCGAGGGTCGTTTCAAAGGCCTGAATAAGCCGACCGAGGGTGAGATCGCACTCAAGATGCGGCACAAAAACGTGGTCGAAACCTTCGAGACCGGCGTGTCGACGAAGGGTCAGCCCGTTTTGATCATGGAGTACATTGCTGGCCCGAGCCTTCAAAACATCATCGTTCAGCAACAAGAAGAACATGTTCGTGGCAAGCGACTGATGTTAATCCGCTCAATGAGCCAGGCCCTCAAATATGTTCACGCGCAAGAATTCATCCACCGCGATATCTGTCCCAGAAACTTTATCCTGCTGCCCAAGTCTGAAGACGTCAAACTCATTGACTTCGGTTTAACGGTCCCCGCGAAACCGCCGTTCATGGCGCCGGGAAACCGAACGGGTACACCGCTCTACATGTCGCCCGAAGTTGTGCGACGTCGAGCGACCGATAAACGCGTCGATTTGTTTTCACTCGGCGTGACGTTTTACTGCATGATTTCGTTCACGCACCCATGGCAAGGTGAAATCGTGACGGGCCGCGCGGCGCTGCACCACGACACGTCGCCGCCCAAGCCCTTGACGGAAGTTTGCACGAATGTGAATCCCAGCCTCTCCCGCAGCATCATGCAAATGCTGGATCCGAACGTGGATTCCAGGACGCCAACGATCGAGCACTTCATTCGCTCCATCTCCAAGTTGGATCACGTCTACACCGACGGGGATGAGAGTCCGAAGCTGGCTACCAAACCAAAGAAAGCGACTTGAGTCGCCTGGCTGGTGAACGCGATCAACGCGTATGGACGACGGATCAGGCGGCCAAAGAGTACGGCGTCCATCGTTGGGGTGACGGATACTTTTCTGTATCCGACGACGGCACGGTTCGCGTCACGCCCGGCAAAGACCATTCCGAATCAGTCGACCTCCAGTCGTTGGTTGACCGATTGTGTGAACGGGGCCTTGAGTTGCCGTTGCTCATTCGCTTCAACGGAATCCTTCGCAACCGGTTGCACGAGATCGATCAGTGCTTTCAAAAAGCAATCACGGAGTACGGATACAAAAATCGTTATCGGTTGGTGTTCCCGATCAAAGTCAATCAGCAACGCGAAGTCGTTCAGCAAATCTCTGCGGCCGGTCAGTCGCTAGGATTTGGGATCGAAGCCGGTAGCAAACCCGAACTTCTAGCCGCCATTGCGATGACTTCGCAAGAGACGCCGATCGTTTGCAACGGGTTTAAGGACGAGGAGTTTGTGCGGCTGGCACTGATGTCCCAGAAGCTGGGCCGCACCGTGTTTCCAGTGGTGGAGCGGGCCGGCGAAGTCGAATTGATCTTGCGAACGAGTCAGCGTCTCGGTGTCAGACCTCGCTTCGGGATGCGTGTCAAGCTTGCAACGCGCGGCAGCGGACGTTGGCAAGCCAGCGGCGGGTATCGCAGCAAGTTCGGACTTACGGTCGCCGAAATACTCTCATCGCTCGACGGGCTCATTGAGCAAGGGTACGCAGATTGCTTTCGATTGCTGCATTTCCACGTCGGAAGCCAGATCGGGAACATTCGGCATTTGAAGTCGGCGATGTTGGAAGCCGCAAGAATCTATGTCGATCTCAAACGCCGTGGCGCGTCGATGGGATACATGGATGTCGGCGGCGGACTGGGTATCGACTATGACGGGACGCAGTCGGATTCCAGTTCTAGTATGAACTACACGCTCCAAGAATACGCCAACGACGTCGTCGCCCATATTCAAACGGTCTGCGATGAGGCGGGCGTTGCACACCCGGAGTTGATCTCCGAGAGTGGTCGAGCCGTTGCAGCCCAACATAGTGTTCTTGTTTTGGAAACACTCGGTGTGACGCGACAGGTCGCAAATGTGCCTCCGAGTTTGGAGAGCCATTCGTCCGCGGGTAGGGCAGATGTGCCACCGGGGCCTCCAAAAGAGTACGAAACTCCCGTTCACGACCTTTGGGAAGCGTATGAAACGCTCGGTCGATCGCTGGAGAAAACCGGTGCGCAGCGAAATTCCGCGTTGATTCGAGAGTGTTTCCACGACGCTCAAACGGCGCTCGACTTGTGCATGAACCTATTCAGCGGTGGCTACTTGCCGCTGGAGCAACGCGTCTTCGCGGAGACGCTGTATTTTCAGTTGTGCCAGCGGATCAAGGTCGCGTATGAATCCGCAGACGAACTTCCCGCCGAGCTTCGTCCCTTGGAGTCGATGTTGTCGGACATCTACTTCGTGAACTTTTCCCTCTTTCAGTCTCTACCGGATGCTTGGGCGATCGGGCATCAGTTCCCGATCATGCCGATTGAGCGACTGAATGAAGAGCCGACGCGGTCCGCCGTTCTTGCGGATATCACCTGCGACAGCGACGGGAAGGTTGATTCATTCGTCGGCGGTCGGGGACGCACGCCGACGATACGGCTTCACGCACTTCGTGACGGAGTCCCGTATCGACTCGCCGTTTTCTCTGTCGGAGCCTACCAAGAGATTCTCGGGGACCTGCACAATCTTTTTGGCGATACACATGCAGTGCACGTCGAATGCGAAGGTGACGCGGTTAAGATCCGTTCGATCGTCAAGGGAGATACGGTTTCGGAGGTGCTTTCGTACGTCCAGTATGATGATCGTGAACTGTTGCAGGGAATCCAATCTTCTGTCGAAGAAGCGTTGGAGGCGGGCCGAATTGATCATCACGAGGCTGGCCGAGTCGTGTCACAGTTCGAACGGTCACTCGCCGGGTACACCTATCTGCGGAGCGGGAATACCGAATGAGCGACGAAGATCATGATGGCTCTTCTGGGCTTTTTTGATTTTCACGAATCCGGTCGTCCCCGCGAGTCGTCTGTCTTGTTGAACAACGCATTTTGACCGCGGACGCGTGGCATGGCTGACGAATTGGAATCGATGGACCCCTCGTGCAGCGACGCGGAAACGCGGCGTCTGGAGGCGTTCTTCGACCAGTTCCCCGACGAACTGTTGGGAACGCTGTTCTACGTCGTCGGCAACCTCGAAGATGCCCGAGATGCGTTGCAGGAAACGTTCCTCAAGTGTTGGAACCACCGTCACCACGTCGACGATGTTCAGAACCTGAAGGCTTGGGTCTTTCGAATCGCGCTCAATACGGGCCGCGATTTTAGGAAGACGGCTTGGAATCGTCGACGGACTCCCCTGCATGAAAACGCTTCGATGGAGGATTTGCCGATGCGAGACGGCAACCCGAGCAGCAGCGGCGGCCCGCTCGCGCCGTTGCTCGAACGAGAAGAGCTGCAACAACTGCGATCAGCCGTCGCAAAGTTGCCCCGTGAACAACAAGAAGTTTTCTTGCTTCGCCAAAACGGTGAGTTGTCGTACCCGCAAATTGCGGAAGCCATGTCCATCCCGCTCGGAACGGTCAAAACGAGAATGCGTTCGGCGATTCGAACCTTGCGAGAAACCGTGGGGGACCTGTCATGAACAAGTTTGAAACTTCCACCCGCGAAGACGGTGATGATGATCTACGGCAGTTGCTGCTCGAACTCCATTACGGCCTCTTGGAGGACGATGAAGAAGCCGAGCTTCGGCAAAGAATCGAACGTGAACCCGAAACGGCTTTGCGTTGGCGAGAGACACTGAAGGTTGCGGATCGGTTTGCGCAAGCGGCGCGCGTTTCTGCTCCTCCGTCAGATTCTGAAGATACGAATCGCAATGCGTCGACGACGCATGAACCGAACGTCCAGCTGAATTCCAAGCCGCGGACCATTCACGCGAACGCCGTAACCAGTGAGGCTGGTGACCCTGCAGATGAGACGCGTCCTCGGAGTAAGTTCTATCGCTGGTGGTGGATTTCGCTCGCCACCGCAGCCGGCGTCCTTTTCGCGGTTTCATCGGTCAAGCATTGGCGTCAGCTGCCGGACGCTCCGTTGACTGAGTTTCGCATGTCGGTCGAGCGGGCAGCCGACGATGAGAATGGACGCGAGTTTCTGGTGGTGCTGACTCCACGAGAAAACGTGACGACAACGGGTGGCTACGATTCATCGATGCCAATCGTTCCGGCAAACATCTCTTTTCGAGTGGTTCACCGAGGGCTCGTTTTGTTTCTCGGCAAGGTCACCGCCGACCGCGATCAGCCGGCTCGATTGCGCATCCCGTCATCGATCCCTGTGCCTGAGGATGCCATGCTGCACGTCGATGCTCAACCGAGCGGTTACGGCGCACGAACCGTTCGGATGCGTGTCCCTCTGGAACCGACACGATGTTTGACTTTCCTTTCCACCGACAAGCCTGTGTACCGGCCCGGTGAGGCGATCCTGTTTCGTTCGGTCACGCTGAATCGGCATTCATTTGCGATGTCAAATGAGGTGCCGATTCGGTTCGAACTCTTCGATCCAAGCGATTCGTTGGTGAAGCAATGCCGTCTCGATGGTATCACCGAACGAGGCGTCGGCAATGGAGTCTTCGAGTTGCCCCAGGATGCCGTGGGAGGTACGTACCGACTGGTGGCCAACAGTTTGGATGGCTTTTTTCCGAATCAAACCTTGGAAGTCGAAGTGCGCCGCTATCGGGCCGTGCAGCTGAAATCGAAGCTCGAATTCGATCGGCGATCTTATACGGCGGGGGACACGGTATCCGCGACGCTTACCGTTCGAAGGGCGGACGACAGTGTGCCTTCCGATGCACCGATTGAGGCCAGCGTTCGCATCGATGACGAAACCGTGTTTTCGGAAACAGGGAACCTCGATGATCAGGGCCGCGTGGAACTTGAGTTCGTGCTTCCGAGTGCGATAGAGACTGACCAAGGGTGGCTGACGGTCGCGATCGACGACGGGTCGGTGATCGAGTCGGCGGTTCGTTCGATCCCAATCCACACGGGCAAAGTGCAGTTGGACTGCTATCCCGAAGGCGGCTATTTGGTTTCGGGTTTGGCCAACCGAGTTTACTTCTCCGCGCGGAATCTCTCCGAAGAACCGATCCACGTCGAAGGCGAGGTCGTTTCCCAAGCGGGCCGACGCGTTGCATCCATCAGCACTGTTCGAGACGGCATGGGGAAGTTCGAGTTCACACCTGAATCCGGACAACGTTACTCCATTCGTATCAAGAATCCTGAAGGGATCAACGAAGCGATCTGGTTGCCTGCAGCGAATGATTCTTTTCCGGTGATGGATACCGGCGTCGGTGTGTTTGCCGAGAGCGAATCATTGACGATTCGATTGCGGAGCCTGACACGTCGCGAGTGCCTGGTGCGAGCCGTCTGTCGCGGAGAAGTCGTCGGCGTGGAGAGCGTTAACCTTGAAGTCGGCGAGACGGTCGTCGACTTGCCCGTCGCAAGTCATGCGGCCGGCGTCATACGTGTGACGGTGCTGGAAGCCGGTGAAGAGAACGCGAATCCGTTGGTTGAGCGATTGGTCTATCGCCGTGGACGCAAGGAGCTGCGTCTGACGGTCCAACATGAGGGCGGGACGGAGAAACCCACAGCGTATTCGCCCGGCGATCAAGTGAGGCTTACTGTTCTCGCCACTGACGAGTCAAACGACCCGGTCCGTGGTGCCGTCTTGGGGGTTTCCGTGGTTGATGATGCCGCACTGAGTCTGCGCCGCAAGGAGTTGCCGTCGATCGAAACCCATTTCCTTTTGACCAGTGAAATTGAGTCTCCAGAAGACCTGGAGCACGCGGACTTTTACCTCGCCGAAGGCACTGAAGCCGAGGAAAGTTTGGATCTATTGCTTGGAACACAGGGCTGGCGGAGATTTGTAAGCGGTTCGCCGCAGCAGTTCACAGAGAGTTTTCGTGAATCGCTCACACGTTTGTTGGAACTAGACGGTTACCGATCCGAGGACGATTTTTCTGTTGTCAACAACGAGTCCACGATCGCCACGCAACTTCGCGACTACCGCCGCCGCGCCGCTAGGATTTGGAACGCGTTTTGGCGTGACTTGCGAGTTTCGTTCATGATTCTGTTTGTTGTTTGGTTACTGGCTCTATTGGTGAAACCCAAACAACGTTCCGTAACTGCCACGGGGCTTCTCTTGCTGGGTACTTCGTTGGCCCTACTCGGATGCGGAGCGCAGTCGACGACCGAGTACGCCTCGGTCGCATCACCGCGTTCGGATAATTCTACCGCAGCTTCTGACGAAGCTGCGGCTGCTGAAACGATCGCATTTGCGGAAGAATCGGCGGTGATGGAAGGTCCGGAGATGGCTGGCATCGCCGCAAACGGCTCGGAGAACCCTGGTGTGGTGAATCGCTTCGCCCGCGCGCTGATGAACGCTTTTCGCGGCGACGCCGAAGCTGAATCTAGAAACGCCGCTTTTGAATTGGTCCAGCGACAGATCGATGACAAGGACTTGAAACGTTGGCGCCAATCGAGATCGGTCTCGGCGCGTGAGTTAGCCGATCAGCTCTTGGAGCAACTTCGCTTTCCGATTCGGCAGTACGCTCACATTCACAGAAAGTCGAGAGAACCCGCAACGAGAGTCGACTTTACCGAGACTCTGTTTTGGAATCCGATCATGGTGACCGATTCAACGGGCACGGCGGTTGTTGAGTTCGAGCTGAGTGACTCGCTGACTTCCTTCCGTGTGCGTGTGGATGGCCATAGTGATAAGGGGCGGCTCGGTCACACGACCGAGATGATCGCAACATCGATTCCGATTCAAGTCGACGCCAAACTTCCGCTCGAAGTGAGCGCCGGTGATCGAATCGATTTATCGGTTGGCGTGGTCAACGCGACCAAAGAGTCAGGTACGTTCGAAGTGGACCTGTTTGCCGCTACACCGCTTCAGAATGACACGCCGCCCGTTTCCATTGAACTTGCTGCGGGTGAGCGCGATTCCTTCGTCGTCCCGATCAGCGTTGCAGAATCCCCTACGGCGCAAGACGCTGTCGTCGCTCTCGCTGCGAAAACGAAAGTCGGATCAACAGTTGTTGATTCGGTTCGCCGGTCGCTACGAGTTGTTCCTGCGGGTTATCCGTTTCGGGCTTCCAGGTCGGGGCAAATATCGGGCAAGACGATCGTCGACTTCGAAGTCCCTAAGGGTATCGTGAGAGAATCGATTACCGGGGAATTTGAAGTCTTCCCGTCGCTCGAAACGGAGTTAATGAGTGGTCTGGAAAGCATGCTTCGCGAGCCACACGGGTGTTTCGAGCAGACTTCATCCTCGAATTATCCCAACGTGATGATTCATCAGTTGCTTTCTGCCCAGGGACAACTGGATGACCCGTTGAGACGTCGAATCGAGTCATTGATTCGTCGCGGCTACCGAAAACTCGCGCGGTACGAATGTTCTTCGTTGGGATTTGAATGGTTCGGAAATGATCCCGGCCATGAAGCGCTCAGTGCGTTCGGACTGATGCAGTTTGGTGAAATGGCTGACATCATCACGGTCGATCGTGAGATGATGAAGCGGACGCGGGCGTGGTTGGTGGGCAGGCGTGACGGCGAGGGCGGCTTTCATCGCAACCCGAGACACTTGCATCAATGGTCGGTCAATCAGGACTACGTCAACGCTTATGTTCTTTGGGGAATCTCGGAGGCCGATCATGCGCTTGGACAGTCTTCTCGAACGGCAGAAGACTTCTCAATGGAGCTCGATCACTTGGAAGAGCTCTCTCAGTCGACGTCGGATCCTTATCTGATCGCGCTATCCTCACTTGCGCTACATCAATCCGGAAGAATCGAAGCGGCCGAGTCTCTGCTAGCCAAGTTGGCGACCGCACAGTCGCGTGAAGGAAGCGTTGAGGGAATCACAACGATCACGCAGAGCGGAGGAATTTCAAGACGCGTCGAAACGACTTCGCTGGCCGTGTTGGCTTGGGCAAGCAATCCGCGCTACAAGACGAATGTGGCCGAGGCACTCAAGTGGCTACGAAGTCGTCGATTGGACGGTGGTTTCGGTTCAACGCAGGGAACCGTGCTGGCGCTCAAGGCGATGGTCAAGGCGTCCAGTCGACCGATCAAGCGGGCGTGGGAACTTGATTTCCTTGTTTCGGGTCGCCGTGTTCATCAGATGAAAGTCAAGCGAGAAAACGACGGCAAGTCCTTCAAGACTTCGTTGCCTCAACCCTTCGTGGACGCAGTGATGAATGGCAAGGAAGTTGAGATCGTCTCGGCTGGTGGCGAACCGCTTGCATTCACGATGACGGTGGAAGGCCGAACGCTTCAGCCGCAGAGCAGCATGGACTGCGCCGTTGGACTTGCCGTCGCGCTCCCGAAGAAGACGGATCAGTCGGGCATGCGACTCGGTGATTCCGTTGGGGTCGAAGTAATGCTGGAGAACCGGACGGACGAAGGATTGCCGATGACCTTGGCGCGGATTGGATTGCCCGGCGGTTTGGAACCCGTCATTGAGTCCTTAGAAGACTTGCGAGACTCCGGGCAGATCGATTTCTACGAACGACGCGGACGTGAAGTTTCACTTTACTGGCGGACTCTCGCGCCAGCGGAAACGAAGAAGCTCGCAATTCGTTGCGTGGGGGAATATGGAGGGTCGTTTACCGGGCCCGCCAGTTGTGCGTACCTCTACTACACCGCCGAATCAAAAGACTGGTCCGAACCGATCTCCATCGAAATCGGCGGCGGTTGAGTGACAGGCCATCGATCACTGACCAATGCTCCACAAGGCAAGGCACGATCAACTCGTGTGGAAAATGGGGGCCGAAGAACCAGATGGTCGTCGTTTCGCATCAGCCGAAAGAACACAATCGGATTTGATGAATTTGAAGTGCTTCACCGAAGACATTCCTGCTGTGTTGAGTGAGAAATCTTAACCCGCGTCGCAGCCCCAGCGACGGGTTTCTTCGTTTTATATGGCAGTTCCGATCACCACCGAGCTTGCCAGTGTTGAGTGAGCATTATTGATTAGTGCCAGCCATAATCAGATTGACAGCATTATTGATTAGTGCCAGCCATAATCAGATTGACGGCTGTCGTTTGGTTTGTTAGGGTTTTGGCGTCACGCAACTCGTTCGAGGGACTCCCATGCCGCGACCGCAACGTGCTGAACAGTTTGATCCTGCCGAAGTCTGCGTCGTTCATGTCGTCCAGAGATGCGTCAGACGCGCGTTTCTGGCCGGTGTGGACTACGAAACGGGTAACGACTATTCGTTCCGCAAAGAATGGATTCGTCGACGCATG
>JBCCOI010000281.1:0-9188 GCA_039025515.1 Planctomycetota bacterium
TCAACCAATACGAGGATGAAGAACCGGAAGAGGAGTCGGAGGATGAAGACCCCTGTTTCGAGCACGACGACATCCCGGTCGAGTCGACGCCCGTGCAGAATGATGAGCCCGATCCAGAGCCGGAGCTCAATTGATGATGCTTGAGCTGAACGCCCAAAGCCGGTAATTCGGTCATCACGAACATCGGTCAGGGAGACGCTGTTTCCTTGACCGACAAGGTGCGTGCGATGCGAAATCCATGGTCGATATTTTCCGTCTCCACATCCGAGGATGCTTTGTAAGAAATCTGGTTGGCGTTCACGGATTGACGGAAAGAACCTCCACGAAGGATGTGTGATTTTGGATGACCAGTCCTCCAACCGTCCTCGGCGGCAAACATTTTGGCGAACCCCGAATCGAGAATCGTCGCATTGCTGCGTGTCTCGACCGGTGCATCACCCATCACGCTGTCGATGGTCCATTCCATCACATTTCCATGAAGGTCGAAGAATCCACGAACACTCGGCCAGTAGCTTGCGACATTGACCGGTCGTTCTCCGCTGTTGTGAATCGTGGATGCGAACTTCCCCAGCCACCGCGGCCGAGCGCCAAAGTGAAATGGCTGCCAATGATCCGCACGACACGCGTACTCCCATTCGGCTTGCGTCGGCAATCGATAGCCCGTTCGACTCAAAACATTCTTCGGTAGTACAAATTCATTGGCCTCCCAATGTTTCAGATCATGTTCAAAGATCCCGGGAAAGCACTGCTCGTCTGCCGGAATGGAGGCAAGCTCGCTCAGCCTTTGGCAAATGGCGATCGCGAGCAGATAGCTGCAATCCGTCAGGGGGCGTCGATCCGAGAGTCTCTCTGCGACACTATCCTGGCTAAGCTCTTCTTCGCCGCAGAACTCGCGAAACACGCGATCTTGCAACAGCCAGTTGAATTGGCCTCGCGAGAACTCGGTACTTCCCAGTTGATACGTTCGCGGGATGCGATAGGGAAGCTGGTACTGCGAAGTCCCATAATACATGTTTGACGAAGGCGAGCCGATTCGAACAACATCCGGAGGCTCCAAGTCCAACAGACGACCGCCGCTTGGCTCACGCGTCCATCGACCACGTTGTAGATTCGCGAATCCGCGATTGGCCAAAACGTCTTCGGGTGACTTGAAAGGCGGATCGATCAACACTTCACGGGTCAACTTCGTGTTCGCGACATCTCGCGGCCATCCGTCCATGACAAACCTGGCGGTCGAAGCGATCCCCGGATCGCCATCGCCGTCGGCTAGGTTTCGAACCAAGTCGATTCCTGCTTTCGGAATGCTTATGGCGGGCAGGTGTGAGAGTGCCATCAGCCAAGCGCACGTGAGTTTTCCTTCGCCATCGCCGAGTGCCTTGGAACGATCCGCCGCGATTTCGAGCTCTCCAACGATAAAGCTTGCTTCCAAACCACTATGCGCAACGGCATCGATCGCACCCATTCTCAGTTCAACGCCATGCTTCCCGACCAGCAAACTCTCCAGTTGATCAGACGAACCCAGTCGTGCAAGAAGGATCGCAGTATTGATCGCATGTGCTTCCCACCAGCCCGGAAGCAAGCGTGGTTTAGCGAAGACGCCGTAACATCTCGGTTGCTGATCGTTTTTCGCGGGATCAATCTGAATGACGGTGGGGCGGAACCCATCCGTGGCGAATGCTTCCGCGCGGCGAACGAACTCTACGGGCGCGAGTGAATGCACGAATTCCGTCTGCCAGCTCGGTTCGTTCGTCCAAAGACCATGCCATTGACGGTCCCGCCCTTCGCGAATGATCCATTGATTGTATTCGCGGCTACCCCGAACCAGATTCCACTTTGGATCGGAAGTCACGTAGTTAAAAATGTTGGGGGCGTTGATCTTTTCAAGTGCCTTCGTGATGGCAGCGCTTTGCTCTTGCGAATCATTGCCATACGCCATGGCTGAGACGGCGTACCAGCACCCTTGCTGAAAGGCAGTCTCGGTGGGAGTTAAACCCAGGTTCTCGCCCACAAAGACTTCGTCCGGCGCGGCATTGATGACTTGTTGTGCGGTATTCTTGTCGTCTTCCAGTAGCGCGATGCGCAAGTCGATGAGTCGCAATCTTGAGTCATCTTCGGACACCACGTTCGCGAACCGTTCGCGTGCTTCGATTGCCCGTTCGAGTTCGTTTGCGTCGATTGCGATCATCGCATCGAGTGCTAAGAAATCCGCGCGGCCGGGATCGTCTTCCAGAGCGTCACGAATCAGCTCAAAGGCATCCGCGTGATTTCCGATCCAAGACTCCATTCTCGCGAGGCGCAAGCGGTACGGTTGTACGGATCGTGTCTTTCTCCGAAGGTGTTCCTTCAGCTTGGACCGATACTCTGGAATCGACTGCGTTAACCAAGGCGAGGGTGACTGTTCAAGTTGCAGGATTTCACAGTGAAAGTCCGACATGAAACGGCCGGGATAGAGGTTCCCGAGCGCATCAGACCCGCGCGAACGCGAAAATCCGAATGAGCTGGCCGTCGCATCGGGTCGCAGATGGAAAAGCCTGATGATTGCCGATTCCTTTCGGTCGCTGCCACGCAAAGCTCTTACAACGCTGAGGGGTTTTTCGAGCGAGTGTTCGTACTTCCTAACGAGATACTTCCACTCCGAAGCCGAATCGGACTTGCCTTCGATCAAAATGGAATCCAACGAATCCGTTTTCACCCAGAGACCAAACCACTTTGGCGTGCCTTGGATCATCGAACGAGAGAAGTCGATCAGTGCGAAACCTTGTTCGCGCAAGTCTCGATGTGCCGTCGATAGATCCTTGTATGAATCGAACGGTGACTGGTCGGTTGTCCAGGGTTGGAACGACCTACTCCAAGTGGCGGCGAACTTCATTTCGTGACCATCGCCGTAGGGCCGCAGGCTTTCCATCCCGAGACCGTGTTCTTTGCCTGCCTCGTTGATTTTCTCCAAGTCTGACCAATTCGCGTTGAGCACCCAGGCACCCGTCGCACAAACGTCGCCTCCGAAAGCCTGGAAAGTCGATCGTGCGGCTGTTTGGTCGAAGTCGTCTGATCGAGGTGATTGAACCGACTGTCTGAGTGGCCATTGCGGCAAGGCATCTTCGAAAGCTTGGCGAAATCTCTGGTTTGAGACTTCGAGCAGTTTCTCAGGTGGGAAGCGCTCCTCAAGTTCGTCAAACAGCAACTGCCGATTGATGTTGTCCGCCCACGACAACGTCTCGAGAAGTCGCTCCGGAGAATCACGAGAAAAAAGAATCGCGAGACGTGCCAGATTCTCTCTCTGCCGCTCTGGCCACTTGAAACCAGAGTCGACGCTGGTCAGTTCATTCGGAGCGCGGCTATCCTCAACGGCATTTGCCAACATCGGCCATAGCGTTTCCCATGCAGGCTGCAGCACTTCGCCCCACTGCTCGCATTCAACCGAAGATAAACGCGTCAGTGAAACCAGTAGCTGACTTCCGAACGTATTCTGCTCGGGCGATGTTGCCGTATTCAACCAAGCCAACTCAGCGGGATCTTGCTGGATCGCAATGCAGCACCAACGAACGAATCCGGCCGAATCCGGAAAACGCCGCGCGGATTCGAGACTGGAATCTCGCCGCCCTTCATGTGGTCCGGTTCGTCTCACCAGCTTCGGGATGAGACTTGGTGAGACAGTCGCCCACCGGTTTTCAAGGTGCTGTTTTGCCGAGTCAGAATCGGGAGCTGCGGCGTAGGCGAGCGAGAGTTGAGAAGTCGACGAGGTTTTGTTCCGTTCGGCTTCCCATCGCTGAACGATCTCTTGCTTCGCATCAGCACCGGCGTTTTCCGTTCGAGCGGTCAGGTCATCCCAACGCTCCGGAGCAGACGCAGCCCAGAGCGCCACCAGGGTCTTGATTCGTTCGTTGGTTTGGTAACGGTATGCAAAGCCGATCACAAACGCGATCAGAACACAGGTGACCCCCGCATAAACAGCGTCTCGCTTCATGGCTTCGGCAAGAAAACGATTCTGCGTCGCTGTACGTTCGCGGGACTTGGTCCAGAATCGATACTGAAGATGCTCGTAAATCGTTGGAAGTAATCGCCGCGCCGGATGACGACTGTGTCGTTCGGCGGCGCGTTCCAAACGCAACTGCCAGCGTCCGCCGCGCGTCGATGTTTGGCGACGGGCGATCCACTGTTGGAGCGTTGGGACGAGGAAGTCGTGAGTCAATTGAAAGTACTGCGGTGCCGCTTCCGACGTCTCCGATAAACTCGAGGGGGTCTTCTTCACTTCGACCGCCACCGACTCACTTCGACGAGTGATCTCACCGGCCTGCGTATCGTCGAGCCGGCTTTCGGTCGTTCGGTCAATGAGTTCAGAAGTTTCGGGCCGACTTGTCGTGATCGCCGTTTCGTGGAAGTTGCGGCTGTCGTTCCGCGTGTCTTCCGAAAGGATCGTAGAACCGTTGGATTCATAGCTGGAGAGCATCACGTCGACGGCATCGGTGGGCGTGATAAGACCGAGTTCACGATCGAGCATCTCGATTACTTCGGCAAACTCCTCTTCGTCAACTCCCGAGCAAGCGAATAGTTCATCGCGCGATCGGCGCCGTCCTTTAATTCTTGATGCTTCTTCTTCAGCTTCTGGAAGGAGCGCAGTGAGCACGCGGATGGCCGGCGTCGCAAGCAACCGATACTTGGGGTTACCGCCGGATTGGACGAAGGTTTCATCCAGGAACTCGATTCCGATCCCCTCCGCCCCGCCCATGCTGCGTAGCGTCGACTCGTTCCAGTCTCTATCTCGAACGATGTGAGCGAGCAACGAAAGTCGAACAGAAACAACGCGTCCACCTTCGCTTATCATTCTCAGTGACTCATCGATAAACCGTTCATGCTTCACGGTCATCGCTTCGTCGGTTGCTGGCAAATTACCGTACCCGCGTCCAAGCTCAATCAGGACCCTGCGCGAATGACGCAGATCAAATCGATCGATCGTGCGGAAGTTCTCGCCCTCGACCATCCGGATTTCAATCAAGCGGCACAAACGATTCAGCGCCATGGAGAAATCATCACGCACGACCAAAAGAAATCGGACATGTTTGCCGTCGCAGTTCCTGAGCGCGCCGACCAAATCCATTTCGACCGCGTCGGGTGATGACATTTCAAGTTCATTTCCGTGAAGCCACTGCTCGAACTGATCGAGAATCACGATGGTTTTCGGCTGAGAAAATTGTTCGTCGGACTCTCTCAGGGATGCGATGGCATACGTGAGCGAAGCGCCTTCGGGAAGCAACGGGTAGATTCGACGTAGTTCCCGAAGGACGTCGTCCTCCGTGTGCTCGCGACTCGATTCGATCAAGGCGATCCGCGAACCATCTTCGACTCGTGGAATCAGTCCCGCGCGCAACAAAGATGACTTGCCACTGCCGCTGGGCCCATAAAGAAATGCCACCGGCGATTGTGTTGTTCGGGCGACACCGGGCGAACGAGACGTTTCGATCCAGTTCTTCCAAAAACGAATCGACTCGGGTAGGCCATGAACGTCGAAGGGCCCGGGCAATAGCCTTGGGTAAGCATCTTGGTCGTGGCGATCATAGGGCCTTAAGAACTTTGGAACGATCGGCGGTTCTTCCGAAGAATTGCTGGAATCACTTCCATTTTCGAAAGCAACGCCCGTTCCAAGTCTGTGACGTTCCAGTTCCGCGATGCTGTGGCGGAGGTCGTTTGCCAAGTCCGTCGCCGAAGCGTAGCGATCGGTTGCCATTTTCTCTAAACACTTCATGCAGATCCGCTGAAGTGAAAGTGGAATGTCCGGCCGGATTTGTCTGGGAGTCACGGGGTCGCTGTAGAGCACGCTTCGGTAAATCTCGTGCCGCTCTTTTCCCTTAAAAGGCCGTTTCCCGGTGAGCATCAAGTAAAGCATGACACCGAGTGCCCAAATATCGGATCTGCCATTGGTGCGATTGGCTTCTCCACGTACTTGTTCGGGCGACATGTAGTGGGGCGTTCCGACGCGCAATCCCTCGCTTTTCTGCCGCGACGCGTGGCGAGTCGCCAAGCCAAAGTCCGTAACCTTTGGGCGATCGTCCATGTCGAACAAAACGTTGACCGGCTTCACATCGCGATGGTAGATCCCTTTTTGGTGAGCAAACGCCAATGCTTCGGCGATCGGAATCAGGTACTTTCCGATCGAATCGGGCTCCATTCCGCGGGGGCGAATCCGATCAGCGAGCGTCCCTCCCGGCAGGTACTCTTGGACGATGAAGTACAGCCCATCGATGCTATCGACATCATGAACGGTGACGATCCCGGGGTGACGAAGAGAAGCGGCGATTCTGGCCTCATCGACGAACTGTTTCGAATCCGTGGGCCGCGAAAATTGACTTGGCCGCGCGAGCTTGACGGCGACACTGATTCCCAATCGTGGGTGATCGGCCAGGAATACATGTCCAAAACCGCCTTCGCCAAGTCGTCGCCGCAACACATACTCGCCCACAGCGTGCTGAGCATCCCGATCGGATTCCTCTTTGGGCGTGATTGAATCGATATCGAACCCGAGGACTTCGCTGATCGACTGACTGTCGTGACCTTGACGAGTGGCATCATCGGCAGGCTGGTTCGAATCGATAACCTCTCCGTCATTCGGAAGTTCCTGTTCGTCCCGGTTTTCCTCCTCATGACCCGAGGAAGCGTCGCTGCCGAAATCGTCAAATACCTGGGTCACACGTGGTCTCCCGTAGCGTCGAAATCGTCCACCGAAACTTGTCGGTGAATCGGCAAAACACGCGGCCCATGCGTCAAAACACCAACACGTCGGTGGCTAGTCTTGCAGGGTGGGATTGTACACCCTGGCTAGGAAATCCCCGTCTCAGATGATGCGGGCACTGCTCACTTTCACGCGAAATTGTGTTGTTGAAAAAATTCTTTCCATTTCACTCGAATTCGGCGCCACACAAAATCAAATCCGGGCTCGCACTCTGAGGGCCACCGGCCCACGTCTTACTGCGAAGACCTTCCCGCCATTTCCCCAGGCAGCGCTGATGAATTTCTTTCTCGTGCGAATCCACGGTCGTCATGTCATTCGATCCCTGTCGTTGATGCTGGGGATGACCGTTTGTTCCGCCCAGGCTGAGTCGAACGTGACCGAAACCGAAACCGCAGCGCTTGGTGAGGCTGGCCGCGCCTACGTGGGCAAGATCAAGTTGCCTTCCGATGGACTCTGGACTCTCGAAGACCCGATCGGTGTTCCCGAAGCAAGCGAAGTCTATTTGCGTCCCAGCGAGCCTGGGATCACGAAGAGGCTGGGACGAAGAATGTACGCGGCACTCGAAGAGCGGCAGGTTCAATCCGAACGGTGGGATTTGCGAGCCGGATATGAACAGTGCCGCAAGTACGCGGCCGACCATGATGGGCGTGGGCCGAGTTCACTCGTCGACTTGTTTCGACATCAGGGCGCTTCGGATCCCAAGTGGAGATGGGGAGAGCGGTCTAGCTTGATCAGACAGCTTCGCGACCGCTTTGACGAAGAGCAACTGCAAGGTCCTTTCGTCCACCTCATTCCTGACGTCGACTTTCGTTTCCGTCCGCTAGAAGTCTCCGAAGATGGTTCAGTTGATCAGTCACAGCGACGAGTCGTCGAAAGCGAGGGTCGCGAGCTTCTTGCATTTCAGCTCCGACCATTCATCAACGACGGCAAACACTGGGTTCTCTTCAGTGATGGCGGAACGGAACGCGTCGAGATTGACTCCGAACTGATTCGTCGGGAGCAAGTCGAGATTGTTCCGATTACTGAGGGAAGTGATGCCGAAGCAAAGCAGCCCTCCATCGGTTACCAGATCGTTTTGATTGGGCGAAGCGAAGTAACCTCGACGATCGAGTTAAATGTTTTCAATCAGATTCTGGGCGAGTCAACATCGATTCGTTGGGATACCGAATCGGCCACGCAGGTGTCAGCTGCAGCAATCGAAGACGCGATCCAATCAGCTCGAGACTTTACCTGGAAACCCTATCACGTTGCTGGCGGAGGGGGTGTCCTGAGCGTTTGGCGAACCGATCGCGCCGAGCCGGTTCGAAATCCACGCAGTCAACTTTCCATGTTCTCCGTGCTCGGTGGACGTGCCGCGATTGAAGAAACGCTGCAGCTTCAGAACATCAACGTCATCGAGAGCGACGAAGACGCAAC
This sequence comes from Planctomycetota bacterium, assembly GCA_039025515.1. Lineage (GTDB taxonomy): Bacteria > Planctomycetota > Planctomycetia > Pirellulales > Pirellulaceae > Stieleria. Next base: position 8,141 of record JBCCOI010000281.1, read on the forward strand.
TGTCGACGTCGCCTCACTGAAGGGTGTTGAAGTGAAATCGCATCCATTTGACGAGATGCTCGGTGATGCTCCCGGGGGCACACTGGACATCGCGAAGAATGTCCCGGCGGATCGCTTCTTTGTGTACGTCGGGAAGCCTGCGGCGATCCCGGCACTGCTCGATTCTGGTGCTCCCTTCATCGCATCGATGGGTACGGCGATCACTGGCAATTGCCTTCGGTACAACTTGGAATCGAAGTACTTGTCCAGGCTGGGAATGTCACGAGATTGGCTCGACCAAGTCTTGAGTTCCGGGATGATCAAAGAGCTGGCAGTCTTTGCTCCTGACTTGTTCTTTATCGATGGAACCGACGTCACGGTCGTGGCCAGGCTCAAGCAGCCACAGTTGGTGAGTGGTCTGTTCGGTGCATTGGGAGTGCAAGGATTGGATTCCGGTGAAGTCATCAAACTTCCTTCGACAAAAGACGCGCCCGCCTATTGCGCTTTGCGGAAGGACTTGCTTTTCATGAGCACGAATCGTGGTGAACTGGATCTCGCGCTCGATCTTCAGGAGTCCAATGGGGCCGAAAGTTTAGGAACCAGCACAGAGTTTCGTTACATGCTGACAAAAATGGAGATCAGCGATGCGACACGTTTCTACGCTTATCTGTCCGATCCGTTTATCCGCCGTCTGACAAGCCCGGCAGTCAAGATCGGGCAGCGACGTCGCATGATCGAGAAAGCAAAGATGGAGACGATCGCCGGAAAGTCACTGCTGGCGAAACTAAATGGAAAGTCCGAATCACAGATCGACAGTTTTCTAAGCAGTAAGCCCTCCGATCAGCGCACTTTGTCGACCGACGGTCTTTCGATGTCAAATGTCGGCATCGTCCGCAGTGAGAAGTACGGATCGTTGGGCCGTATGCGTTCGCTCCGGGATGTTCCCATCGAGAAAGTCACACCGGCGGAGGCGGAGGCCTATCGGATCTACAATCAAAACTACTCTCGCTACTGGCGTCGGTTCTTTGATCCGATCGCCGTTCGTCTTGATGAAGTGGGTGATCGACAA
>JBCCOI010000282.1:0-9136 GCA_039025515.1 Planctomycetota bacterium
ACGCGATCCGTGTTGTCCGGATTGCCAGACGCGTTGTTGTACTGAACGGTGCGAAGCACTTGTTCGTAATTCGCGACGCTATCACTGCCTGAGAGTGTCAGGATGCCGGTTCCGCTATCGTAGTTTCCGACAATGCTGGTTCCTGTCACATCAAACGTCAGCGTTTCATCCGTGCCGTCGAATTGATTAGTGATCGAAACGGTCAGCGAAGACAAATTGGAAGAGTCGACATCCAGGACTGTGGCGTCCGAGTCTGTCACGTTGACTGCCGGACCGCCTTCGGTAAACGTGGTCGTGACGTCCGCGCCGGTACTCAGTTCGTATCGCTGGAGATAGATCCCGCCTTGGTCACCATCTTGATTCGAGCTATCCCAAACGATGACGACGTCGCCATTGGCACTGGCGGCGACCGAGGGATTTTGCTGGGCATCGCTGGTTTCCGAGTTTACTTGGAATTCGGTCCCGACCTTTGTGCCCGACGCATCAAACTGCTGCGCGGCCACACCGCGTCCACCACCGTCAAAGTTGGTGCTTTCCCAAGTGACCAGAAAACCGCCGTCTGCGAGCAATGCGATGGAGGCTTGTTCCTGATCGCCATTCTCCGTCGTGTTAACGAGAATGTCACCGGAGGTGGCGGTGCCGGTGGCGTCGAACGTCCTTGCGTAAACGCCGAAGGTTCCACCAGAGTCTTGCCATTGACTGGTCCAGGCCGCCACAAAACTGCCGTCGTCACGCAACACGACGGTCGGATCGAATCGATCCGACGCGGTGTTGTCGTTCAGACGAATTAGGCCGCCCAAGGCGTTGCCACTCGCGTCATAGCGCTGCGCCGTTGCGTTGTCGTTGTCGTCCGACCATGCCACGACGAATGCGCCGCTACCATTCATCGAAACTTGCACTTGAGGATCGAAGGGGCTTCCTTCATCGATCAAGATCTCTCCACTCTGAGCGATTCCCGCTGCGTTGTAACGCTGCGCAAAAATGCGGTCGTGAAAATTGTCGGTCCAAACGACAACAAAATTGCCGGCGTCGTCCATCGCCACTGACGGCAGGACCTCACCCGACGGGTTGTCAGTTGTGTTGACCAGGAATTCCCCACCCTGGGCGACGCCCGCCGCGTCGAAGCGTTGACCAAAGATCCCGGCGCTGTCTCCCGGACCGTTTCCGCTCCAAACGACCACGAAGTCGCCATTGGAATCCATTGCAACGCTCGGTTCACGTTGATTGCCGGCGGTCGTTGTGTTGATCAGGAATTCGCCGCCTACGGCATTGCCATCCGCGTCGTAGCGTTGGCCATAGATGCCCCACGTCGTGCCAAAGTCCTGATCGTCACTCGCCCAAACGACAACGTAGTTGCCGTTGTCATCGATGGCTACCGATTTGGCATTGCCGTCGATGCGTTGGTCGGCAGCGGTCGTGGTGTTGACACGAGTCTCACCGCCGATGGACTGCAGTACGGACGGGCCATTGAGGTCAACTTCCGGCGCGTCGTTCGTTGGTGTGATGTCGACGGTGGTGTCACCCGTAGCAAATAGATTCCCACCCGAGCCTTGCGAACCACTGTTCGCATCTTCCATGGACCAATTAATCGTTACGCTCGCCGGCGGAGCATCACTTTCGTTGCTGTAGGCAATCGATTGCAGGAGTTCATTGACTTGAGCTTCCGTTGCGGTTGCATTGAATTCAATGTTGAGAAGTCCACCCGAGTTGCCGATGAGGGTACCGATCGTCGCCCCGGAGAGATCGACGTCATTGTTGCCCTGGAAAACGAGGTTGCCGGTTGCCGTGAACACGTCGTCCGCGTTGGCCCCGCCATTTCGTTGTAGAACCAAATTGATGGTGTCGTAGTTGTCCTCGCCGCGATCGATGTCGGTATCAAAGAACGCCGCATCGCCATCCAGCACGACAGGCGAACCGCCTTCGGTGAAGGTCGGATTGCCGTCCAAGTTGTTGAACTGCGGTTGATCGTTCACCGCGTTGACTGTGATCACAATGCTGTCGCTCGATTCTGCTTGATCGGTCGCGAGTGCATCAATCTCGTCTGCCGATAAAGCCCTTGAATAAACCCGCGCGTCGTCGATCAGCCCGTTGAAGTCGTGATTGTTGGCGAGTGGATTGCCTCCGATCGTTAGCACCGCATTGTTGTAAGCGATCGAGTCGGTGTAGGTCGATTCGCCGACCAACCGGCCGTCGATGAAAAGCTGCTGAACGTCGTTGTCGCTGTCGATCACGTAGGAAACGTGTCGCCAACCGGACGCGGATACCGAAAGATCCGACTGAGTCGTCTGGAATGTCGAGCCGTTAAAGAACGTCCCAATCACCGTGCCGCCGAAGACGGTGTCATCCAGCCGCAAAATGATCCGGTTGTCCAAGTTGAAGACGTCGGCACCGTTTGTATCCGCCGCGGAGAGATTCACCCAAGCCGAAAGTGTGACGTTCTGTGACGCACCAAAGTCGGACGGGATTGCAACTGTGTCGCCGTCGCCATCCAGGCTGAGCACTTCGCCGCGTGTGCCGTCGATCGTGGTGGTTGCATCACCGTTGAGCGTACCATTCTCCGGTGTCCCCGCCGCTTGGTCGTCTGCATTTCCGCCTTCGAACGTGTAGTGGCCTTCCAAATCGGAAGCCAACGCACTGGTCACGTTCAGTGTCACGCTGCCGTTGAAGTCGGCATCTGGCGTAAAGGTCAAGCCTTCCAGTGCCGCATTGAGATCGGACTCCGTACCCTCAATCGTCATCGAAGCCGATCCATCCGAATTCTCGACAAACGTAATGCCGCCGGTTGAACCGAGTGTAAGGGTTCCGTTTGAAACGGCCAATGAAACTCGCATTGGCGAGTTGCTTCCGGAAAGCGTGTCACTGACGGTGATCGCGTTGCCACCTGCGACACTGAACACTGCCGAGGTGTCTTCGTCGATCACAATGCTCTGGCTGGCTGATCCCGCGAGTCTCGCGACATCCGAGTCCGAAAGCTGTGATCCGATCACCGCGAATTCGTCCAGATCACCCTCGTAGTAGTGGCGAATGTCATTGGTCGTGCCGGCTGAACTAAATTCGTTGCTTGCACCCAGCAATAGACTCTCGGTGTTCCCACTGCTTCCGGATGAAATTCCCAAGCCACCGGTGTACGCATCTGAATCCATCAACTGGCCGTTGATGTAGAGCTTCATCCCGTCGCTGCCAAAACTGAACGCGAAATGGTTCCATTGGTTCTCCGCAATTGCTTGCGTCGCGTTGTCGGTGCGAACCGTGTACGAGGTCGACGTCGACTGAAGTCGGACTTGGATCTCACCGTTGCTGTAGACTCGTGCGGTAATGTGACCACCGGCTCCGAAACCGTTCGCGTCTTTGCTAAACAGTGCCCCGTCTTGAGTAATGTCGTCGGTCCGGAACCAAAGTTGAATGGTGCCTTCGTCGAGCAGTAGATCGGGCGAATGCGGAATTTCGATGTATTCGTTGTTGTTAAACGTCACCGCGTCATTCCCAGTGACCGCGCCGTCCGTCCCGAGCGAGACCCCGTTGTAGGTCCCGTTGTTGCCGCTCACCGAGTCAACCGCTGTGGTCCCAGATCCTTCATCGAGACGAAGATGCAAGACCGGTGACTGAGAAGCAAGCTCCGCCGCATAATCTGGGCTCAGGACGTCTACCTCTGCTTCGGCGAGGTTGTTCAAGCTGATCGTGACGACTTCGTCGTGGAAACCGCTTCCGTCGGTATCGGTCACTCGAACGGTGACAGTCAGGCTCGGCGTTGTTTCAAAGTCGATGAGGGTCGGATCAAGAACGGTGATCGTTCCATCACTTTGAATGTCGAATGCGCCACCCGCATCGTCTTGTAAACTGTAGGTGTAGGTTCCATTGCCGTCCGCATCGATGACTTGCGAAACAACGGCTGCTACGGTGCCCGCCGGCGAGTTTTCATCGAGAGACGGTGTGAAGATGCGTCCTACAACTGCGTCATCACTTCCGTCCTGGACATCAGAATCCCAAACCGCGACCATTCGCCCGTCATTCAGAATTGCGACATCTGGATTCAACTGCCCCAAATTCGTCGTCGTATTGGTCAGGAATTCACCGTTGACCTTAGCCCCACTGGCATCAAACTGCTGGGCGTAAACACCACCTTCGCTACCGTGCTGTCCGCCGCTGGATTCCCAAATGATTAGGAAACCACCGTCTGGCAACGCATCAACACGCGGATCTGATTGACCACCTGCAATTGTCGAACTCACCTGGAATTCGGAACCGGTAGCGACACCGGTAGCATCGAATCGCTGAGCGTAAACTCCATTGGAATCGCCATCCTGCCCGCTGGATTCCCAAGTGATGACGAAGCCACCTCCTGCAAGCGCGACAATGTCTGAACTATCCTGATCCCCCATCGTGTAAGTGTTGACGCTGAGCTCGCTGCCGATCGAGCCGCCGGTTGAGTCGAAACGCTGCGCTTTGACTTCATTCTCGCCTGATGAATCGTCATACCAAGTGACAACAAAACCACCGTCGTTCGTTCCCGTGATCCGTGGCCAGACTTGATCTCCCGAGATGGTGGAGTTGACGATTGTTTCGCTACCTTGAGGCACGCCGCCGTCGTTGAAACGTTGAAAGTAAATTCCGTTAGCACTACCGTCTTGTCCAAACGACTCCCACGTGACCACAAATCCGCCACCCGTCAAAGATGCGATGTGCGGAGTATCCTGATTGTCGGTTGTTTCTGTGTTGACGAGAATCTCGCCGCTTGCGGCAACTCCGTCCGCATCGAAGGCTCTCAGGTAGTTTCCTTCTCCGTCTGTATCCTGACCTGTGGATTCCCAGACGATCACGAACCCACCATTGGCGAGCGCAGTGACCTCCGGATCATCTTGTGAACCAGCAGTTGTGGTGTTCGCACGCGTTTCCGTCCCGACTGTTTGACCGGCTGCGTTGTATTGTTGGAAATAGATCCCTTCCGAATCGCCATCTTGACCGTCAGATTCCCAAACGACGACAAAGCCACCATCGGACAGTGCCGTCACATTCGCACTGTCTTGATCACCCGTCACTACCGTGTTGACGATAAATTCACTGTTACCGATCCACGTCGTGTAATGGGCGTCAGTTATAGGATTGGCGACCGAGTTGACGGTGATGGCCACATTGTCAGTCGCCGGGGATTGGTCAGCCGCTAGTGCCGCAATCTCTTCCGCAGAGAGCGCACGAGAGTAAACTCGTGCATCATCGATGGAGCCATTGAAGTCATAGTTGGCATTGCCTGTCCCATGAGCTCCGATCGTCGTGGTTGATCCAAAATCGTAGGAAATATTGTCGGTCTCACTTCCTTCGGCGACCAGTTCACCGTCAACATAGAATCGTTGAACGTTGTTCGTCGTATCGATGGTGTAAGCGATATGTCGCCAACCGGTTCCCTCCAACAAGACACCGGAGTTCAGCTCTTTCCAATCACCGGCCCCGTCATAGAAATAGCCGATGGCTCCACCTTCGTGATCATCAAAGGCTCGGATGGCGACGTTGTCGCTGATACTGATCACTTCGGCTCCCAACGTATCGCTGGCCGAGAGGTTGACCCAAGCGGCAAGTGTGATGTTCGCCGGTTCGCCCATTCTGCCGTTGACGGTGACTGAATCACCGTCGCCATCCAAGCTGAGCACTTCGCCTCGAATTCCATCGATGGCTGTGGTAGCGTTGCCGTTGAATGTACCGTTGTCGGGTGAGCCGGCAGCTTGATCATTCGCGTTGCCACCTTCAAACGTGTAGCTTGCTTCCAATTCTGCGGCTAGCTCTGACTGCATATTGAGCGTGACGCTGCCATTGAAGAATGGATCCGGCGTAAACGTCATGCCATCAAGTGCCGCATTCAGGTCGGACTCGGTACCGTCGATCACGATCGAGCCACTGCCGTTTGCCCCCGTAACGATCGTTAGACCCGTCGTTTGCGAAAGCGTGATGACGCCGTCATTGACGGAGAGCGTCACCCTCATTCGGGCGTTCTCACTTGTTACGGTATCGCTGACGCTTACTTCCGTGGGCGTCCCGGCCGTGAAGGTCAATGTCGAGTCTTCATCAATCGTCTGTGGCCCGGGGACGGTTTGCGCAGCTTCTAAGCCGTTGTCGATCGCAATCGACATGGCTTCGCTATAGCTATTGCCGGCCGCGTCGGTGACTTCGACGGTGACGTTGTGTGAGTTCGACGTTTCAAAGTCGAGTTGAGATGCATCGGCGACGGTGATTTCGCCGGTACTGGCATCGATCGCAAACCGACCATTTGAGTCGTCGGTCAGGCTGAACGTGAAGTTTGACAGGACTTCGCTGGCGTCCCATTCGATGACGTAGCGATACGTATCGGTGCCGGAATTGTCTTGCCAGACACCCTGCTGGGTGATCCTCGCATGATCTTGATTTCCAAGGTCATTGGGTTGGCCGCCTGCCGTATCAAAGTTGGCGTAGTTGCCGTTTTGAGCCGATCCTGTATCGGTTCCCTGCCAAAAGAGCTCACCTTGCTGGTCCCCGTCATACCAGTGCCAATCGCCCTCGGAATTTTGGTCGGAAGCGCCCAGCCAAAGGACAGTATTGTTGTCACTTGCGAACTGGCGAATCAGCTCGTTTTCGTAGGCACTTCGAATCGTCACCAGTTGACCGGAGACACCATTCACTTGTGATGCAACCGCATTGCTCTGCGCTGTATCCCAAGTCTCCAGGGCTGAAACATATCGATAGAATTTGTCCGTTGCCGCGTCGTAGGACAGTGTCGGATCATTATTCAGAATCGTGCTGACCGCTTGCGGGATTTCGATGACGCGAATATCGCCGACCGCCGGGCCAAAATCGGTAGCTCCTGCATCGAGCGTTGCAAAACGAAGCGTCGTAGTCGAATCCTCGGCGGTAAACTCGAACGAACGCTGCTCCCACATCATGTTGGAGCGGGACCAATTAGCAGGTTCGGTGAGCGCGTAGTCTTGCGATTGCCCCGCGGCCGAAATGCGGAAATCCTGGACCGCGTCCGCCGGCCCGCTGAACTCACCGGCTGTCTCAAAGATCACTTGATACCGAGTGCCGGCGATCGTTGACAGGTTTTGACTGATGGAACCTCCGTCGTCGGTGAGTGAAACGGAAAGCCCACCGCCACTGGGACCCTCCCAGTAACTGCCAACGAGAAAGATCCCATTGCCAGAAGCAGTCCAGCCCCCAAACGTATCGCCGTCATTGAACTCCTGAAAATTGCCCGAGAATCCGGAGTCGACGAACCTGTCATCCTCAGCAATATCATTCGGCGTATCTGGATCACTGGGCACGACGAATCCGACGCTGGCTCCATTAACGGAGTTTTCGCCAACATGCAGATCTTCGACCGGCGTGCTGGCGACAAAGCTACCGCCCGTCGCGTTGCCGATGCTAAGGTTGTTGCCACTGACGACATCGACGACTTCGTTTGAGCCGTTGAATCCGTCGAACTGCCAATTGGCGATCAGGCCGTTCGGCAAACCGCCCGTGCCAAACTTTTGCTGATGATTGAGTGCAATCTCGGCTTCGGTGCGGACTTCGTTCCAGAAACGCACGTCGTAGAGTGTGCCCGAGAAAACCTCACTGGTCGCGAAATCGCCGCCCACCGAATCCTGTTCCTGTCCGAATAGCAGCTCTCCCGTTCCTGCGGACCCGAGCAAAGTGGTGCCAACCCCTAAGCCTGTCGCCTGTTCGACGAGTTCCCCGTTAACATAGGTGGAGACGCTACCGAGTGAGTTGTCCCAGCTTATCGCCAAGGAATGTTGAGCACCGTTACGCAGTAATGCAAAATCGAAAGAACTCAAGTTGATGCTTGAATTGTCAAGCAAAAGCGTCGCCGACCCATTTTCGTTGATGAGGAAAGCAAGGTCATTGCCGTTGGGCGAACCGGCGGCGTAAGAGAAGAGCGGGACGTCGCCCGTTGAGGATGATGTTGCAAACGCAACTTCAAGGGTGAATTCAGAAGCGCCTCCCAAAATCGCCCCGCCATCATCCGCAATCAGATAGGCATCGTTGCCGCCATCTGTGTTCAGTTCGATTCCGCTGGTCAGATCCGTTGGTGCGTTATTGTCTTCGACCAGATTATTAAGTGAAATGGTGAAGGTCTCGTCGACGATGTTGCTGTCGACGTCGGTAGTCCGAATCGTGATCGAGTGAGTTGCTTGCGTGTCCGCATCGAGTAGCGTGCCATCGGCAACACGGATCTCGCCGGTGTCGGCATCGATTTCGAATGCACCGGCGACCGTTTGTGATTGGATGCCGTAGGTCACACTCTGCGTGACATCCAAAACATCATCGGCGTCCCACTCGACGATGTACCGGTTGCTTCCGCCACCGGCATCCGCCCACAAACCCGTCATGTGACTCAAACGGGCAAAGTCCGCGCCGGAGGGCTCGCCGGAGGTCCAGTTCGCGTACTGTTGATCGGGCGAGTAGCCGTCATCATCACCTCGCCAAAACAAATCGTCTTCGCTGCCGCCTTCCACCCAATACCAATCGCCTTCGGTCGTATTGTCGGTTGCTCCGATCCAGACATCAAACCCGAAGTCGGCGGCGAGTGCCGTAACAATCGCGTTCTCGTTCGCATTGTCGATACGAACGAGTTGCCCCGCGACGCCGCTCAGCGTGTTCGTGGTGGCATTCGAAGCCGCCGAAGTCCAAGTTTCGGATGTCGTGACGAGTTGATAGAACTTGCCGGTCTCCGCGCTGTACCGCAGGTTTGGATCGGCATCCAGCAGCGTCTGGATCTGTTGCTCGCGTTCGAGATCGTTCCCAGCGACACTGCCGATAACGCTGCCGTCGATCGCGTTCTCGTCGATCGCGAAGGTTAGTGACGGTTGCGAGTGGCTAAAGCCTGATTGGCCGGTATGACGGATCGTCAGGTTGTTGCCGCCGACGGCATCAACAACGACGCCATCCGTTGAAAGTTGATCGAATCGCCAGTTTGCGAGCATCCCGTCTTCGTTGTAGGGCAGGTCGCCGCGATAGCTGGCGGACAACTCGATAGCCGTTCTCACATCCGAAAAGAGTCGGGCGTCGAAAAGCGTGCCCGAGAAGGATTGATTGGGATCGAAGCCACCACCGACGGAATCCTGCTCCTGTCCCAACAGAAGCGTTCCACCGGTACCGATCGTGTACCCCGTGC
>JBCCOI010000283.1:0-9131 GCA_039025515.1 Planctomycetota bacterium
AACCACATCGGTGTCTCGAAAGCTGGCGAGCACCGTCTCGCTATCGTCTCGCAGCACCGTGGCATCCAGCTGGTCCACGAAGGCTTGCCGCGCCGAATCGGCGAAGAGTGGGGCTGTCACAATGTCCGCGTTATATGGCGGGGCGATTAAGATGGTGCGGACGATCGTGTTCCGATCACGCGACAGCAGGATGTACAGGAAGAGCGCAAGCAGAAGCAGCGCGACCCCGGTGATCACCAACTTCGTCGTCCGCCGTCGACTCTGTTCGCCGCCGCCGGCACGCCTCCAAGATTGACGCTCTCCAAATTTGCCTGCCGTACTCATCGTTCTCCGTGCGGTGGTGGGAGTCGTCTGCAGTCGTGACAGCCGTCGAGTTTACCTAGTGGGACGGCACACCAACACCTGCTAGAGTATCCGAGCGGAGCGTGCGAGGTTTGTCGAAGAGTCTGGTGCCGGTGGGGCCATCGGCATCAATGCACGAGTCAGCGTGGCCAGTCCGGATGGGTTTCGGACGGTGATTTTCTTGTCGGAACGAGAGACAGCGATCACGATGCAAAACGAGAGCGTTGCTTGGTTGGAAGGCATGTTCTTGCGGCCGCATCACATGCAGGCTGCCGAGCGGTACATCGACGAGAATGCCAGGCAACAAGTCGCGCTCGACCACGGCTACAGCTACGGTCTTCGCCAAATCAGTTTCTCTCGCGAAGCCATCGCAAACGGCCAATTTGAACTCAGCGAATGCCATGCGCGGTTGCGTGACGGCACGGTGATTTGGATCGATGCTTCGCAGCAGCCCGATCGCGTGGACTTGGGAAAGGCTGGCGGAGGCACGAAACGGGATTTGCGTGCCGCGTTCGATCAGATGGAATCGATTGATGTTTATCTCGCCGTTCCCAAGCTTCGACTCGGACGCCAAAACACGGAACATGAAAGTGGCGGACAACATCGTTTCGTGAGCTTGTCGGCGGAGGTGTCTGATGAGAACGCCGGCGGAAACGAGCAAGAGATTTCGATGCGTTCGCTCAATGTTCAGTTACGATTGGGCACCGACAACCTTGCGGGTTACGAGACTTTGCCGATTGCGCGGATTAAGCGTTCTGGCGCCGCCGAAGCTGCACCGGAGCTGGATGAGGATTTCATCCCGCCTGTTTTGGGTTGCGATGCCTGGCCGGAACTGGCACGGGATTATGTCCGCGCGGTGTACGACATCATCGGCCAGAAGATCGAAGTGCTGAGTTCGCAAGTGATCACGCGAGGCATCATGCAAGGTGCCCCAGAAGCCGGCGACATGAATCGGTTACTCATGTTGATGGCGCTGAACACGGGTTTTGCTTCGCTCAGGGCGATCGCCTTTGCTCAAGGAGTTCATCCCCAAACCGCTTACACGGAACTCTGTCGGATTGTGGGGTCGATCTCAATCTTCCGTCCGGACCGTCGACCCGGCGACATACCGATTTACGATCACGATGACCTGGCGAGAATCTTTCGCTGGGTGCGGGAAGAGATCCGCTCGCTGATCACCGAAGTTCAGGAATACAAATTCGAACGTCGCGATTTTGTCGGCGCGGGCCGAGGGCAGGAAGTTTCACTCGACCAGAAATGGATGGGACGCGGGTGGGAGTGGTACATCGGCGTCCAGCACGAGGAGATTAATTCGACCCAGTGTCGGGATTTTCTGGTCCCCGGGCGCCTCGACTGGAAATTGGGTCGGAGCGAAAAAGTCGACTTTATGTTCCGATACCGACAAGAAGGTCTTCGAATCACGGAAACAAAGGCGCCACGGGCACTACCGCAAGGTGACAATTGGCTGTTCTACAGCGTTAACAAGAGCGGCCCCGCGTGGGAGGAGCTTCGCAACGACGATTCGCCGACCCTGGGCGTTCGTTTCAAGGAGGATTTGATCAGCAACTTGGAGACGCTGCAGGGAAAGAAAGAGCTCCAAATTAATGTCGAAGGGATCCAGGGCACCCTTCGTTTGAGTCTTTTCGCCGTCCCGACGGCGACCGAATAAGATCTGACGCGGAACCATCGGCAGAAACTCACGATCACTCCTCCATCGCTTCGCTGGAAACGCCTCGCTAATACATGTCGCCTGAATTTGCCGCCGCCGTTGACCCCGTCTTCATGTACGTCTCGTCCGTCGTTGACCAGATTGAGGCGAACAAGAGCCCGAGTGCTGAAGAAATTAGCGTCAAGGTGCGCGGCTTGCTCGACAACGCGGAAAACAGCTTCGGGCAGCGACCCGATTGGCAATTGGCAAAGTATGCGTTGGTGGCTTGGGTTGATGACTTGCTGATCGATTCCGCTTGGGATGGCAATCAGTGGTGGGAACAAAACCGTCTCGAGTTCAAGATCTTCAATACGACCAGCGCGTTCAGCAAGTTTTACGAGCAGAGCCAGCGGGCGACCGAGTTGCCGCAGAAGGATGCATTGGAAGTCTTTTACGTCTGCGTCGTGCTCGGGTTTCGTGGACTTTACGGTGATCCCGAAGCCACCGCCCAACACGAACACTTCAATGTGCCACCCTCTCTGGATGAATGGGCACGTCGAACTTGTCTTTCGATCCAGCTCGGTCAAGGTCGGCCGACAATCTTGGAACAGGGCCGCCCGGGTTCGGGCGCGCCACCGCTGGAGGGCAAGTACCTCTTGATCAGTTCCGCTATCTGCTGTGTTCTACTCGCGGCGATAGCGATCGGTGTCTTTCGAATGGTGATGTCATGAGCGGTTTCTGTTTGGGGTTTTTACGTCCATGATCAGTGCGCTTCGTCGATTCATCGATGGGATCTTGTATCCGTTCCGGTTGCTCGCGCAGATTCCGAGCAGCGTCATCAGCTCGCCCAAGCGGATTCTTGGGCTTTCGCTACAAGCACGCGCGGCGTGGTTGTTGTTCTTTGGATTGCTGACGATCGCCATCGTTTGGGCGATTCTTCGGGCATCGCTCACGAATATCGAGCAGCCGCAAATCTTCTATTGGCGGACGCTTCCCGTTCTATTCATTTTGGTCGTCGCGATTCCGATCGTCGTTTGGTACGCCTTGAAGCTTTGGTTGGAAGGTGAGCCATCGGAGTTTCCCGAGATTGAACGTGCCTGGGAGTCGGCTCGCAGTACCATGCGAGAGCAGTCGATTGATCCGTCTGAGACGCCGCTGTTCCTGATTTTGGGGCCAGGAAGTGTCGACGCCGTCAACTCGTTCATGGCGTCAAGTAACACGCAATTCCCGGTGAGGGTGCCGCTCGGGCCTAGTCCGATTCACGTCTTTGCCAATCAGCAAGCGATCTACGTCGTGTGCACGGAATGTTGCCAGTTGAGCAAGTTGTTGGCGCCGCGTGATGCAACCATCACGCCCGATCAGCTGCCTGGCGGAGTCGTGGGCGCTGGTTTCCAAGCCGACCGAACGATGGATCTCTCATCGATGGGCGGCGGTGCCGCAGCAGGCGGAGGGCCACCATTGCCTCCGGCCGCAGCGGGAGGTGATGCATCGAGTTATCCATCGGAAGTTCGCAGCACGCTCGCCGGACTGAATATTCCAAATCCCACGCAACAGGCCGGCGCCGATATTCGCGGCACGATGCTGGTTGGCGATCTTTCTGGCGGTGTGCGGACTCCGCAGGCACCGCTGGGTGGAGGCATCGCGCGAACGGTGTTAACGCCCGGTGAAGCCACGGAGTCGACCGCAAAGCTGGCTTACCTGTGCAAGCTTTTCAAGAAACTGCGCGATCCTCTTTGTCCGATCAATGGCATTCTCGTTTCAACTCCCTTCCGGATGTTGGCCGATGGTTCGCAAGACATGGTCAACCAGATTCTGGTTGCACTGAAAGCTGATTTGGCCTGTTTGCGAGGCAGTTTGCGCGTGCGATGCGGAGTGACACATATCGTCGATTCGATGGAGTTGGAAACGGGTTTCCGTGAGTTGGTCCGTCGCGTGGGTGCGGAACGATCGTCAGTTCAAAGATTCGGAAAAGGCTACGGACTCTGGAACATTCCCGATGCGAGGCAGCTGGATGCGGTGGTGAAGCACGCGTGTGGTGCCTTTGAAGATTGGTCCTATCTGCTTTTTCGCGAAGGCGACGGGCTGAGTAAACCTGGCAACCGCCACCTCTATTCGCTGCTGTGCCGGATAAGGTCGACGTTTCAGCCTCGGCTCGCGCACCTGATCCAGTCCGCCTATTCGGTCAATCCGAACGGAACGCAACTGAGCGAGACGGAACCGTTGTTGTTTAGCGGATGCTACTTCGTGGCCAGTGGGCCTCGTCCTGATCGGCAGGCATTTCTGGCCAGCGTCTTTCGAAAAGCAACCACCGAAGAAGAGGAACTGGAGTGGGGCAGTGAAGCCGTGGCGGAGGAAGACCGCATGCAAGCCGGCGTTCGGCTGCTGATGGTGGTCAACGGTGCATTAGTTGCGACCATCGTCGGTCTGCTAATCTACCACTTCCGAGGTTCCTGACGGACACAGGCTCGATGATCGAATCTGTCGTTACGTAGCTTTCGAGCCGCGAAGCGACGGCGAGCTTCCTCCTTATTCTTTGTTCAAGACTCTTTCACGCGTCGCCATGAATCCTCAGCACTCTTCGAATCGCCCCCAAGCGGCCGAATACGAAGTGGAAATGGAGCCGGCGAACAATGATGGAGACGCGAGTAATGCTTCACGGTCGCCGCAACGATTGGTTGCCGGAGCCGAGGGCGAGGTTTCGTCGATTCTGCTGGACGTGCTTGGCGAAACCCTGGTGCGTCGCCAAGAAAGTGCGGGTGACTTGCTTCGGGCGCTCACCGATTTTCGGCAGCAGACGCAAACTGACCGATTCGATGAATCTGTCGTTCCAAAGCTCATTCGCGTGGTGCTGAGGCATCGACTCGGTGAATCGTTCAACAAGCTGCCGAACGAATTGTTTGCCGAGGTCGGCCAGTCGCTTTGGGATCACAAAGGAAGCCGTCACCGCGTCGAACGTCTTTGGAATGCGTTGGGAGCCGAAAGATGACATCATCCAGTAATGATCAACTAGACGGAGATGCATCGGCAGAGCAGCAGCCGCCTAAGAAACAGTCGGCCGATGAGTTGATCGGAGAGGCACAGGGATTAGTGCGTTCGATCGCGATGCGTGTCCACCGCTCGCTTCCCATTCCCATGGATTTGGACGATCTGATCGCCTACGGGCAGCTCGGGCTCGCGGAAGCTGCGCAAAAGTTTGATGCGGAGTCGGGCGTGCGGTTCACGACGTTCGCGTACTATCGTGTCCGCGGCGCTATCTATGATGGCGTGTCCAAGATGAATTGGACTAGCCGGGCCCGACTCCGCCGGATGCGCTACCGTCAAATGGCGGACGACATGTTGCAGAGTGATGCCGAATCGGGTGAATCCGACGCGGCTCAGAGCATCGAAAGCGAAGCCGATTGGCTCGGGAAAGTCAGTGAACGGCTGGCGGTCGTCTATTTGGCAAGCGGTGACGGTGAGAGCGATGACTCTTTGTTGTCCGACGCCGCTGATGAAGCAGAAACGCCGAGCAAGGTAGTCGCCAATCGGGAGATGCAAACGACGCTACGAAAGTTGGTCGCCGACTTGCCCGCAGATTCGAAACGACTCATCACAAGCATCTACTTCGACGGCTTTTCCTTGACCGAAGCTGCCGAGCGCAACGGAATCAGCAAAAGTTGGGCGAGCCGCATCCACGCAAAGAGCCTGGACCTGCTTGCACAGAGCCTTCGACGATCCGGCAACGACTAAATCACGTTTTTTCTTGAGACTGACATGGCATCCGACCCCATTCTCGATTTCGACGCGCTCATGGCTCCGATCAGCGATGACGCTCCGAACGGACCGTGGTTACGTGAGACAGATCGCGAGCGATATCAAGAGGCGAAAGATGCGCGGGCCGAAGCCGTTTCATCGGAACGCAAAATTCGCGAGTACGCGATGTACAGCGAAGAGGAACTCGCTTCACTCAGCGAACAAGGCCAAGGCATTGATGCTCCATCGAGTCCCGACTGGCGTAAAGTTCGTGACTTGTGCACGGACATTTTGGCCAATCATTCGAAGGACCTTTGGGTCGCAACTTGGCTGATCGAAGCCCATGTCCGGCTGACGGGCTACCCCGGTGCGCGTGACTGCTTTGAGTTGGTGTCGAGAATCTGCGAAACGTTCTGGGATCAAGGGATTTATCCGCCCCATGACGAGGACGACGGTTACTTGGACACCGTTTCGCAACTCGCGAGTTTGAACGGGGTAGATGGAGTCGGAACACTTATCGATCCGCTTGAACAGATTGCGCTCGTTCCAGAATACGGGGCGCTGACATATGCGGGATACCGCGAGGCCCTCGCCGGCGGTGACGGAGAAGTTTCGGAGGCGGATTTCCAATCGGCGATCAGTCAGATCGATACCGATGAACTGCGATCCTATGGCGAAGACATCTCGCAGATGTTGGAGTCATTTGATCGCATGTGCGATTTACTCGCGGAGAAATGTCGCGTCGAAGGTGAGGACGACTGCACGCCCCCGAGCAGCCAGATTCGTGGAACTCTCTCCGACATCCAGCAAGCTTTCACCGCACTCACAAGGCATTTACTTGGCGGTGCCGAAGACGACGCGGAAGAAAATTCTGAAAACGACGAAACAGGTTTGACCTCGAGTGCGAAAACAGTGGACATCGCACAGGCGCAGGTGAACAACCGTGAAGATGCATTTCGCATGCTGATCAAGGCGAGTGAGTTTTTTCGGAAGACGGAACCCCACTCGCCGGTCAGTTATATGCTTCAGCAGGCGGTCGAGTTCGGGCGAATGGACCTACCATCCCTGCTGCAAAAGTTGATTGACGACCAAAGCGTGCTGAAGGGCCTGTCCGAACGCGTCGGTTTGCCTTTGCCTGATAACGATGACGACTATTGACGGAAATGAGTGGGAGATCGACGCACAACCGATTTTCTCCCACGCTTTTCGACCTTTCTTGGCGGCCGTGCGTCAAGAGAAGGTTGCCCGGCCGTGGGGGTTGATTTAAAACCGCTCATGAAGGGTTCCGTATTTGAACTCGCCCCCCGCGTGTCTGGAGATACCTCAGATGGCTGAAAGCCAGCAACAAAAACTCAACCGCGTCCGCAAGCCCCGCGTGCACATCACCTACGAGGTGGAAACGGGAGACGCTCAAGTCGTTAAAGAATTGCCGTTCGTCGTTGGAGTGATGGGCGACTTCTCGGGTGACCCGACGACGAAGCTTAAATCGCTGAAGGATCGAAAATTCATCCAAGTCGATCGCGACAATTTCAACGACGTCTTGAAGAACATGACGCCCGGCTTGAACATGCGAGTCGAAAACACGCTGGCCGGAGACGGCAGCGAGATGTCGGTCAACTTGGACTTCCAGTCGATGGAAGACTTCGAGCCGGCCAACATCGTCAACAAGGTTGATCCACTCAAGAAGTTGATGGAAACACGTGACAAGTTGCGTGACCTGGCAACCAAGATCGACCGTAGCGATGACCTTGAAAACGTCTTGGAGCAAGTGCTCACCAACAGCGAGCAGCTCAAGCAACTTTCAGGTGAGTTGGGTGTGGAATCCGAAGACGAGTAGGAACGCGACCACATCCCTTTCACCCTTCCATTTCAAATTCACCTTAGGAGTTGCGCCATGAGTTCCGGCGAGACACAAAGCCAAGGGGCACAGCAAGCTGAAAGCACCAGCGAATCCGGCAGCTTGCTCGAGTCCGCCATCGCGGCCACCAAGAAAACCGAACGCTCTCGTGCAGAAGAGCTCATCAAGACGCTCACCGAAGAAGCACTGAAGGGAACGGTCTCGTTCGATAAGGACGTGATGCGTTCCATCAACGCGGCGATCGCCGGCATCGATCAAAAGATGAGCGATCAACTCGCCGCCATCATGCACAACGAGAAGTTTCAGAAGCTTGAGGGCTCTTGGCGTGGGCTTCATCACTTGGTGATGAATAGCGAGACCGGCGAATCACTAAAGATTCGTGTCCTGAATTGCTCGAAGCGTGATCTGTTCAAGGACATGGATAGGGCGGTCGAGTTTGATCAAAGTCAACTCTTTAAGAAGATCTACGAAGACGAGTTCGGGACTCCCGGTGGTGCCCCTTACGGAGCGTTGATCGGTGACTACGAGTTCACCAATCACCCGGAAGACATGGATTTGCTGACCAACGTCAGCGGCGTTGCGGCATCGGCGTTTTGTCCGTTCATCTCCGCAACCGCGCCGCAGTTGTTCGGATTCGATGACTGGACGGAGCTGAGCAAACCGCGTGACCTCGCTCGAGTCTTCGAGTCATCGGAGTACACAAAATGGAAGAGCTTCCGTGAGAGCGAAGACAGCCGTTTCTGCGTGTTGACGATGCCTCGCACCCTCGCCCGCCTGCCTTACGGTGCGAACACAAAAACGATCGATGAGTTTGCGTACGAGGAAGTTCCCGTCGGTAGCAGCGGCGAATCGGTCCACGTCGACCACGACTCGTTCTGCTGGATGAATACGGCATACGTGATGGGCGCACGCTTGACGGATGCCTTCGCGAAAACTGGATTCTGCACGACGATCCGAGGCGTGGAGAATGGCGGTAAGGTCGAAGGTCTGCCTTCCTACATTTTCAAGGCCGACGACGGCGACATGGACCTGAAGTGTCCGACAGAAATTGCCATCACAGATCGCCGCGAAAAAGAACTGAGCGACCTGGGTTTCCTCCCCCTTTGCCACTTCAAGAACACCGATTATTCCGTGTTCTTCGGAGCACAAACGTGCCAGAAACCCAAGAAGTACGATCGTCCCGACGCAACCGCAAACGCGGAAATCAGCGCGAGGCTTCCGTACATCATGGCGACCAGTCGATTTTCGCACTACCTCAAGGTGCTGGGTCGAGACAAGATCGGTTCGTTCATGGAAGCGAGCGACTGCGAAGCTTGGTTGGATCGTTGGATTCACAACTACGTTACGGCTGATCCCAATCCACCAGCCGATGTGCGAGCACGCTATCCGCTCGCCGAGGCGCGGGTCGAAGTCAAGGAAGTTCCCGGGAAACCAGGCAGCTACAACGCGGTCGCGTGGATGCGTCCATGGTTGCAACTCGAAGAGCTGACGACCAGCATGCGAATGGTCGCAAGCATTCCGAAGCTCGGCTGATCGGCTGAAGCAACGATC